>NZ_FPIX01000046.1:0-44711 GCF_900119205.1 Pseudomonas sp. NFACC16-2 | reverse complement strand
CGAAGCTCAATGATGGCCTGCCTCACAACCAGCGGTACCACATAGGTTTGGTTGTGCCGTCGGCGGCTACGTTCGTCGAGCCCACTGGGTCCCTCCAGCTCATAGCGCTCGACCCACTTGTAGCCAGTCTTTCGGCTGATCTGATAGTCCTGGCACAGCCGGCTAAAGCTGTGCTTTTCGGATAGATACTCAGCGATGAACATCACTTTGAGGTCCATAGGTTTCAGCTCTCTCCAGGGCATGGTCAGATCCTCGCGAAATCGACCCTGCCAGTTAAAAACTGTTACCTATGTGCGTGAACTGATTTGTAACCCATGTGGGTGAGTCATACCCGGCAAGACCTTTTGGTTACTTTTGGGGCGTTTGCCAAAAGTGACACGCCGTAAGGGCGGAACCGCCAGCCGCCGTTACCGCAGCAATGGATATGTACACCGCCCCAAAAAAAGTGGGAGCAAGCCGGCTCCCACAAGTTTTGGCTGCTGACCAATGATCAGCAGCCCTCACTCAATCAAACATTCGGGCAAGGAACCGGCGCCCAGTCACCCAGGTCCGGATTCTTGCACATGCTATTGACCTGAGTGGTACCCGCACTGGCAACCTGCTTGCTCTCATCCTGCTTGGCCTTGGCGGCCTGCAGGGTTTTCTCAGTGGTCACTGCTTCTTTCGGCACGGTCGGCAGCTCTTTCTTCTTCGCCGCGACGACCTTGGTCTTGCTCTTTGTCTTGGTTGGCGCCACGACCGGTGCAGTATCAGCAGTGGCCACAGTCACCACGTCAGTACGCTGCACACCCACCTGCTGCAGGTCTTTCTCATAGGCCTGGGTGTAGTTGTTCAGATCTTCCGAGGCCTTGCCGTTGACCGCGACAATCAGGTCGTTCGACTCTTTCAGGCCAGCGACGATTTCCGCCAGGCGCTTGCGGCCTTCGGTATCGTTGACGGTCTTGGCCTTGCGGTCGGCAACCAGTTTGCTGAACGCGTTCTGGTAGCACTGCTGCGACGTCTTGGCGTAGGCGGTGCTGCGGTCGATGTCGGAGACGCTTTTGTTGACGTCGGCGGCGTAGGAGGCGATGCGCTGGTTGTCATCGGCGATCTGCTTCTGGCGCTCGGTGTAGTAACCGGCTGCACCACCGGCCAGGGCGCCGCCCGCGGCACCGATGGCGGCGTTGCGGCCACGGTCTTCCTTATCGGCGGTCAAAACGCCCAGCAGTGCACCACCGACCGCGCCGACGGCCGCACCAGTGACCACAGACTTGGTCATGTTGCCTTCGGTGGAGCGCAGGTGCTGCACCGGCTCGTAGCAGTTCGGGTAGTACTCGACCTTGGTGCTCGAGGCGACTTTGGAAGTCGGCGACGTGGCGCAGCCGGTCAGTACGGTGCTGAAGCCGACAGCGACCATCAGCAAGTGACGCTTGGAAACCGAAGCAAAAGGTTTACGGGAGAAAAGCATAGTGGTGTTCTCGTTTAAGTGTTGACCAGCTCAGCGCAGCCCCATTGCCGCCTGAGTCCCTTCCAAGCTCGCTGACAACGAACACTCAAGACCGCTGAGCGTTCGATGCGAGCAATTCCTTCAATATCGCCGCCGGGTCGGCGCGTTTTTGCTGACGATAATCCCCGACATGACGAACGAATAACGTTGCGCGCGCCACCAGGCTCTTGCCCAGTACCGGCTTGCGCTCCAACTCTTCCTTGACGCGTTGGAACTGCGCCTGGATCACGGCATCGGTGTAGCGCGTGCCGGTGGCCAGGTTGTCGATGTAAATCGCCACCGCGCCATCCAGTGCACTGCGGCCGTTGTCGATGGCCGTGGCGAACAGCGTGGCGCTGGCCTCATCCTTGGCGTCCAGGGCGGCTTGCCGGCTGTTCTGCAGATTGGTCAGGCGAATGTTGTAGTTGTTGACGGTCTCGGCCACCAAGGCTGACGACTGGATCAGGTTGCCCGCCGCTTCCTCGCGCTGCTGGGCGATGAGCGAGACGTTGCGCTTGAGTTCTTCGTTGACCAGGCCCAGTTCGGCTTGCAGGCGCGGATCGACGCTGGCGGCGATGATGCTGTCCAGGCGCTTGGTCGGGTCGTCGGCGTCGTCGATGGCATCGGTCAGCGACGCGAGCCGGCCTTCTTTTTGCCACTGGGCAAACAATTCCTTGTAGCGCGAACGTGGCGCCGACAAGGCACCGACGGCCACGCGGAAGCCGGTGGTTTCGTTGCTTTGTTCGGTGCCGTCGGCGGCGAACAACGGGTATTCGCGGCGCATGCCGGTGAACAGCGTGCCCTCGCCTTCGAGGTAGTTGCCGCCCTTGACCACGAAGCCGCCATAGGCGCCCTGGCGGCGACCGGCGTGCACCAACTGGAAGGATTCCTGGACCATCTCGGCGGCGTTGCCGACCACGTCGAACAGGCCAATCGGGTTCGGCAGCTTGGTGCCGATGGGCATCAGCCGCGCTGCCTGGCCAGTGCCGCCGGCGACCTGGTTGAACACCGCCCAATCGGCCAGCGGCCCGTCGCTTTCACTGCCTTCCAGGCGCCGGGGGAACAGGCGCCCTTCCAAGTCCTGACGGCTCACGGCTTGCCCGCCCCGGGCGGCGAATTCCCATTCGACTTCCGTCGGCAAGCGCACGAAACCCAGCCCGCCGTCTTCGGCGGAGGTGCCGCGACCGCTCACCGGCAGCAGGTCCTTGTGGTACTTCATCAGCCAGGCGCTGTACACCGCCGAGAAACGCTCAGCCTCGAACTTCGACAGTTTCACCTTGGGCAAACGCCCGGCCACGCCTTGGGGCAAATCGGCTTGCAGGGTTTCGCAGGCCGGCGCCGCTTCGCCACTGGCAAGCGATTGCGCCTGGGCCATGACCTGGGCGTATTGCCGGGCCGTGACCTCGTACTTGCCAATGAAGTACAGCATCGGCTTGAGCGGCGTCTTGGCGTCGGTCTTGGGCATCAACGGCGTGATGGTCTTGTTCCAGTCCTTGGGCAGGTCCTTGAGGGTGAACTGGCCGTTGATGAAGTCGCGCCGGTAGCCAGAAATGAACGACTGTTGATAGCCGGCCTCGCCTTCGCTGAACGGATAGCCAAGGCTGATCTCACGGTCATCCAAGGTGCCCTGGGCGAGGATGTAGACGTAGCGGAACACCATCTGGCCTTCACACGGCAGCGGCAGGCTGACGTCGTCGGGCAATGGCTTGGGGTTGTCCAGCTTGTCCGTGCTTTCATCAGCCCAGACCAGACCGGCCAGGCTCAGCGCCACGGCGGCGCCCAATAACTTATACATCGCGAATTCCTTCACACGCCTGGATGCGCGCCACCCGCCAGCCACCACAAGCCGCCGCGACAGCGCTGACGCCGAGCACGGCCACCAGGGCCAAGGTGTAGTGACGCACCAACAGATGACTGGCGTATTCGCCGGGCATCTGTGCAAATAAATAATTCAGGCCCGACTGCGCCAGGCCATACAGCCCGGCACTCAGCAGGGCAGCAAAAGTGGCGCTGTAGAGCGCCTGTAACACCACAAACAACAACAGCGCCGCCGTGGAAACCCCCAGCAGGCGCAACACCGACAGTTCCCGGCGCTTGCGCTCGACCGCCGCCAGGGCACCAGCAAAGATCGCCGCGAACGCGCCGGCCAAGGCCAACCCGGCGATGATCCAGAACACGATCGACAGATTGCGGCTCAGCGATTGCACTTGTGCGATGGTCTGGGCCTGGGTCGAGACCAATAGGTTCTGCCCAGCAAAATACTGACGCAGCGGCTCGACGTCGCCGAGGCTGCGGGCATACAAACGAAACGCCGGGTAGACCCGTTGCCCGGCCACACTCACCGCATCGCCCGGCCAGCCGAACGCAGACACGGCACGGCCATCGCGGTAATCCTCCGCCGCCTCCAGCAAGGCCAGTGGCGCGAACAAACCGTCCCGGGCAAAGGCTTCCAGCGGCAGCACGTGCGACACCTGAACCCGCGTGCGCTGCGCCTCGCTGCGACCGGCCACCTGCCGACCGAAACTGGCCTGCACCCAATCGCCGGCCTTGGCGCCGAGCTTTTCGGCGGCGGTCTGGCTGAGCACCACTTGATCCAGGCCTTGCGGCACCGGCAAATGCTCGAACAAGGGATCGTTGGCCGCGGTGGGAATCATCTCGACCGTGACAACCGAAGCATCGCTGCTCAAATCCGCCGTGGCCGCGATTTGCCGGGTGCGCGGCAAGGCAAAGGCCACGTCGCCGCGCTGGCTCAATTGTTCGATGAATTCGGCACTGAAGCGACCGCCGCCCAAGGGGATGATTTCCCGGGTGGCCGGGTCGTTCTGCAAGCGCTCGGTCAGGCTGCTGACCAGGCCGAACTTCAGGCCGAACAACACCAACAGCGGCGCCACCACCGCCACCAGCGCCAACACCGAGCAGGCCGACAGCCAGGCATCGTTGCGGTAATCCTGCCAGGCCAGGGAAGCCACCAGCGCGCCACGCATCAGCAAGCCTCCCCAAGGGTAGCGGTGACACCGCCGTCGACATCGCGACGGCAACTGATGCGCCGCACCTGCAAACCGCTGGCACGGGCCAGGGCCTCGTCGTGGGTCGCGACCACACAACACACACCGTGCTCGCGCGCCTGGGCCACCAGCAACTGCATGACACGCTCGGCGTTCAGCGGGTCGAGGGCGGCAGTCGGTTCATCCGCCAGCAGCAGGCGCGGACCATGGGCCAGGGCGCGGGCGCAACTGACCCGCTGGCGCTGGCCGACGGATAAGTCCGCCGGTTTTTTGTCCAGTTGATCGGCAATATCCAACTGCCCAGCCAGGCGCGTCACGCTGCCGTCATCCTTCAAGCCCAACAGTTTTCGCGACAACTCGATGTTGCCGCGCACGTCCAGGAAGCCCAACAGGCCGCCGGTTTGCAGAACATAACCCAGGTGCCGACTGCGCAGCTCGGCCAAGGTGCCTTGTTGCGACCCACGCCACAATTTGGCGATGTCCAGCGGTGTGTTGGCGGGCGTGAAGTCGAAGCGCCCGGCCTGATCCGGCGCCAGCACCAGCGCCAGCAGATCGAGCAAGGTGCTTTTGCCGCAGCCGCTGGGGCCGACCACCGCCAGTTGTTCACCGCCGCGCAAGTGCAGCCGTGGAATCACCAGGCTGTAGCGCTGGCTGCCGGCGCCTCGGCTTTTGTGCACGGCGCTCATGTTCAGCATCACGGCAGCGTCGACAACGGAACGCGGTACAAGGCATCACCCGGCTCGGCATCGCCGAAGCGCACCCAGTTCGCCAGGTCGTTGTGGAAGGTTTCGTAGAGACGGATTTTCGAATCCAGCTCGTCGATGAAATCTTCCTGCTCGGCCACGCTCAAGGACAGCCACAAGTCCTGGGTCATGTTCAGCGACTTGCTGCGGTACGGCAGCCCTTCCAGGTACTCGCCGAGAATCCCGCCGTCGGCCAGGTTGCCGCCCTTGCGCAGGGCCGACGGGTCGCGGCTCATGTAGGCGCTGGCGCTGGCGATTTCCTGGAAGAAATCCTTGGGCGAACTCTGGGTCTTGCGGGCCGCGTCGACGATCAGCTTCAGCGATTGCTGCAGGTCGTTGAGTTGCAGCTTGGTCAGCATCACGCACACCTGGAACGCCGGCAGCGCCGGGTTGGTCAGGTCGCGGTCGGCGGTCCAGGCGCTGACCAGTTGCGGCGCCTGGCTGGCGGATTTACGCCCCAAAAAGTCCATGTGCATCGCGTAGCCGACCGCCGCCGATTTATCCGCCAGGCTCGGCGCGGCGCTCAACAGCGGCACGCTTTGCGCCTTGTTGCTGCGCACCTGGTGCACCAGGTTGGCGAACACCGAGCCGATCTCGTCGACACGCTCGCCGAACTTGCGCACATCGGCGCCCGGCACCGGAATGTACAGGTCACCGATCTGCGGGTTGGCGTCGGCGGTCAGGGTGCGGTATTGGCTCTGGGCACCGGCGTGGGTTTTCTTGCCGGCGTCGCTGAGCAGGTGCAACGCGTAGATCTTGATCTGCTTGCCCAGCGCCGCCTGGCGCACTTCGGCCTCGTTCATTTGCGTGGCGGCAAACGGATCGTTCTTGCGCAGGGCACCGGCGTCGGTGACCAACAGGATCAAGCGCCCGCCGTAACCGGACCAGTCCATGCCTTCGACGGCTTCCATGACCCCGGCAAACGCATCTTCGTTGAACGAATGGCTCGAGACCGTGGACGCCTTGACCTGCCGCGCCAACTCCATGAAGCGTTGCGGGTCGCGGCCCTGTTCCAGGGTGATCAGGGTCTTGGCGACGTATTCCAGGCCGGGGGTTTTCTTGATGCTGCTGCGGAAACCCACCATGCCGAAGCTGACGCTGTCCAACTCGCCACGCTCGGCGATGCGGGTCTGCAGCTCGTGGACCACGTCGCGAACCTGGTCGATGTAAGGCTGCATCGACACCGTAGTGTCCACTACCAGCACCACGGCGGTGCGGAACGCGTCGGCGTTGGCGGTGGTGATCGGCGCGTTGCTCGACGCCTTGGGGGTGTTGCCCGGATCGATCGACGCCACATTCAGCAACTGCACCGGCTGGCCGTTCTCATCGAGGCTCTCGCGGGAATCGAAGATCGGCAACAGGTAGAACTGGCTTTGCGGCACGGCGCTGGCGGCCGGCTCCAGGGCCAGTACTTGCTGGTCGTCCTGGGGGCTCTGCTGGGCCTTGAGCAACACGTTCTTGGCCGCCGATGGGTTAGCCAGGAGCTTTTCCACGTCGCCTGGCTGACGCAGGAACATCACGGGCGCACGGCCAGAACGTTCGGTGAACTTGAGCACCAGGCTCTGCTTCCAGTCGCTGACCTGGGCGGCGGGCAACCAGCCGTCGCTGCGCCCGTCAGTGGCCGCACCGACCCGGACCCACGAACCGCCGTCGACGTCCTTGCGCTGATACACGTACAGCACGGAAAACGCCGGCAGTGCCTTGCCCGGTGCCGCGCCCGGCGCGTCGGCGAGCTTCGCCCCCGGTTTGCTGAGCACGCGCTGGAACAGGGTTTTCTTGCCCGCCATCAACAGCGGACGCTGGCCGCCATCGGCCTCGGTCGCCACGGGTGGCTGAGCCGCGGGGACAACGGGTGGTTTGACCGCTGGTACTTCCGGGGCTTTCGGCGGTTTCGCTTCCGGTGGCTTGACCGAGGTGGTGGTGGCCACTGGCGTCTTCACTGCTTTGCCGTCATCACCGGACAACCACCAATAACCCGCGCCACCCAACGCCAGCGCCACGGCGACCGCAACGGCGGCCAGGGCGAACACCGGGCCCTTGCGTTGCTCCGACACCGAGGATTGAACCGTCGGTTTTATCGGCGGCGCAACGGGCTTGGGCTGCGATTGTGACGGCGGTGGTGAGTGAGCCGGGCCGCTGGGAATGTCGATGGACATGGGCGTCAAACCCGCCAAGTCGTCCACCGCAGGCGACGTGGTCGGCAGTTGCAACGACAATGGCCGGATCAGCGTCGCTTCCGACGACTCTTCAGGCAGGTTATCCAGCGCCCGCAGCAACGCCGCCGCGTCCGGGAAACGCTCCGCCGGGTCCTTCGCCAACAGTTTGCGCAACACCTCCTGATAACGGCCATGGTGCACCGGCAGCTCCGGCAACGGTTCAGTCAGGTGCGCCAGGGCCGTGGACAGTGCATCGTTGCCGGTATACGGCAGTTTGCCGACGAGGATTTCGTAGAGCACCACGCCCAGGGCGTACAGGTCGGCGCGACCGTCGATGTCCTGCCCACGGGCCTGTTCCGGGCTCATGTAGCTGGGCGTACCGACGGCAAAACCGGCCTGGGTGAACTGGGTGCGGTCGTCCAGGGACTTGGCGATGCCGAAGTCCGAAAGCACCGCCGTGCCATCGGCGCGGAACAGGATGTTGGCCGGCTTGACGTCACGGTGGACCAGGCCCAAGCCGTGGGCATAACCCAGGGCCGAGGCGATCTGGCGGATGTAGGTCAGGCCCTGCTCCGGCGTCAGGCCCGCGGCGATGCGTTCCTTGAGCGTGCCGTTGGGCAGGTACTCCATCGCCATGTAATACAGCTCACCGACGTTGCCGATGTCATGGATGGTGACGGTGTGCGGGTGCGACAGACGCGCCAGGGTCTTGCCTTCGCGCAGGAAACGCTCGCAGAACGTCGGGTCGGCGGCCAGCGCGGCGGCCATCACTTTCAACGCCACCTTGCGTTCCAGCGAACGCTGGGTCGCCAGGTACACGCTGGCCATCGCGCCTTCACCGATCGGCCCTTCGATGTCGTAGCCGGGGATGACAATGTTCAGGGTCAAGCTCATGACGGCACCTTCACGACCACCACGGTGATGTTGTCCGGCGCGCCGCGCATCAGGCCCAGGGACACCAGGCTGCTGACGATTTCGCCGGGCTCGTCGTGGCTCAATACTTCGCGGATCTCATCGTCTTCGACGGTCTTGGTCAGCCCGTCGCTGCACAACAGGTAGCTGTCGCCGGGCACCAGCAGCAGCTCGGTCAGCGCCAGGTTCAGTTGCGCCTCGACACCAATGGCCCGGGTGACAATGTTGGCCCGCGGGTGCACCCGCGCCTCGGCTTCGCTGAGCAGGCCGCTGTCCTGCAGATCCTGGACGTAGCTGTGGTCCCGGGAGATGCCTTCGAGCACACCGTCGCGCAAGCGGTACAAACGACTGTCACCGGCCCACAGGCACATGCCGCGCAGGTCGCGGGCGACCAACACCACCACGGTGCTGCCCATCATCGTCACGCCACGGTTGGCGGTTTCTTCCCGCACGGCGGCGTTGACCCGCAGCAGGTCGCTTTGCAGCGCCGCGACGTATTCGTCCAGCGAACGCCCGACGGCAATGCCGCGCAGGCTGTCGACGATCAGGCTGCTGACGTAGTCGCCCGCCGCGTGCCCGCCCATGCCGTCGGCCACCACCCAGAGGCCGTTTTCCGGCAGGTCCAGGCAGGCGTCTTCGTTGACCTGGCGGACCATCCCGACATGACTCTTGCTTGCAGACTTGATTGCTTTTCCGGCACTTGGACGCATCTACACAACACCTTCTTGGCCGAGCAAAAATTGCGCAAAATCAGCCGCCGCCGGCATTCCCTGGCAGCGCATCAAACCCGGGGCAATACGCTCCGATCCCTGGCCCCACCACAGGCTCACACCTTCGCAAGCCGCCTCGGCCAGGGCGCTCGTGCGCCGCTGCGGGTCGGTGGCATCGAAGCGATGCAGGCTGGCAAAGCGGCCGCTCGGCGTGCGCGGCAGGTACATCGGGCTGCCCAGGCTCTCCAGCTGTTCGTTGAACGCCTCGAAACTGGCCTCCACGCTCAACGTGCTCAGCAACAGGTTCTCGACCCGCTCGAACCACTCGTCCGCACCGCCCACCACGGACGCCGGGTCCGCGTCGGGTTCCAGCAACATCGCGACAGTCAGCGGGAAATAACGGCCGACCCGGTCAATACTTGGCATCACCACCCCGACCGCGGCCTCCGGACCACACACGCCCGGCGCGACCATGAAACGCCACAGCGGGCTGACCAGATAAGCATCCAGCCAGCGCTCGCCGAGGCTGGTCTGGCTGGCGAGCAAACCCGCCGCCAACCACGAATCCCACGGGCCGATAAAACTCTGGGGCAAGCCACGGCTGACGAAATCCCCGCGGCTGGCCAACTTTCCATAGAAGCCCGGTGTACTCATAGCCGCTCCGGCAGGTTGAAGCCGCTGAGCACCCGGCCCTTGAATGGGTTGAAGGCGCTGTTGGCCCGCAGCTCATAAGAGGCGCTGGCACCATCGACCCGCAACCGCAGGTTGAAGCGGTCCGGCGAGTTGCCGGCGGTCAGGTCCGATTGTTCCAGCAGCCGGAACCAGGCCCATGGCCCGTCCAGGGTGATGCCGGAGCGACCGCTGGACGACGGCGGCATGATCGAGATCCGCACCACGCCGATGCTGCCCGGGTTCGGCCACTGCATGGCGGTCGGACGGCTCGGGCCGTGGTCGTAGCTCAACTGTTGGCCGTCGAGGTCGAGCAGGAACTGGGTGATGGTCGAGTCCATCGCCACCGGCTTGAGTTCGAAGCGCACCATCGGCTGGGTGCCACCGGAACGGAAGAACGCATCGCGGATGGTCGCCGCGCGCTGGAAGGTCTGCAGCACGCCAGGGGCGATGCCGAGCTTCTGCGCCGCGCCCGGCTGCCAGCGCCAGGTCGGCGTCGAAGTGTCGACGTAGGGTTGCAGGTACTTGCGGAAGTAGTTGTCCATCACCCCGCCGACGCCGAAGAACTGGCCGAAATCATCCAGGGTGGCGTCCCGCGCACTGCCTGGCGACATCGGATAGCGCCCGGCCAGGGACTGGCGATAGATGTTCACCACTTCGCTGGTCCAGGCGGCGTTCAATTGGTTGCGCACCCCGCCCATCATGCTGTTGGTGGTGGAGTTGACCACCGACTTGACCAGGCCCTGCACCAGCGGCGGCTGGCGTTCGGCGTTGAGGCTGACGCGCGTAGCGGCGGCCGTGGCCTGGTTCTTGGCTTCGCCGAGCAAGGCGTCGCCGCTGGCACCGACCATGGCACTGACCTGCACGTACAAAGCGTTCATGTCGGCCAGCAAGCCATCGATGGCCGCCGGCTCGCCTTCGCTTTTGCTGACGATGCTGTTGAGCTCGGCGAAGTGCGCGGTGATCGGGTCATCGCTTTGCGCCGGTGCGTTTGGCGTCGACTGCTCCTGGCCGAGCAAGCTGCCCAGGCGCTCCTTGAGTTTGTCCACGCCGCCTTCTACCGGCGCACCCTGGGCAGCCAGCAGGCGTTCATCCTGTTGCAGGTCGGTTTCCTTCGCCACCGCCACCAACAGTTTTTTCAACGGCGAGGTCGGACCGGAAATCACCCGCAGCACATCGGCGGCCTGGGCCACGCTGGTGATCGGCACGAAGTCGATGTCGGCCAGTAAGGCGTCCCATTGGCGCAGGTAGTCCTGGAAGTACAGGCGGCGAACATCGGCGGCCAGGCTGGCGACGTTCTGCTGATCGGCCTGCTCGAAGCCCAGCACCCACTGCTCTTCGGCCAGGGTGCCGGTCTGGCTCAGGCTGGTGAGCAAGAAGCCCTGGCGGTAGCCCTTGACGGTGAAGAACCCGCTCAGCGGCTCGCCCAACGGCTTGCCGCTCTTGCGGCTGAACACCAGCGCCGCGTCACGGCCGGCGGCTTCGTTGATGCGGAAGTCCGGGATGCCGTCGGGCAGTTTCTGGCGCTTGATCCGGTCATAGACCCGCTGGGCCACCGGCAATTGCTGCAACTGGCGACGCAGGTCTTCGACCAGACGCTGGTCCAGGCGCGCGAGGGGCGGACGGCGTTCGAACAGTGCCTGCAAATGCGCGGTCAGGGCCTGGCGCTGCTCGGCTGGCAAGTCTCGCGGCAGGCTGCGGTCCGAATCGAGGGCGATCCAGGCCTTGATGAAGTCGGCATCGTAATGCTCGGTGTCGGCGAGCATCAGGTAGGCCTTCAAGCCTTCGTAGAGGAAATCCGAGTTGCCGCCGCTGTGCAGCTGCTCTTCGATGCGCGTCAGCAGGCGTGGCGCGAACACCGCGATCAGCAGCTTGCGGTAGACGCTGCCGGACTCGGCTTCGAGCATGTCGCCCTGGTACAGGCCCAGGCCTTCGGCCCAGCTCGGAGCGTCGTCGGCCAGGTGTTTCACGGCGTTGAGCAATGGCAACACGGCGAGGACGTCGCGTTGCGCCGGGCTGAGGTTCTGCACGGTTTGGCCCAACGGCGCGACCTTCTGATCGACCTGGGCAATGTAGGCCTGGTTGGCGCGGTAGCTGACCCACCACAAGGTGCTGACCACCAGCACCAACACCACGGTGGAGGCCAGGACGCCGCGGGCGATCCACTTGCGCCGCCGCTCGACTTTCGGATCGACGCCCACCAGCCCGCGCTCGGCGAAGGCCACGGCGGTGAAGAGTTTTTCGATGAAGTAGCTGCGCCCGGTGCCGGTCTGGCGCGCCAGGTGCTGACGGTCCAGGTTCATGCTCTGGGCCATGGAGCCGATCAGGCGATCGATCGGGCTGCCTTCCTGGGTGCCGCTGGTGAAATACACACCGCGCAGCAACACGCGCTCTTCGAAGGCGTTGGGTTTGAACACGCCTTCGAGGAAGCTCTGCAGGCAATCTTTCAGCGCGCCGAACTGCTGCGGG
The DNA here is from genome assembly GCF_900119205.1 of Pseudomonas sp. NFACC16-2. NCBI lineage: Bacteria > Pseudomonadati > Pseudomonadota > Gammaproteobacteria > Pseudomonadales > Pseudomonadaceae > Pseudomonas > Pseudomonas sp. NFACC16-2. Next base: position 32,582 of record NZ_FPIX01000046.1, on the reverse strand, counting down.
AAGCCGTAGATCAGATCGCGCCGCGCCGGGTCGCGCTCTTGTTGCAGGCGTTCCACCAAGCGGTCATTGAGGCGCTGCTCAAGGCCGGTGAATTCGCTTTGCAGGTGCGCCAGTGGGCTGTCGCTGCTCTTGCCATCGTCCAGGGCGAAGGTCATGCCCCAGACCTGGGCGCGTTCTTCCTTGCTCAGGGTGTCGAAATACTCCATGAACCCGGGCACGAGGTCGAGCTTGGTCAGCATCAGGTAGATCGGGAAGCGCACGCCCAATTGGGTGTACAGCTCCTGGATCCGCAAGCGAATCGCGGCGGCATGGGCGGCACGCTCGGCGTCGCTGCCCAACAGCAGGTCGGACAGGCTGATGGCGATGAACGCCCCGTCAATCGGGCGCCGGGCCCGTTGTTTTTTCAACAGGCCCAGGAAGCCCAGCCAGGCGGCCTTGTCGATGGTCGCGTCGCTGTCCTGGGTGGTGTAGCGGCCGGCGGTGTCGAGCAGGACCGCCTGGTCGGTGAACCACCAATCGCAATTGCGCGTACCGCCGACACCGCGCACGGCACCGGCGCCCAGTTGCGCGGCCAGGGGGAAATGCAGCCCGGAGTTGACCAGCGCGGTGGTCTTGCCCGAACCCGGCGGGCCGATGATCACGTACCACGGTAGCTCGTAAAGATTACGACGCTCGTCACCGCCCAGCTTGGCTTTCTTGAGCAGGGCCAAGGCTTCGTCCATGCGCTGGCGCAGGGTTTCGAGCTCTTCGGCAGTGGCGATGCTGGTCGGGTCCGGTGGGGTTTGCGCGGCCAGGCTGCGCATCACTTCGGCGGCCTGACGGCGCGCCTGGATGATGCGAAACACCCGGTAGGCGATCCACACCGCGAACACCAGGATGATCAAGGCCCAGCGGCGGCCTTCAGGCACCAGCCAATCGAGCAGCGGGCCGACGAACCAGATGATCAGGCTCAGGGCGATCAGCCCCAGCAATGGGATGACCCAGCGGGTCATAAAACTGAAAAACGCCTTCACTCGACTCCCTCCGCCAATACTGTGATTTCAACCCGACGGTTGCGCGCACGCCCCTCTGGGGTGGCGTTGGACGCCAACGGCTCGGTGTCGCTGCGGCCTTCGGCGCTGAAGCGCTCGGGCTGGCCGGTCTTGGCCGAAAGAATTTGCAGCACCGATTGGGCCCGCGCTTCGGACAACGCCCAGTTGGACGGGAACCGCAGGGTGGCGATCGGCCGATTGTCGCTGTGGCCGGTGACCAGGACCTGGCCCTTGACCTTGCGCACCGCATCGGCGATGCGCAGCATCAGCGGCTGGAAATCGTCCTTGATGCTGGCGCTGCCCGAGGCGAACAGTTCGTCGCCGCGGATGGTCACCACCGAGCGGTCGACGGCGTCTTCCACGGCAATCCGGTTGGCGCGGATCTCATCGGCGAGGAAGCCGGCCAGGCGTGGGCGCTCGACCACTTTCGGCTGCACCACGGGGCGGTCGATGGTCTGTACCGGGATTTCACCGAGGAAGTGAATGTTCTTGAACACTGGCTCGGCATCGGAGGCCAGTTTCATGCGCAGGCCGAACAGCAGCGCCAGCAGCAAGGCCGCGCCGATGGCCACGGCGATCCACGGTGGCATGAATTGCGCCAGTCGATCCCGGGCCACGGTGACACCGCGCCAGTGCGGCGACAGCTCGCGCTCGTAATCGCCACGGGCACTGCGGATGACGGCGGCGGTGCGCTCACGCAACGCTTCCAGTTGACTGCGGCCGTCGTTCATCACCCGGTAGCGCCCTTCGAAACCCAGGCACATGCACAGGTACAAAAGCTCCAGCAGATACAGGCGCTCGCGGGGGCTTTGCAGGCAATGCTCCAGCAACTGGAACACCTTCTCGCCGCCCCAGGCTTCGTTGTGCACGGTGATCAACAGGCTTTGCTTGCCCCAATCGCTGGTGCCGCCCCACGGCGTGCTCAACACCGCTTCGTCCAGCGCGGTGCACAAGGCGTAGCGGGCCAGCAACACATCGTTGCGCACCACACCGGCGGCCTCGGCGCGCTCTTCGAACTGGCGCAGGTAAGCCAGCAGTTGTGCGCGCAAACTGGCCGGCGCCGGGTGGGCGATGGTGTTGCGCAGGCGCGTCAGCAGGGCCAACAGCGGGCCGGCGGCGCTTTCCAACGGGTTGAGTCCCTCGGCCTTGCCGGTCAGGACCGGCGCGGCCGGCATCGACAGTGGCGCAGGCTGTGGACGACCCGGATCCGGACGGCCGGGGTCCGGGCGGAATGGATCGGCGCCACGGCCACCGGGCGTCGGCATGAACTGGGTACGATCGTCGTTGCTCATCGCGGTTTATCCTCGGATCGCCCAGAAGGCCAGGTTCAGCCCTGGGAACTGGCCGGCGATGTGAAACGCAAAGCCGCCAGAGTTGCTCAGCTGCTGCCAGTGATCGCTGCCCCGGTCGAGCTCGTAGTAAGTGGAGCCGGCGTGGTACGGCAACTGCCGTGGCGCCACCGGCAACGGCAGCAGGCCGATGCCCGGTAGTTGCAGGTTGACCAGATCGCGGATGTGCTCCACCGAACCGACCTTGCTCTGCTGGCCGAAGCGGCCGCGCAGGGTCTCGGCCGGCACGTCGGCGCGCACCACCAGGATGAAGCTGGCACTATCGAGCAGGGTCTTGTCGGCCAGCATCGCCACGTGGATGCCGTAGGCTTTCTCGACAATCGGAATCGGCGTCGCCTTGCTGTCGATCAGCATCGACAGGGCTTCGCGCAGGGCCTGCATCACCGGCGCGTAGCTGAGCGCCAGGTCATCGTGCTGGTAAGGCGGGTATGGCTGCGGTCGTCGCCCGGACGCGGTGAACGTGGAGAACTCCCCGGCCAGGCTCACCAGTTCGCTGTAGAAGCGCTCGGGATGCAGTGGGCTCAACTGGCTCAGGTGCTGGATCAGCGGTTGGGCGCGGTTGACCAGTTGCAACAGCATGAAATCGGCAATTTCTGAGGCGCCACCGGCACCGGACGCCACCACCCGCCCGGCCAAGGCTTCGCCGCGTTGATGCAGCAGGCCCAGCAGTTCGCTGCGAAACGCCGCCAGCGGCTTGGAGGCGATGACATCCAGGAGCGGCGGGATGTAGGCGTCGTCGAGCACCAACGCACGGTCGGCGCGTTTTTCCTTGATGCGCACCACGCCGATGGCGGCGTAGTCGCCGATGCCATCCTGTTCGGTCAGCAACCGCAGCGCCCGCGAGCCGAGGGCCACCGGTGCGCGGTTTTCGAACGGTGCGTTGTCGTCACGCACTTCGCACACCTGGCTTACATAACGCGCAGCGCCGAGGTCTTCGCCTTCGTCCACGGTGTCCCGGGCGCCGGCGCGTTTGAGCGGCAGGGCCAGGTACACCAGGCCATCGCGCAGGTTGTCATCGACGTTCAGCGGGGTGGGCGCCAGGTCATCCTGGGGAATGTTGAAGGGCGTACCGTCCGGCAACAGGCCGCGCGCCGAGATGATCGCCAGCTTGCCCTGGGCCAGCAGGCCCTGGTCGATCAGCAATTCGGAAAAACCCCAGGCGCCGGCCGACAACGGGCGGCTGCGTGCGTCGATGAGGTTTTCCAGGTAACGGTCATGCTGTTGGAAGTGCTGCGTTCCAATGAACATGCCTTCCGACCAGACCACGCGATTGTTCCAGGACATGGGGGCTCCGATTGCTTATTGGGCAGGGCTGGATGGGGGGACGACGACGGCGCTGCGCACGGCGCGCACATCGAGGCTGATCTGGTATTCGGTGTATTCGCGCGCCGGGACATTCATCACCGTGCGCCACAGCGACTGGTCCAGTTCGCGATAGCCCACCAGTATTCCGATATGCCGCGTGGCCGGATCGAGGTCGCGTTGCAGGCTCAATTGCTGGCCGGGCTGGACCAGCACCTCGTCCTGGTCGAGCAGGTCGGCGCCCAGCGTTGCCTGGGCCCGTTCGGCCAAGGCGAAATAATCGGCACGACCGAAGGTCGCGGCATTTTTCAGTTCGAAAATGCGCACCCGGACCGGGGCCGGCTGGCCGGTGGCACCGGGGTTGAGGCCGGCAATGGCATGGAAATGCAACTCGATGGCGGCGGTGTCGGCCTCAGCTTCTTCGGGCTGGGGATTGGCCGCATCCTTGGCGCACGCCGTCAGCAGAAGCGCGGTGGCGACTGCGAGTAAAAACCTGGGAATCATCCTGCGTCCTCAATGACGTTTGAGCTATCCGTTGTTGGCTGATCAATATTGTTATAGGACGGCGCCGCTCAACGGCGTCGCTGTCGTGTGCTGTGTTCTTCGTAGGCGCGACTGAACTCGCGACCGAACAGGTCCTGGAAATCCTCCTGGGCTTCCCGGGAAATGTTGCTGTAGAGCTCGGTGAATTGCTGCCAGTACTGGGCCTGCCGCGAGCCGCTGAAAATACCCGAGAGCCCACCGGGCTTGGCCATGCGTTCTTCCAGTTGCGCCGGCTCGAAGCGCCCCAGCAAATGCTTGATGGCCGCTTCGACACCGGCCATCACCGCCAGTTGGTGGGCCCGCAAATCATCGAAACTGTCACGCACCGCCGCGTCCGGGGCCATGAACGCCTGATTGCCGTGGCGCAACAGCAACAACAGGGCCTCATCGACGTTGGGGGCGAATTTCAGCGGGTTGTTTTCCACCGGCTGGATCATCGTCTGCTGGATGCGGAACTCACCCTTGAGGCTGCTGCGGGCGCGCAAGACATCGATCAGGCCTTCGACCATCAACCGATAACTGCGCCCGATGCTTTCCATCTGTGCTTCGGCGTTGGCCTTGTCCAGGCGCAACTGGTCCAGCCCGGCACCGCGCAGGAAGGCTTGCAGCAAGTCGGGTTGGGCGGCCTCGGCCGGGACAGCCGGGACAGCCGGAGCAACCGGAGCAACCGGAGCAACCGGAGCAACCGGAGGTGCGACCGGGGGCTCGACGCGGGTCACCGGTGCTTCAGGCACGGGGGCCGGCGGCAGTGCACTGATTTCAGCAAAGATGTCGGCGAGCGGAGCCTGCGGGGCAGGCGTCGCGACCGGCTCAACCACTGGCGGCAGCGGCACAGGCGGCGGGGTCACGGGCTGGGGGGCCACCGCCACCGGCTTGTCGCTAAAGGGGTCCCAGTCGTCCGGAATCATCGAGGCAGACGGCGGTATCACCGGCGCCACCACGGGCGGCGGGCTCGGCTGGGGAATCGGCGTCGGCGGGCGGAAGTTGTGCTGCTCGGCCGGCACATGGTCAGGCTGGGTGGCCGGCGGGACACTGCTCGGGCTCAAGAAATCGAACAGGTCCGGCAGGGTGTCCATGGCCGACCCGCCCTGGAAATGCGCAGGCGCAGCCACTGGAATCGGCGATGGCGCATGCACCGCGGCGCCCTGGCGCCCCATCAAGGCCTCGAAAGTGCTGGGCGATTCGGCGAACGGATTGCTGTCGGTGACTGGCAGGCTGAAATCGACGCGCGCCTGGATTTCATAATCACCGATGCGGATCACTTCGCCGTCTTGCAGGGGTTCGCTGTTGCCCTTGCGCAGGCGAACACCGGCCTTGACCAATTCCACACCATTAGTGCTGTTATCGGTTAAGTAATAACGCCCATCTTTGTATTGGATAACGCAATGTTTGCCGGAAACCAGACGCTCAGGGTCCGGCAATACCCAGTCATTATCGGAATTACGGCCAATTGCCATCACCCCCTGATCCATAGACTTTTCAGAACACTGGCCCGGGGTAATCTTGTGATAACTAGTGATAGTCAAACACAGCGGCATCTTGCCTCCTTGCTGAATACTTCGCGCGCGGGCGGGTGAAGTGAGGATTGAAGCCCCGACTACCCACCAACAACCTTGCCAACCACCGCGAAACGGCTTTTTGCCAGCATGATTGCTGATCATAACCGGCTTGCATGACAAAAACCCCACGTCAGTTGCCGCTTCGACCGATGGGTCGAGCAGGCTGTTAAGCGCATCACAACTGTTACAGAGGGGCTACACTGGTGAAATAGCTTACCTTGACAAGCGATAAGTACTACACCAAAAATGCACAACTTCTTGAATATAGATGATGGCACTTTAAAATCACTTAGGATTTAAAAGGCCATTACCGTCAAGGAACATGCGAGTTTCATCCGAAACTTGCGTGTGAACTGCCCGACTTCTTCAGCGGGTGATAGGGAGATCGATCCAAGTGGATGTGCCTTTGTTGCTCGCCGCCGTTTCCGCGACTTCGCCGTGCGGTGAAGATCTGGAATATGACGCGGATTTCTTGCGCCTGGAACGCGACTCCCGGGGCCAGCCCGAGCGCAGCATGGGCGATTCGATCTTGCCTGCCGAGCCTCCTGAATGGCGCAGCATCCAGCAGCAGAGCCTGGACTTGCTGCAACGCAGCAAAGACCTGCGTATCACCCATTTCCTGTTGCAAAGCTCCCTGGCCCTCGAAGGCCTGCCGGGCATGGCCCGTGTGCTGACGCTGATCAGCGAACTGCTCAAGCAATACTGGGCCGAGTTGCATCCGCGCCTGGACGCCGATGACGACAACGACCCCACTGTGCGCATCAATGCCCTCGCCGGCCTGACGTCCGACGTCACCATTCGCTTGCTGCGCGAAAGCATCCTGGTCCGCTCGCGGACCTTCGGCGCCGTCAGCCTGCGCGCCGCCGCCAACGCCAGCGGCCTGCAAAGTTTCCCGGATGAGAACCTCGGTGCCGAACAGCTCGCCGGGGCCTTGCTCGACAGCGATCCCGAACAGTTGGAAATCATCCGTGCCGCCCTGCAGGAAGCCCGCAGCGCCGCCGAAACCATCGAACAGCAGGTCAGCGACCAGGTCGGTTCCGCCCAAGGCGTGGACCTCGGCCCGTTGAAGCAACCGTTGAAGATGGCCCTGCAGATTCTCGGCCAGTTCGCCCCGCAGAGTGGCGACAGCGCCCAGGCCGATTCCGTCAGCGACAACAGCGCAGCGCCCATCGAGCATGCAAATGTCACAAGCTCACCGCGCAACACCAATAACAGCACCAGCACCGTCAGCGGCGACATCAACAACCGCGACGACGTGCTGCGCAGCCTGGACCGGATTCTCGCTTACTACACCCGTCATGAGCCCTCCAGCCCGCTGCCGGTGCTGTTGAACCGGGCCAAGAATCTGGTGCACGCCGACTTCGCGGCCATCGTGCGCAACCTGATTCCCGACGGCATGAGTCAATTTGAAAACCTGCGCGGCCCAGACAGCGAATAAAAAGCGAACGGATCACGCAGTCACGTCACCGGTACCCCCGATGACGCCAACACCGTCGCTCAAGCGACCAGGAGCAGCAACGTGGCGAAGCAAAGTTCTCAGAAATTCATCGCGCGCAACCGCGCGCCTCGAGTGCAGATCGAGTACGACGTCGAGCTCTACGGCGCCGAGAAAAAGGTCCAGTTGCCCTTCGTCATGGGGGTAATGGCCGACCTCGCCGGCAAGCCCGCCGAGCCTCTGGCAGCGGTGGCTGATCGCAAGTTCCTCGAGATCGACGTCGACAACTTCGACTCGCGCCTCAAGGCCATGCAGCCGCGCGTGGCGTTCCATGTGCCCAACGAACTGACCGGCGAAGGCAACCTGAGCCTGGACCTGACCTTCGAAAGCATGGACGACTTCAGCCCGGCGGCCGTGGCCCGCAAGGTCGACTCGCTGAACAAGCTGCTCGAAGCGCGCACCCAGTTGGCCAACCTGCTGACCTACATGGACGGCAAGACCGGCGCCGAAGAAATCATCATGAAGGCGATCAAGGACCCAGCGCTGTTGCAGGCCCTGGCGAGCGCGCCGAAGCCAGCACAGGACCAATGATCATGACTGACAATACAGCCCGCGAAGGCGTGCAGAACCTCGGCGCGACAGAAGAAACCAGCGAGTTCGCGTCCCTGCTGCTGCAAGAATTCAAACCCAAGACCGAGCGCGCCCGCGAAGCCGTCGAGACCGCTGTGCGTACCCTGGCCGAACAGGCCCTGGCGCAGACCGACCTGGTATCCAACGACGCCATCAAGTCGATCGAATCGATCATCGCCGCCATCGACGCCAAGCTCACCGCCCAGGTCAACCAGGTCATCCACCACCCCGACTTCCAGCAACTGGAAAGCGCCTGGCGTGGCCTGCACTACCTGGTCAACAACACCGAGACCGATGAGCAGCTCAAGATCCGCGTACTCAACATCTCCAAGACCGACCTGCACAAGACCCTGAAGAAATTCAAGGGCACCGCGTGGGACCAGAGCCCGATCTTCAAGAAGATGTACGAAGAAGAATACGGCCAGTTCGGCGGCGAACCTTACGGCTGCCTGGTCGGCGACTACTACTTCGACCAGTCGCCACCGGATGTCGAGCTGCTGGGCGAACTGTCGAAAGTCTGCGCGGCCATGCACTCCCCGTTCATCGCGGCGGCATCGCCGACCGTGATGGGCATGGGCTCGTGGCAGGAACTGTCGAACCCGCGCGACCTGACCAAGATCTTCACCACCCCGGAATACGCCGGCTGGCGCTCGCTGCGTGAATCGGAAGACTCGCGCTACATCGGCCTGACCATGCCACGCTTCCTGGCGCGCCTGCCGTACGGCGCCAAGACCGACCCGGTGGAAGCCTTCGCCTTCGAAGAAAACACCGACGGTGCCGACAGCTCCAAGTACACCTGGGCCAACGCCGCTTACGCGATGGCGGTGAACATCAACCGTTCGTTCAAACACTTCGGCTGGTGCTCGCGCATCCGTGGCGTGGAGTCCGGCGGTGAAGTGGAAAACCTGCCGGCCCACACGTTCCCGACCGATGACGGTGGCGTGGACATGAAGTGCCCGACCGAAATCGCCATTTCGGACCGCCGTGAAGCGGAACTGGCGAAGAACGGCTTCATGCCGCTGCTGCACAAGAAAAACACCGACTTCGCCGCGTTCATCGGCGCCCAGTCGTTGCAGAAACCGGCCGAATACGACGACCCGGACGCCACCGCCAACGCCAACCTGGCCGCGCGCCTGCCGTACCTGTTCGCCACTTGCCGTTTCGCCCATTACCTCAAGTGCATCGTGCGCGACAAGATCGGTTCCTTCAAAGAGAAGGACGAGATGCAGCGCTGGTTGCAGGACTGGATCCTCAACTACGTCGACGGTGACCCGGCGCACTCCACCGAGACCACCAAGGCCCAGCACCCGTTGGCTGCCGCCGAAGTGATCGTCGAAGAAGTCGAAGGTAACCCGGGGTACTACAACTCCAAGTTCTACCTGCGTCCGCATTACCAGCTCGAAGGGCTGACCGTGTCGCTGCGCCTGGTATCGAAACTGCCGTCGGCCAAGGGCGCATAACACCGACCTTGATGTGATCGCTCCCACGCTCTGCGTGGGAATGCCGCCCGGGACGCTCTGCGTCCCCGTGACGCGGAGCGTCACCCGATGCGTTACCACGCAGAGCGTGGGAACGATCAACAAAACACAATGTGGTTAGAAACCACACAGGGAGAAAACATGGCTGTTGATATTTTCATCAAGATCGGCGACATCAAGGGCGAGTCCATGGACAAGGCCCACAAGGACGAGATCGATGTCCTGAACTGGAGCTGGGGCATGTCCCAGTCCGGCAACATGCACGTGGGCAGCGGCGGTGGTGCGGGCAAGGTCAACGTCCAGGACCTGTCGCTGACCAAGTACGTCGACAAGGCGTCGCCGAACCTGATGATGCACTGCGCCAGCGGCAAGCACATCGACAAGGTCAAGCTGACCGTGCGCAAGGCCGGCGGTGAAAGCCAGGTCGAGTACATGATCATCAACCTGGAAGAAGTGCTGGTTACGTCCCTGAGCACCGGCGGCTCGGGCGGCGATGATCGCCTGACCGAAAACGTCACCCTGAACTTCGCCAAGGTGCTGGTGGATTACCAGCCACAGAAAGCCGACGGCACCAAGGAAGGCGGTCCGGTCAAGTTCGGCTGGAACATCCGTCAGAACGTCAAGGTGTAATCGAACACGCCCCCGGTGCCACGCGCCGGGGGTGTTTGGTGCTTGCTCGAATCCAATCCTTTACAGCGCGGTGTGAGTCATGGCCAAGCCTTCGTTTATCAATCTGTGGAAAGCCTATTCCGATCTGCTGGTGACCTACCCCGACGCGAAACCCTGTGATGGTCCGTGGGCAAACCAGTGCGCTATCCGCATGAGCATCACGCTCAATACAGAGCTGACCATCAAGGTCAACAAGTCCACCTACACCGAACCCAAGTGTGCACATGAGCACGCCAGGGGGGCCGAATCGCTGGCGAACTGGTTGTGGAAACATCACCTGGGCCGCCCGTTGATCCTCGGCGGAACTGCCGCGGACCGACGCAAACTGCAAGACAAGACCGGCCTGATTTTCTTCAAGGATTGCTTCCAGCAATTGGGAGAGTCTTCGGACGGTCGCACCGGCGACCATATCGACCTCTGGAACCGTGGCCTGACCCTCGGGTATGACGATCCGGCCTATCGATCCAGGGCGATCTGGTTCTGGGAGCTTTTATGAACAAGGCTCGTTGCGCTGTATTGATTGGCTGCCTGTTTTCGAGCCTGACAGCCTGTGCCGGACAGCAAGCCTCATCGGCGACTTCAACCGCAGCGGTGAATCAAGTCGTCGTGATGGGCGGGCAACAGTTGACGCTGGTCGATGACCAACAACGCTGCGCGCTACGCAAACCAGACCAGACGCTAATGCCACTCGACATGCCATGGCCCTGCCAGTTCACGGTAGACAGACAAGGCAAATCGCATGTCGAGACCTTTGGCAAGGTGCCTATTGTCATTGTTCTTCATTTCTCGACCGCGGCTCAGAACAGTCCGCAATGTCACTCCGAGTACCGCGCCATACGCCTGGTCAATGGGCAACTCGAACCCTCGATAATCGCTCGCCGCGCCAGCTGCATGGGTGGCACAGGTGACCAGAAGAATTACACAGGCCTTTTCACTTGGTAACCGAAATCGCCACCCGCGATCGCCTCCAGCCCTCCCTATTGGACCGGTTGACCGACGACGATCCGACCAATCCCAAGGAAAGCGCCGACAAACGCGTGCTGTCCCTGACCCAATTGAAAGCCTCGGTGCTGCGTGACCTGGCGTGGCTGCTCAACACCACCTCATTGCTCAGCGCCGATGCCACGTTGCACACCCCGGCGGGCACGTCGGTGGTGAATTTCGGCCTGCCGGCACTGGCCGGTAACAGCGCGTCGAACGTCGATGTCTCGGCCCTGGAAACGCTGATCCACCAGGCCATTGCCACGTTCGAGCCGCGCATCCTGCGCCACACCCTGCGCGTGCGCGCCCGGGCGACGGCCGAGATGAACCACAACGCCTTGAGTTTCGAGATCGAAGGCGATCTCTGGGCCCAGCCGGTGCCGCTGCGCCTGATGCTGCAAACCGACCTGGACCTGGAAACCGGTCATGTGCGCGTGGTCAACGCCGACCAGCGGAGACGCTCATGAACCCGCGCCTGCTGGAGCTGTACAACCAGGAACTGCACCACGTGCGCGAAAGCGCCGCGGAGTTCGCCAAGGAATACCCGAAGATCGCCAGTCGGCTGACCTTGTCCGGCATGGACTGCGCCGACCCGTATGTCGAGCGCCTGCTGGAAGGCTTCGCCTACCTGACGGCGCGGGTGCAGCTCAAGCTCGACGCCGAGTACCCGACCTTCACCCACAACCTGCTGGAAATCGCCTACCCGCACTACCTGGCGCCGACACCGTCGATGACCGTGGTGCAATTGCAGGCCGACCCGGACGAAGGCTCGCTGAGCAGTGGCTTCCCGCTGCCGCGCGATACCGTCCTGCGTGCCGCCCTGGGGCGTGAAACCCAGACCTGCTGCGAGTACCGCACCGCCCACGCGGTGACGTTGTGGCCGTTGCAGGTCAGCCAGGCCGAGTACTTCGGCAACCCCTCCGCCGTGCTCGGGCGCCTGGCCGCCAGCGAGCCGAAAGCCAAGGCCGGCTTGCGCCTGACCCTGCGCACCGGCGCCGAACTGCCGTTCAACAGCCTGGCCCTGGACAACCTGCCGCTGTACTTGAGCGGTGCCGACGAACAGCCCTTCCGCCTCTACGAACAACTGCTGGGCAATGCCTGCGCGGTGTTCGCCCGCAAGCCCGGCGGCGACTGGGTGGAGCGGCTGCCACAGGATGCGTTGCGCTCGCGCGGCTTCGACGATGCCGACGCCGCGCTGCCGGTGGTGCCGCGCGCCTTCCAGGGCTATCGCCTGTTGCAGGAATACTTCGCCCTGCCCCACCGTTTCCTGTTTGTCGACTTCACCCAGTTGAGCCGCGCGGTCAAGCGTTGCGACGGTCAGGAACTGGAACTGATCGTGCTGTTCGACCGGCACGATCCGAGCCTGGAAGGCAGCGTCGGCGCTTCGCAGTTCCTGCCGTTCTGCACCCCGGCCATCAACCTGTTCCCCAAGCGCCTGGATCGTATTCACTTGTCGGATCGGGTCAACGAACACCACGTGATCGCCGACCGCACCCGGCCGATGGATTTCGAAGTGCATTCGCTCAGCGGCCTCACCGGCCACGGCACCGGGCCGGAGCAGCCGTTCCTGCCGTTCTACGCCGTGCGCGATCCGTCCCGTTATGGCCGCGACCAAGCCTATTACACGGTGCGGCGCGAACCGCGCGTGCTGTCCAGCGACCAACGGCGCAACGGCCCGCGCTCGACCTACATCGGCAGCGAAACCTTCGTCAGCCTGGTGGACAGCCAGCAGGCGCCTTATCGCCACGACCTGCGCCAGCTGGGCGTGACCGCGCTGTGCACCAACCGCGACCTGCCGTTGTTCATGAGCGTGGGCAACGGCAAGACCGACTTCACCCTGGCCGACAGTGCGCCGGTTGGCGCCGTGCGTTGCGTGGCAGGTCCCAGTCGCCCACGGGCCAGCCATGCCCACGATGCCAAGGCCTGGCGGCTGATCAGCCAACTCTCGCTGAACTACTTGTCGTTGAGCGAACAAGGCCAAGGCGCGGCCGCCCTGCGCGAACTGCTGCGCCTGTACGGCGACAGCAACGACGCGGCGCTGCAATTGCAGATCGAAGGCCTGCGCGAAGTCAGCAGCAAGGCCTGCACCCGACGCTTGCCGATGCCCGGCCCGATCGTGTTCGGTCGGGGCCTGGAGATCACCCTGGAATTCGATGAAAACGCGTTTCGCGGCACCGGGGTGTTCCTGCTCGGCGCCGTGTTTGAACGCTTCCTGGCACGCTACGTGTCGATCAACAGTTTTACCGAGACGGTGATCCGTACCACCGAACGCGGCGAGATCATGCGATGGAAAGCCAAGCCCGGACGTCGTCCGACCCTGTGAGTACCCTGGACGCGATGCACCAGGAACCCTGGGAATACGACTTCTTCCAGGCGTTACGGCGCATCGAGTGCGAATTCCCCGAGCTGCCGCGCCTGGGTCATTCCCTGCGCCTGGCCGACGACCCGCTGCGCCTCGGGCAACGGGCCGAGTGCACCTTCGCCCCGGCCACCTTGGCCTCGGTGCAACCGGGCAGCGACGGTACGCCGGCGCGCCTGGAGCAGTTCTTCTTCGGCCTCGGCGGCCCCAACGGCCCGATGCCGCTGCACATCACCGAGTACGTGCGCGAACGCCAGCGCAACAACGCCGACAGCACCAGCAAGCGCTTTCTCGATGTGTTCCACCATCGCCTGCTCAGCCTGTTTTATCGGGCCTGGGCCGAAGCGCGGCCGACGGTCAGCCACGATCGCCCGGACGATGACTATTGGTCGGCGCGCCTGGCCGCACTCAGCGGTCGGGGCATGCCGAGCCTGCTCAAACAAGGGCTGATCCCCGACACGGCGAAGCTGCACTACAGCGGCCACCTGTCGGCGCAAACCCGCTACCCGGACGGCTTGAAGGCCATCCTCAGCGAGTACTTCGGCCTGCCGGTGGAGATCGAAGAATACGTCGGCCAATGGCTGGAATTGCCCGAACGCAGCCGCGTCGGGGTCAGCGCTCATCAATTGGGCGTGGACTTCTGCCTGGGCCGCTTCGTGTGGGATCGCCAACACAAATTCCGCATTCGCCTGGGGCCACTCAAGCTCGACGACTACATGGGCATGCTGCCCGGCAGCCAACCGTTCAACGAGCTGGTGGCCTGGGTCGCCGAATACCTGGGCCATGAATTGGACTGGGACCTGAACCTGGTCCTGGCACAACCCGAAGTCCCGGCACTGCAACTCAATGGTCGCTTCCGCCTGGGTTTCAACACCTGGCTGGGGCGCCCCGAAACCGATGCCAACGATCTAATACTGGCCCGGCATTACGCCGAACAGGCCAACACCTCACAGACCTCAAGGAGCCATGAGCATGGGTGAAATCAGTCGCGCCGCGTTGTTCGGCAAACTCAACAGCGTGGCCTACAAAGCCATCGAAGCCGCCACCGTGTTCTGCAAGTTGCGCGGTAACCCTTATGTGGAACTGGCCCACTGGTTTCACCAGTTGCTGCAACTGCAGGACTCGGACCTGCACCGCATCATCCGCCAGTTCAACATCGAGCCGGCGCGCCTGGCCCGTGACCTCACCGAAGCCCTGGACCGCCTGCCACGGGGTTCGACGTCCATCACCGACCTGTCGTCCCACGTGGAAGAAGCCGTGGAACGCGGCTGGGTCTACGGCAGCCTGATGTTCGGCGAAAGCCAGGTGCGCACCGGTTACCTGGTACTGGGCATTCTCAAGACCCCGAGCCTGCGCCACGCGCTGTTGGGGCTGTCGTCGGAGTTCGACAAGGTCAAGGTCGAGGCGCTGAGCGAACGCTTTGACGAATACGTCGGCGACTCGCCGGAAAACGCCCTGACCGCCAGCGACGGTTTCAATGCCGGTGCCGTACCGGGCGAAGCCAGCGGCGCCATGGCCCCTAGCGCCATGGGCAAACAGGAAGCCCTCAAGCGCTTCACCGTCGACCTCACCGAGCAGGCCCGCAGCGGCAAGCTCGACCCGATCGTCGGCCGTGACGAAGAGATCCGCCAACTGGTGGACATCCTCATGCGCCGCCGGCAGAACAACCCGATCCTTACCGGTGAAGCCGGCGTGGGCAAGACCGCCGTGGTCGAAGGCTTTGCCCTGCGCATCGTCGCCGGCGACGTACCGCCGGCCCTCAAGGACGTGGAACTGCGCAGCCTCGACGTGGGCCTGTTGCAGGCCGGCGCGAGCATGAAAGGCGAGTTCGAACAGCGCCTGCGCCAGGTCATCGAAGACGTCCAGGCCTCGCCCAAGCCGATCATCCTGTTCATCGACGAAGCCCACACCCTGGTGGGTGCCGGTGGCGCCGCCGGCACGGGCGACGCAGCCAACCTGCTCAAGCCAGCGTTGGCCCGTGGCACCTTGCGTACCGTGGCGGCCACGACCTGGGCCGAGTACAAGAAGCACATCGAGAAAGACCCGGCCCTGACCCGCCGTTTCCAAGTGGTGCAAGTGGCCGAGCCGTCGGAAGACAAGGCCCTGCTGATGATGCGCGGCGTGGCTTCGACCATGGAAAAACACCACCAGGTGCAGATCCTCGACGAAGCCCTGGAAGCCTCGGTCAAGCTGTCTCACCGCTACATTCCCGCGCGCCAGCTGCCGGACAAATCCGTGAGCCTGCTGGACACCGCTTGCGCCCGCGTCGCCATCAGCCTGCACGCCGTGCCGGCCGAAGTGGACGACAGCCGTCGGCGCATCGAAGCGCTGGAAACCGAGCTGCAAATCATCGCCCGTGAACACGCCATCGGCGTGGTCATCGGCACTCGCCAGACCCAGACCGAAAGCCTGCTGAGCGCCGAGCGCGAACGCCTGGCCGAGCTGGAAAGCCGCTGGGCCGAAGAGAAAACCCTGGTGGACGAACTGCTCGCCACCCGCGCCACCTTGCGTGAGCGCGTCGGCGTGGTAGACAGCGAGGACGGTAGCGAAGCCAGCCACGATTTGCGCGAGAAACTGGTGGACCTGCAACAGCGCCTGACCGCCCTGCAAGGCGAAACCCCGCTGATCCTGCCGACGGTGGATTACCAGGCCGTAGCCTCGGTGGTCGCCGATTGGACCGGTATCCCGGTGGGCCGCATGGCCCGCAACGAACTGGAAACCGTGCTCAACCTCGACCAGCACCTGAAAAAACGCATCATCGGCCAGGACCACGCCTTGCAGATGATCGCCAAGCGCATCCAGACCTCCCGCGCCGGCCTCGACAACCCGAGCAAGCCGATTGGCGTGTTCATGCTCGCCGGCACCTCCGGCGTGGGCAAGACCGAAACCGCCCTGGCCCTGGCCGAAGCCATGTACGGCGGCGAGCAGAACGTCATCACCATCAACATGAGCGAGTTCCAGGAAGCCCACACCGTGTCCACCCTCAAGGGTGCGCCACCGGGCTACATCGGTTATGGCGAAGGCGGCGTGCTGACCGAGGCCGTGCGGCGCAAACCGTACAGTGTGGTGCTGCTGGACGAGGTGGAAAAAGCTCATCCGGACGTGCATGAAATCTTCTTCCAAGTGTTCGACAAAGGCGTGATGGAGGACGGCGAAGGCCGGGTGATCGACTTCAAGAACACCTTGATCCTGCTGACCACCAACGCCGGCACCGAGTTGATTGCCGACGTCTGCAAAGACCCGCAGAACGTACCGGAGCCGGAAGAAATCGCCAAGGCCCTGCGCCAACCGCTGCTGGAGATTTTCCCGCCGGCCCTGCTCGGTCGCCTGGTGACGATCCCGTACTATCCGCTCAGCGACGAGATGCTCAAGGCCATCACCCGCCTGCAACTCAACCGCATCAAGAAGCGCGTGGAGAGCACCCACAAAGTCGCCTTCGACTACGACGACGCGGTGATCGATTTGATCGTCTCGCGTTGCACCGAAACCGAAAGCGGCGGGCGCATGATCGACACCATCCTGACCAACAGCCTGCTGCCGGACATGAGCCGCGAGTTCCTGACCCGCATGCTCGAAGGCAAGGCCTTGGCCGGCGTGCGGATCAGCGCCGTGGATAACGAATTGCAGTACGATTTCAGCGACGCGGCCTGACGGTAAGGAACACCGCAAAACCCTGTGGGAGCGAGCTTGCTCGCGATAGCGCAGTCACATTCAACATCCATGTTGACTGACATACCGCCATCGCGAGCAAGCTCGCTCCCACAGTTGTTCCAATCAGCGGCGCAGCCATTATCACGATGAGATAACCGATGTTATTCAACCAAGCCTCACGCCTGGCCAAAGTCACCAGCCCCCTGGGACCCGAGGTGCTGTTGCTCAAGGACATGGGCGGCGGTGAAGAGTTGGGGCGGCTGTTCAACTACGAGTTGCAGCTGCACTCGCTGGACAACGCCATCGACTTGAATCAGCTACTCGGCAAACCCATGTGCGTGAGCCTGCAACTGGACGGCGGTGGCGAGCGCTACTTCCATGGCATCGTCGCCCGGTGCAGCCAGAACGTCGACCAGGGCCAGTTCGCCAGTTACCAGGCGACGTTGCGGCCGTGGTTGTGGCTACTGACCCGCACCTCCGATTGCCGGATTTTCCAGAACCTGACCATCCCGCAGATCATCAAGCAGGTGTTCCGTGATTTGGGCTTTTCCGATTTCGAAGACGCCCTGAGCCAGACGTATCGCGAGTGGGAATACTGCGTGCAGTATCGCGAGACCAGTTTCGACTTCGTCAGCCGGCTGATGGAGCAAGAAGGCATCTACTACTTCTTCCGCCACGAGCAGGGCCGCCATGTGCTGGTGCTGGCCGATGCCTACGGTGCCCACACCAAGGCGCCCGGCTACGGCTCGGTGCCCTACTACCCGAAGAACGAGCAGCAGCGCGAGCGCGACCACATCCACGACTGGCACCTGGCCCAGGAAGTCCAGCCCGGTTCGCTTGAGCTCAACGATTACGACTTTCAACGCCCCAGTGCACGCATCGACGTGCGTGCGGCCATGCCTCGCCCCCACGCGGCCGGCGACTATCCGCTGTACGACTACCCCGGCACCTATGTGCAGAGCCAGGACGGCGAGCACTACGCCCGTACCCGCATCGAAGCCTTGCAGACCCAGCACGAACAGGTCGAGTTATCGGGTAACGCTCGTGGCCTGGGCTCGGGGCATCTGTTCAGCCTCACCGGCTTCAGCCGCCAGGACCAGAACCGCGAATACCTGATCGTCGGTGCCCGCTATTACATTTCCCAGGAGAGCGGTGAGACCGGCGGCAGCGCGCCGACCGCGCAGTTCGAAAGCAGCTTGACCTGCATCGACGCCCAGCAGAGTTATCGCCCACTGGCGACTACCCACCGCCCCATCGTCAAAGGCCCGCAGACCGCGTTGGTCGTGGGCCCCAAGGGTGAGGAAATCTGGACCGATCAGTTTGGCCGGGTGAAGGTGCATTTCTACTGGGACCGACACGACCAGTCCAACGAAAACAGCTCGTGCTGGATTCGTGTGTCGCAGGCCTGGGCCGGCAAGAATTGGGGCTCGGTGCAGATCCCGCGCATCGGCCAGGAAGTGATCGTGAGCTTTCTGGAGGGCGACCCGGATCGGCCGATCGTCACCGGTCGCGTTTATAACGCTGAACAGACCGTGCCCTATGCGTTGCCTGCCAATGCGACTCAGAGCGGCATTAAAAGCCGTTCGAGCAAGGGTGGCACGCCGGCGAATTTCAACGAAATCCGCATGGAAGACAAGAAAGGCGCCGAGCAGCTGTACATCCATGCCGAGCGCAACCAGGACATCGTGGTCGAGGTGGACGAGAGCCATTCGGTGGGCCACGACCGCAACAAAAGCATCGGCCACAACGAAACCGTACGGATTGGCCAAGACCGACTGCGGGCCGTGCAGCGCAACGACGCATTGCTTGTCGGTGGAGCCAAGAGCGACAGCATCAGCACCCAATACCTCGTGGAGGCGGGTTCGCAGATTCGACTGGTCTGTGGCAAAAGCGTGCTGGAGTTCAATGCCAGTGGCGAGATCAATATCTCGGGCACCGCGTTCAATATCTACGCCAGTGGCAATGGCAACATCGACACCGGCGGCCGTTTGGACCTCAACTCTGGAGGCGCCGGCGAAGTGGATGCCAAGGGCAAGGGCATCAAGGGTGTGATCGACGCGGCGGTGAAAGCGTTGTTCCCGGCAAAGGCCAAGCACTGAGGTTCATGGCCGGAACAACCGTGGCGAGGGAGCTTGCTCCCGCTGGGCTGCGTAGCAGCCCCTTTTTGTGAGCGCTTCGTACTCAAGCGGGAGCAAGCTCCCTCGCCACGGGTTCATCGTTACCACCCAGGCAGAACCTGTGTGCCCGGTGGACCCAGGCATCTTGAAATTTCACTCGTTCGTAAGCCGGTATTGACCGGGCTGCGTCCACGCGACTCGCAAGTACTTGCCGCTCAGCAATTGCTCGTCACGAAGATATTCAAAAACTTCGGAGGGACACCACTCCTTGCCCGCCGAAAAGGCCACGCCCAATGAACGGAGTGCATCGAATACCTTAGCCTTCTGCGTGTTGTCCGCGACCTGCAAAACGTAGATATCTTTCTCTGCAGCATTCGAAAACCCGATAGCACGCAGGGACGAATCCAACGCGCTATCGATGACCTGGACACGAATCACATCGCCGTCCGCTTTTTCCACGTAGGCCTTCAGCACATCATTAATCACTGACAAATACCTCGGTTAAAGTTTTAATGCCGTTCGCATCCTTTGTCGGAATCGACTCGACGACCATCTCCGGGGCGCCACCCGGCAAGTGTTTACCTGGACCTAGGAAATACTGGTTTCCTTCCATCGGGCTTCTCGGCATCCGCCCCACGAGATCATCGACCTGCCTGATCTTGAATCCGCCTTTAAGCGCATCTTTTTCCAAACCAAAGGCACGTTCCAGTTCCGCAGCCTTTTTACCACTGATGGTCACCTTGGAACGCCCCGAGAAATTTCCGATGACATCGGTGATGCCTTTCTTATCGGAAACAAAAGTACCGGCCCGGCCAATCGTCGGGTAGGCGTCCCATGCCGTGGGGCTAATGTTGAACCCTCGATTGTCCTTGAGCATCTGTTCCTGTCGCTGGCGCGCCAAGATCGTACGCTCGGCCGCAGTCATGGGCCTGCGTGCCAGCTTCGGCCCGGCACCGAGCAGGGCCATCCCTGCCACGCCTTGAAACAAGTCCCGATATCCGGGGCCGAGACGATCGCCCAAATCCCCCAGCAGTTCCATGCCGGCATACAGCGCACCACCGACGGCCAGAGCGCCGAAGAAAGCGGCGGCTCCAGCAAAAGCCGCAAGCAACAAGGCTCCGCCCGCCGCCAACAACCCCAAGGCCTCCAATCCGGTGTGCATCCACCCTTCAAGATCCAGGACAAACGCCACCGACACCGTCGGCCCACCGATGAATGTATTCGGGCTCCCGCTCTTGATGTGCGCGCCGCAGACCATTTTGCTGTGCAAGCGCGCCGCCGGTTTGCCGTTGATGAAGACCGTGGCGCTGCCTTCGGCGATCAGCACCGGGAAGGGCCAGATCGGATGGTTCATCGGCAGCCCGGTGCAGGAAGATGAAGTGTCTTCACCCGCCCGCATGGCATTGCGGCTGTTGATGTAGACGTTGAAGCTGCCCATTATCAACGCCCCCGTAGTGGGCTCGGGCAGGTTGAATATGGTCGAGAGGCCCTTGACGATCTGGAACATCGACAAGCCGCCAGCGGCAATCGAGCCGGCCATGATCGCCAGGGCCACGCCGCCCGTGGCAACCGTCGCCGCAACGACCGCGGCGCCGATCAAGGCACCGGCCACGGCCCCGGCGACCATCGCGGCCAACCCGAACCCGTGGGCTATTTCATCCCCCAGACGTGCTGCAGCCTGTGCATCCATTGCGAAAATCCAACTTACTGGTTGTATGACTGCACAGGAGAGTTATCGATGACCAGAGATCGCTGGGCACGGTCAGAGCGAACGCAGCGCCGGTCTTGCCGCGTTGTCTTTCAACGAGCAGACGGCGGCGACATGATTCATTGCTCTTGCAGGTAACGCAATGCCCGATGATATTTCGCGGCGCGTTCCAGATCCTTGTCTCGCACGACGGGCAGCCGAGTGAGGTCAAGATTGTCGTGGATGTCCGCTATTTTCACTTTGGTCGCCAGTGGATTGGGACGAATCCGGGCGATGAATTGTTCATAGGACTCGCCCTTGCGCTTGGTCAGGCAGTCGATAGCCGTCACCACAACCTCGGGAATGCCAAGCCCGCGCAGCTCATCCAGCGTGACATCGCCGTCTTCGACCACATCATGCAACAGGCTGACCAGTTGCTCTTCAAGCCCGTCGAACTTCATCATCAGGCGCAACGGGTGGAGGATGTAGGACTTGCCGGCCTTATCCACCTGGCCCGCGTGGACCCTTGAAGCCAGGGCGATTGCAGCGTCCAGAATGCTCATTGGCGATCAAAGCCCTTCTCGTATTGTTCTTTGGAAATCTCGCGACCATACAAGACGGCGTCGTTGTACAGCCTATTGTCTGCGGGAACCGATTGTTCGCTTTCGGCAGCACCGTAAAACTTCCTGAATACGCTCCCGGTGCGAGGGTGCCAACGGAAGGTGACCGCTTCGCAGTCGTAGTCCAGGAACACATCCCGACTGGCGAAGGCACTCAATTCAATTCCCACCGTTCCCCCTGCCCTTCGACGATCAGATGGCGGTGCCGCGGTTCGTTCCCGGTTGGACAATCAATAGCTCGTCCAGCTCACGCTTCCTGCAACGCGCCACAAAAGGCAGCGCCGCATCCGGGTCACGCTTGAACAGCTCGAAGGTCGCCTGATTGATTTCATAATATTCCTCGTAGTCGACCATGCCGTTGCTCACCGGTATGGAGACATAGAATCGACCCGAATCCTGTTCGATACCCACGCAGAACATGTGTTCGCGACTGACCAGAACATCTTGAAATTTCATGACTTGCCTACCTCTACCGTCATAATGGCGTCCAACTGAAGTCTTTGGGCAAAATGCCCCCGGCATCGATGACCGCCTCGCTGGCGCCGGTCGGCAGTTTGCCGCCTGGGATCCAGAATTCGTTGGCGCCAGCCTCGTTACCTGAAGGAATCCGCAGGTTCATGTCTTTAGGCGCGGGGATATCGACCCGCACCAGGGTACTACTTTCCAGGGTATTTTCTGGCAGCCCTAGCGCCTTCTCCAATGCGCGCTTGTCGCCCTTGGCATTGGCAATCAATTGATCGGCTTCAGCCTTGGGCATCAGGAACGTCGTGCCGTCGCGCTGGGCGATGCCGTACTTGTCCAGGTTGGCCTTGGTGGTGAAGCGCGAGGCACCGTTCTCGAACTGGGCCAAGTGTTCTTTCACATACTGCGGTGACAGGTACGTGTCGGCGTCAGGTCGCGACCCCTTCGGCATGGCCAGGATATCGGCCTCGGTCACGCCAGGCTTGTACTTGGGCGGCGGCAGTTCGGCAGGCTTGGCCGCCTTCGCCATCTTCGGACTCAGCCCCAGCATGGCCATGCCGGCGACCCCTTGCAGCAGGTCCCGATAGCCAGGCCCCAGGCGGTCACCTAAATCACCGAGAAGCTCCATCCCCCCTACGATCAGCCCGCCCACCACCACGAACTCGACGAGCACGGCGATACCCGCCATGGCGGCCATGACCAGCGCAGCACCTGCCGCCAACAACCCCAACACTTCCAGCCCGGTGTGCATCCACCCTTCAAGATCCAGGACAAACGCCACCGACACCGTCGGCCCACCGATGAACGTATTGGGGCTGCCGGTCTTGATGTGCGCGCCGCACACCATTTTGCTGTGCAAGCGTGCGGCGGGTTTGCCGTTGATGAACACCGTGGCGCTGCCTTCGGCGATCAGCACCGGGAAGGGCCAGATCGGATGGTTCATCGGCAGCCCGGTGCAGGAAGATGAAGTGTCTTCACCCGCCCGCATGGCATTGCGGCTGTTGATGTAGACGTTGAAGCTGCCCATTATCAACGCCCCCGTGGTGGGCTCGGGCAGGTTGAAGATCGTGGAGAGGCCCTTGACGATCTGGAACATCGACAAGCCGCCAGCCGCAATCGAGCCGGCCATGATCGCCAGGGCAACGCCGCCCGTGGCAACCGTCGCGGCAACGACCGCAGCGCCGATCAAGGCACCGGCCACGGCACCGGCGACCATCGCGGCCAACCCGAACCCGTGGGCTATTTCGTCACCCAGACGTGCTGCAGCCTGCGCATCCATGATGTGTATGAGTACTCAGTGGGACGTATCGATGCTCAGGCGATCGGAGGCTGTGGCTTGAACGAATGCATCGCCACCTTCCAGGCCGGCTCGTGATAGGCGAAATCGTTCGGTGTGGTGGTCAAAGTGGTGATCACCACGGATGGTTTACGCTCGATGAACACCTGGCGCAGCATCAGGTCGCGCCCCTCGCGCTGCCAGGTGTAGTCCAGCAATGTAGCGGTGTGCCCATGCAGCACGGTGTCCCAGCGCTGCACCAGCTTGAAGCCCGGTAGTTGCTGCTCCGCGCTTTTGAGTTGGCGGTCCACGTACTCGGCAAAAGGAGCGTCGCCCTGAGTGGTATCGCGGCTGATGACGAAACTGGCTTCTTTAGCAGGACCGACTGCCGGCAGCTTGAAAATATTGATGCTCTGGTCCTGCCAGGTATCGGGGATTTCGAGATCGGCTTCTTGAATGCGGTAAGAGGTCACAGTAATCGCTTTCCATGGACGTGAGGTGACGCGCGAAGGAGCAGATATTCAAGTAATGCCTGGTAACAATCAAGAACCGGGTTCCTCTGCCTCAAGCAACGAACTACATTATGCGATCAGCGTCACTACTCTGGCGATTTCATGCCTGTGCACGAGCTATCAAAGGGCGCGATCGCTTGATCTTCAACGTCAAAAGCCGGCAATCTTGCGCAGCGTCAAATGGACTGCGGCAGCGATAAGGACAACCGATGCTATTCAACCAAGCCTCACGCCTGGCCAAGGTCACCAGCCCCCTGGGACCTGAGGTGCTGTTGCTCAAAGATATGGGCGGTGGCGAAGAATTGGGGCGGCTGTTCAACTACGAGTTGCAGTTGCACTCGCTGGACAACGCCATCGACTTGAATCAACTGCTCGGCAAGCCCATGTGCGTGAGCCTGCAGCTCGATGGCGGTGGTGAGCGCTACTTCCATGGCATCGTCGCCCGTTGCAGCCAGAACGTCGACCAAGGCCAGTTCGCCAGTTACCAGGCGACGTTGCGACCGTGGTTGTGGCTGCTGACCCGCACCTCCGATTGCCGGATTTTCCAGAATCTGACCATCCCGCAGATCATCAAGCAGGTGTTCCGCGATTTGGGCTTTTCCGATTTCGAAGACGCCTTGAGCCAGACGTATCGCGAGTGGGAATACTGCGTGCAGTATCGCGAGACCAGTTTCGACTTTGTCAGCCGCTTGATGGAACAGGAAGGCATCTACTACTTCTTCCGCCACGAGCAGGGTCGCCATGTGCTGGTGCTGGCCGACGCCTATGGCGCCCACACCACGGCCCCCGGCTACGGTTCGGTGCCGTACTACCCGAAGAACGAGCAGCAGCGCGAGCGCGACCACATCCACGACTGGCACCTGGCCCAGGAAGTCCAGCCCGGTTCGCTTGAGCTCAACGATTACGACTTCCAACGCCCCAGCGCACGTATTGACGTGCGCTCGGCCATGCCGCGCCCACACACGGCCGGCGACTATCCGCTGTACGACTACCCCGGCACTTACGTGCAAAGCACCGACGGCGAACACTACGCCCGCACCCGCATCGAAGCCTTGCAGAGCCTGCACGAACAGGTGGAACTGGCCGGCAACGCCCGGGGCCTGGGCTCGGGGCATCTGTTCAGCCTCACCGGCTTCAGCCGCCAGGACCAGAACCGCGAATACCTGATCGTCGGTGCCCGCTATTACATTTCCCAGGAAAGCGGCGAGACCGGCGGTGGCGCGCCGTCGGCCCAGTTCGAAAGCAGCCTGACCTGCATCGACGCCCAGCAAAGTTACCGTCCACTACCGATCACCCATCGACCCATCGTCAAAGGCCCGCAGACTGCGTTGGTCGTGGGCCCCAAGGGCGAGGAAATCTGGACCGATCAGTTTGGCCGGGTGAAGGTGCATTTCTACTGGGACCGGCACGACCAATCCAACGAAAACAGCTCATGCTGGATTCGGGTGTCGCAATCCTGGGCCGGGAAAAACTGGGGCTCGATGCAGATCCCGCGCATCGGCCAGGAAGTGATCGTGAGCTTTCTCGAGGGCGACCCGGATCGGCCGATCATCACCGGTCGCGTTTACAACGCGGAACAGACCGTGCCCTATGCGTTGCCTGCCAATGCGACTCAGAGCGGCATTAAAAGCCGTTCGAGCAAGGGTGGCACGCCAGCGAATTTCAACGAAATCCGCATGGAAGACAAGAAAGGCGCCGAGCAGCTGTACATCCATGCCGAGCGCAACCAGGACATCGTGGTCGAGGTGGACGAAAGCCACTCGGTGGGCCATGACCGCAACAAGAGCATCGGCCACAACGAAACAGTGACCATCGGCAACAACCGCCTGCGCATCGTCAAGCAGGAGGACATCCTCTCGGTGGGCCAGCGCAAGACCGACAGCATCAGCCAGAGCTACGTCATCGAAGTGGGCGAGAACCTGCGCCTGGTGTGCGGTGAAAGCATCCTGGAGCTCAACGCCAGCGGCCAGATCAACCTGAGCGGCGTGCAAATCAGCTTCTACGCCAGCGGCGATGCCGAGTTCAACACTGGCGGCGTGCTGCACCTGAACAACGGCGGCGGCCCCGGTGCCACGCCGGACGGCCAGGGCGTCAAGGGCAGCATCGACGCCAATATCAGCGCCGCGTTCCCCAAGGGCTAACTTCGAGATTTATGCGCCATGACTTACCGCCTCAATGAATTCCAGCTCCAGCTGCCGCCCAGCGAGTTGCTGGACGCGACGATCAACATCCTCAAGTTCCCCGAACTGGGCACCTCCTTGATCGTCAGTCGCAGCCTGCTGGCCGACGGCGAGACCCTGCAAAGCAACCTCGACGACCAGCTCAAGCGCCTGGAAAAACAGGTCCAGCAACTGCGCTGCCAACCAGGCGCCACCGTGCGCGTGGGCGCCAACCAGGAAGTTGAAGCCATTGAATTGCGCAGCCAGTTCAACAAGGGCAACGAAAAGGTCTTCCAATATCAGCTCGCACTGGTACTGCCCGGCACTCGCAAGATGCTTGCCTTGAGCTACGTGAAAGCCGAGAAGCTGGGTGATGCCGAGGCGGCGCATTGGGCGACGATCAAGAGCTCGCTGGTGTTCGACACCCAACCCTGACCCTTGCTCGCGATAGCGGTGGGTCAGCTTGCATGGATGCCGGATAACGGTGATGCAGCCCCGGCAGCTGTCGACGTACAACCTTACCGGCAACACACTGATTCCTTTGGCAGGTTTCAACATGGGACTGGAAGACGAATACGTGGGCGATGACGGTTGGCGAAGTTTTGTACGCTTGTATGAAGAGGATTATCTCGATGACAACGCGCGTACGTTGGCCAAGGCCATGGATGAGCACCTTGATTTGGCCGTCGTGCTTTATGGTAAAAGAGGGCTCGAAGAAGGGTTGTGGTGGATGGAGCAAAAAGTGCCCGCGCTAGGTGATCTACGCCCCACCGATTGTCTCAAGAAACCAAAGCTGATCAAGCGCCTGAAAATGGCATTAATGGGCATGCCGTAACCCACAAGGACACCGGCGCAATGGAAGGCACCAAATTGCTTGAACCCACGATCATCAGCCCCCCTACCCGCCTGAGCAACGTGCATGTCTGACGCGCTCTGGGCCGCCCGCCTGGGCGATGCACTCAACCACACCTCGATGATGGCCGACATCCTCGGCGGTGTATTGGAGGTGGCGGCCAACATCGCGATCACCGCCCTGGCGACCGCCGCCGTGGTCGCGGCCACGGGCATCACCGTCGCCACTGGCGGCCTGGGCTGCTTCGTCCTGGGCCTGGTGGTGGGCACCGTCGTCGGCCTGGCCATGAGCAAGACCGGGGCCGACAAAGGCCTGAGCAATTTATGCGAGGGCATCGGCAACGCCCTCTTTCCGCCTACGGTGCAGGCCAACATCCTCACCGGTTCCAAGGACACCTTCACCAACAACATCCCCTCGGCCCGTGCCGCTGGGGCGATCGAGTCCCATGTCGCCCCGGCCGGCACCGAACTCGAAGCGCCCGAACCCAGCTACCTGGACATGGCCGAGAGCTTCTTCTCGCAGATGTGGCGCCCGACCGTCGCCACGCCAGCCCCCGGCGCCGTGCCCAAGCCCGAGGACCTGGTGATCTGCACCAAGCACCCACCCATGCCACCGCAGTTCATGGCCGAAGGCTCGGACAAGGTCACCATCAACGGCCAGCCCGCCGTGCGCAGCGGCGACCGCAGCACCTGCGATGCGACGGTGGTGTCGGCTGGATTGATCTCGCCCAACGTGACCATTGGCGGCGGCTCGGTGGTGGTGCGCGAGATCCGCAGCGGCAAGACCCCGGGCGTGGGCTTGGCGGTCACCGCACTGCTGATGCTCAAGGGTGGCAAGGGCAAGTTTTTCAGCAAGCTGCCGTGCATGTTGGTGGGCGGCGCGGTGTCCATGGCCGCCAGCAGCGCGGCGAATGCGGCCGCCAATGCGGCCATGGGCTCGTCGAACCCGGTGCATGCCGCCACCGGAGCCAAGGTGCTGGGCGCTGACGAGGACCTGGATTTCGTCTTGCCCGGCATCCTGCCGATTGACTGGCAGCGCGTCTACAACAGCCGCGACGAACGCCGCGACAGTTTGTTCGGCGCTGGCTGGAGCGTCGCCTACGAAGTGCAGGTGGAAATCCAGCCCCACCCCGAGGGCGGCGAAACCCTGATCTACACCGACGAACAGGGCCGGCCCATCGACATGGGTTCCATCCCCTTGGGCGGCGCGGTGTTCAGCGCTGGCGAAGGCCTGGCCGTGCGCCGCCATGTGAACGGGCAATTGCTGATCGAAAGCGAAGACGGCCTGTACCGCTTGTTCGAACCTTCGCCAGCCAACCCCTCACACTTGCGCCTGAGCCAACTGGGCGACCGCAACGACAACCGCATCCACCTCGACTACGACGACGCCGGACGCCTGGTGCGGCTGCGCGACACCTTCGACCTGGTGCACGTCGCGCTGATCCGCGCAGGCGAACGCGTCACCCACATCGAGCGCCTCTACCCCGACCAATCGCGGGAAGTGCTGGTCAGCTACGCCTACGACGCGGCCAACACCCTCGCCGAAGTGCGCGACGCCAGCGGCCAGGTGCAACGGCGCTTCCGCTACGACGCCGGGCAACGGATGGTCGAGCACCAGTCGCCCAGCGGCCTGCATTGCTTCTACGAATGGGCCCTGATAGACGATCAGGAATGGCGCGTGGTCCGGCACTGGACCGACGAAGGCGACGCCTACCAGTTCGACTATGACCTCAAGGCCGGCATCACCCGCATCAGCGACAGCCTGCAACGCGTCAGCACCCGGCAGTGGAACAGCCAGCACCAGATCACCCACTACACCGACAACCTCGGCCAGACCTGGCTGTTCGAATGGAACGACGAACGCCAGTTGCTCAGCGCCACCGATCCACAGGGCGGCCAGTACCAATTCAACTACGACGACGCGGGTAACCTGATCGGCGAAACCGACCCATTGGGCCGCAGCGAATCCACCCTCTGGCTCGAACACTGGGCCCTGCCGCTGGTGGACACCAACGCCGCCGGCCACAGCTGGAAGTACCGTTACGATCAACGCGGCAACTGCACGACGGAAATCGACCCGCTGGGCCACGTCACCCGCTACCGCTACGACGCCCACGGCCAGGTCGTGGAGATCATCGACGCCACCGGCAAAAACAAAAAGCTGCGCTGGAACCCGTTCGGCCAATTGGTGGAACACGTCGATTGCTCGGGTTACCCGACGCGCTTCAGCTACGACGCCCGCGGTTACCTACACACCATCACCGACGCCCTCGGTGAGCGCACCCAATTCAGCTACGACGCCCAAGGGCGCCTGCTCGGCAGCCAATTACCGGACGGCCGCACCGAACACTACCAGCGCGACACCGCAGGCTTGCTCACTGGCTACACCGACCCGGCCGGGCACACCACGCTCTACCAACACAACCGCCGCGGCCAGGTCCGCCAACGCACCGACGCCCAGGGCCGGCAAGTGCAGTTCACCTACGACAGCTTCGGCCGGCTGCAAGCGCTGACCAACGAGAATGGTGAAAGCTACCGGTTTGCCTGGGATGCAGGGGATCGGTTGGCCGAACAACAAGACCTGGACGGCAGCGCCAAGCACTACGACTACGACCGCCTCGACAACGTCGCGGCAGTGACGGCGATGCCCGCGCCCTACGGCACAGGCCTGGCGCTCATTCCCGAAACACCGCCGGCACCCATCGTCCATCGCCTGGAACGCGACGCCGTCGGGCGGCTGATCACCAAGGTCACCGACGATGGCCGCACCGAATACAGCTACGACCCGCTGGACCAACTCACCGCCGTCACCTTCACCGACCGGCAGGGCAACGCCCAGACCCTGAGCTTCGCCTACGACGCCCTCGGCCAGTTGCTCGCCGAAAACAGCGCCGCCGGCAGCCTGCAGCACCACTACGACGAACTCGGCAACCTGATCCAGACCCAACTGCCCGATGGCCGCGGGGTCAACCGCCTGTACTACGGCAGCGGCCACCTGCACCAGATCAACCTCGACGGCCAGGTCATCAGCGACTTCGAACGCGACCGCCTGCACCGCGAAGTGCTGCGCACCCAAGGGCAGATCAGCACCCGCAGCGAATACGACCGCAGCGGCCGCCTGCGCACGCGTCAACGCCGCCACAGCGGCCAACCCTCGCTGCTGCCGGCGGCGGTGCAAAAACACTTCGAGTACGACCCCGCCGACAATCTCATCGGCAAACTCGACCAGCAACCCGCCGCACAACAGCGCCAGCTACTGCACTACGACGCCACCGGCCGCATCATCGCCAGCCAGGACAGCCTGCACGGCCAACGCGAGACCTTCACTTACGACGCCGCCGCCAACCTGCTGGACGGCCCGGCTCCCGGCGCCGGGCTGGTGGTGCACAACAAATTGCTGACCTACCAGGACAAGCGCTACCGCTACGACGCCTTCGGCCGGCTGATCGAAAAACGCAGCGCCAAACGCGGCATGCAACACTTCGCCTATGACGCCGAAAGCCGCTTGATCGAGGTGCGCAACGACGACGGCAGCGTGGTCAACATGGCCTACGACCCGCTGGGCCGGCGCATCGCAAAAACCGAGCACGACAACCACGGCTACCCGCTGGGGGAAACCCGTTTCACCTGGGACGGCCTGCGCCTGTTGCAGGAACACCGCCACCAGCAAACCAGCCTCTACCTCTACGAAGACGACGGCTACGAACCCCTGGCCCGCGTCGATGGAAGCGGCCCGCTGCAAAGGATCCGCTACTACCACAACGACCTCAACGGCCTGCCGGAACAACTCACCGAGGCCGACGGCCACAACGTGTGGCAGGCCACGTATCGGGTGTGGGGCAACACGCTGGAAGAAGTGCGTGAACCGTATTACATCGAAGAGCAGAACCTGCGATTCCAGGGGCAATACCTGGACCGGGAAACCGGGCTGCATTTCAATACGTTCAGGTTTTATGATCCGGATGTGGGGCGGTTTACTACGCCGGATCCGATTGGGTTGCTGGGCGGATTAAACCTTTACCAATATGCACCGAACCCCCTGACCTGGATTGATCCATGGGGATGGGCCTGCAAAAGCGCAGTCAGTGGCAATAAAGGCCGAACCAAGGCGCTTAACGATCTCAAGCGCAACAAATTCAAGATCGTCGCGGAGGAAGTCACCATGAAGGTCAATGGGAAACGCATTCGCGCCGACTTCGTCGCCAGAGACCAACGCGGAAAACTGCACGTCTTTGAAGTCAAGCATGGCACAGGGAAACTCACTCCCAACCAGACCGACTCCAAAGTCTTCGACATGACGAAGCCGGCCAACACCACGCAACATCTGGGCGGAGGCACGATCAAACCCTCCGCCGGCACGAAGGGATCGTTCAAGGTTGATACCAAAGGCAAGCCTGGCGTACCGCTAGGCGGCAAAGGCGCCCAGCATAACGCCACCTTCAATCTTTTAATTTATAAGTGACTACCATGAGCCAAGAAATTCGCAAAAGCGTGGAAGTGGAACTACTGGCGTTGCTGAAGCAAACAACATCACCCCACTTGGACCTGAAGGCCAGCAAAAACAAACTTGGCCTGCTCGCTGCCAAGGAAAAGCTTGGGGAAATCTACGTTCAACACCTGACCAAAGCCGATGGCTATTACGCGGGAATGGAGATCTATACCTGCGAGGCTTTCAGCTTCTGCAAAGAGCAATCCCCGCCCTACGAGAGCCGGCTGTTGAACGCATCGTTTTTGTCCAAGAGCTCCTTGTCGGAGGAAGCAAAACAATTTGGTGACGAGTTGGGCGGCATCATCAGAACTCCCGCCCCTCAAGCCATTGGCGCAACCGTCAAAAAAATAAGCGAACGGCTTGAGAAGTTTTACCTGCCCAAGGCAGAGCACAGCGTTCTTGGCTCGCCCGCATTAATCGATGACGTGTTAGCCGAGCCGGATAACTATGCGTTTCCATTCCTAACGATTGTCTTTGTAGCGCATAAAAATAATCTGAGCCTGGATTCGGATGTGCTCAAGAAAGCTCTGGCGACTAAATCAATATTTGGGAACAAGCAGTTCGACCTGACGCTTGCGAACAAATTACTAGGCGCAGGTTAAACGCAATGCCTGTGAACAACTCGCTCCCACAGGAGACTGTCACCACCAGGACGCCCCCCTCCCAATGCATCACGCAACTGAGCCGCACTAATACGCCATTGCCCCGGATCAAGCGCCAACGCCTGGCCAGCAACGCCTGGGTAGGTTGCGCGGTGCCTTGAGCCCGCGCTCCAACCGGGCATCGCGAGCCTCGGTGGCGGGTAACTGTCGGAACGGGTGTTGGCCGCTCGCCAGTCATACAATACGCAAGCCACACCATAGACATCGGCACCCGCTGACAGGGGCGCACCTTCAAGCAGTTCAGGCGCCGCGTAACCTGGCGTCCAGGCGTTGAGGCGCTCACGGTTCAGGTTCGGCAGATGCTGCGAGGGCCCTCCCTCGGCCAGGCCCAAGCCAAAATCGAACAGACGCAGGCCCTCCTCGCTCAACATGACGTTGCTCGGCTTCATGACGCCATGCAGTACGCCCCGGCCGTGGGCGTACGCCGCACCATCAACCTGTGGCGAGGGGATTTATCCCATAGGCGCTAACCAAACCCCTCGCCCCGTAGCCCGTCTCGCTGGTATCCCCGCGTGTTTCGCGGGGACTCACGTAAAGCATTGCTAAAGTAATCCCATTGCTCAAGGCAATCGAATAGCGACAAACATGGACCGATTGCGCCACAAAGCAGCCAAAGGACAAACGCCATCTCACGCCAGCGAGAGCGCCGCAGATCCACCTGCTCCCGTTCGTTTTTTTGTGAGCTCTTCCTTTGGCTCAGGGGAAAAATGCTCGCCTTCTGCGATCAACCGCTCGATCAGGCAAGCCACCAATAATTTC
>NZ_FPIX01000090.1:0-1229 GCF_900119205.1 Pseudomonas sp. NFACC16-2 | reverse complement strand
CCGACAGTCTGTTGGCCAATTACCGAAAGCCTGAAGATCTGATCGGCGAAAATGGTCTGCTCAAGCAGCTCACCAAGATGCTGGTCGAACGTGCCCTGGAAGCTGAAATGACCGAACATCTGGGTCATGACAAAAGCGCAGCGGTGACCAATGCAGAAGGAAATGCCCGCAACGGCCATAGCGGCAAGACGCTCAAAGGCGACTTTGGCGAGCTAGCGTTGGAGATTCCCCGTGACCGCCAAGGCATGTTCGAGCCACAGCTGATTTCCAAGCATCAGACGCGCTGGACCGGCTTCGATGACAAGGTGATTTCACTGTACGCCCGTGGAATGACCGTTCGGGAAATCCAGGGACACCTGGAGGAAATGTACGGCACCGAGGTCTCTCCAAGCCTTATCTCGGCGATTACCGACGCGGTCAGCGAAGAGGTCAAGGTCTGGCAATCGCGGCCTCTGGACGAGCTCTATCCGATCCTCTATCTCGATTGCATCCACGTCAAGGTACGCGACAGCGGCGCAGTCAGAACCAAAGCGGTTTACTTGGCCATTGGCGTCAACATGGACGGTCGCAAAGAGGTGTTAGGGCTGTGGATCGCGCAGACGGAAGGCGCCAAGTTCTGGCTGCAAGTTGTTACAGAGCTTAAAACACGCGGGGTAAAAGACATTTTCATTGCCTGCGTGGACGGGCTCAAGGGCTTTCCTGAGGCCATCGAAGTGGTCTATCCACAAGCTTCGGTTCAACTGTGCATCGTGCACATGGTGCGCAACAGTTTGAAGTTCGTCTCCTACAAATATCAGCGCGAAGCAGCCGCTGACCTCAAACTCATCTACCACTCGACAACCGTTGAAATGGCCGAGCAAAAGCTGACCGACTTCGAGGTCAAGTGGGATGAGCGATACCCTTTAATCAGCCAGTCGTGGCGCAAAAACTGGGCGAGAGTCATCCCTCTGTTCGATTATCCACCGGAGATCCGGAGGGTGATTTACACCACCAACGCCATCGAGTCGATCAACATGAGTCTGCGCAAGGTCACCAAAAGCAGGGCCTCATTCCCGACCGATGATGCGGTAATGAAGCTCTTTTATCTGGCGCTGAATAACATCAGCAAGAAGTGGACGATGCCAATCAGGGACTGGGCGGGGGCTCTAAACAGGTTCAGCATCCAGTTCGAAGACAGGCTTTTGCAGGATTAACAGCAACCCCGTTTACACAAAATTCAGTACACCCCC
>NZ_FPIX01000045.1:0-46370 GCF_900119205.1 Pseudomonas sp. NFACC16-2 | reverse complement strand
GGACAGTCGGGTGTGATCTCTGTTGGAGCGTAAAGCAGAAACTCCGCGCAGCGGGGGTCGAGACCATCAGGAGGTAGGAGCCGGAAGCTCCGAGGGCCGGTCTGGGCGCTTAGATACCACAGGCGACACATCAACGGAACCAAGCTCGCTGAAGCTGTTTATCAGTAGGCAGGAACCGCCGTATACGGAACCGTACGTACGGTGGTGTGAGAGGACGGCGGCCGTGAGGCCGCCTCCTACTCGATCCTGGCAGACCGCTATCGCGAGCTTGCTCGCAAAGAGGCCGGGACAGGCACTATCAATCCTGAAGAAGAAACGCCGCCACCTTGCCCGCCGCCGCCTCCAGATGTTGCTCATGGCTAAACCCCGAAGCCTTCAGCGGTTTCAGGTCATGATCCCCCGCCACCAACCACATCACCTCGATGCCCGGTGACAATTCATACCCCTGCACCGCCTCCCGATTGCCCAACGCATCGCGCTCGCCCTGGACGATCAAGGTGGGGGTCTTCAACGCCACCAGGTGTTCGACCCGCGGTTTCTGCGGCTTGCCCACCGCATAGAAGGGATACCCCAGGCACACCAGCGCGTCGGCGCCCAATTCATCGGCCAGCAAACTCGCCATGCGCCCGCCCATGGACTTACCGCCAATGGCCAACCGCCCAGCGACATAAGGCCGCACCGTGGCGTACACCTGTCGCCAGCATTCCAGTAGCTTCGGTGCCGGATTGGGTGGGCGCTTGCCCCCATCCAAACGTCGTTGGGCCATGTAGGGAAACTCGAAGCGCAGCACGTTGACCCCATGCGCGGCAAGGCCCGCAGCCATTTCCTCCATGAATCCGCTGTCCATCGGTGCACCGGCGCCGTGGGCCAGGATCAGGGTCGGCGCCTCGGCACGGGCACCCGGCCGCGCCGCCGTCCATAGCCAACCGTGTTCGGCCACACACTGCGCCCATTGATCCCCGTCAATACTGGCCTTGTGCTGTTTGTCCATGCTGATCTCGCTTTTAGTCTGCCTATAACTCCAGGCGAAGAACGCCGCACTGCCTTGCGCAGGCGCTCACTTCGGCTGAACCGTGGATGGGGAACCATGAACACTTCTATCAGTACCGCCTACAACTACAAGGTGGTCCGCCAATTCGCCATTATGACGGTGGTGTGGGGCATCGTCGGCATGGGGCTCGGGGTTTTTCTCGCCGCCCAATTGGTCTGGCCACAGCTCAACTTCGATTTGCCCTGGACCAGCTTCGGCCGCCTGCGCCCGCTGCACACCAACGCGGTGATCTTCGCCTTCGGTGGCTGTGCGTTGTTCGCCAGTTCGTTCTATTCGGTGCAGCGCACCTGCCAGACTCAGCTGTTTGCGCCGAAAATCGCCGCGTTCTGCTTCTGGGGCTGGCAACTGGTGATCCTGCTGGCGGCCATCAGCCTGCCACTGGGCTACACCAGTTCCAAGGAGTACGCCGAACTGGAATGGCCGATCGACATTCTGATCACCATCGTCTGGGTTGCCTACGCGATTGTGTTCTTCGGCACCGTGGCCAAGCGCAACACCAAGCACATCTACGTTGGTAACTGGTTCTTCGGCGGGTTCATCCTGACCGTGGCGATCCTGCACATCGTCAACAACCTGGAACTGCCGGTGAGCCTCACCAAGTCCTACTCGGTCTACGCCGGGGCCACGGACGCGATGGTGCAATGGTGGTACGGCCACAACGCCGTAGGCTTCTTCCTCACCGCAGGCTTCCTGGGGATGATGTACTACTTCGTGCCGAAGCAGGCCGAGCGCCCGGTGTATTCCTATCGCTTGTCCATCGTGCACTTCTGGGCCCTGATCACCCTGTACATCTGGGCCGGCCCTCACCACTTGCACTACACCGCGCTGCCGGACTGGGCACAGTCCCTGGGCATGGTGATGTCGCTGATTCTGCTGGCGCCAAGCTGGGGTGGCATGATCAACGGCATGATGACCCTGTCGGGCGCCTGGCATAAGTTGCGCAGCGACCCGATCCTGCGGTTCCTGGTGGTTTCCCTGGCGTTCTACGGCATGTCGACCTTCGAAGGTCCGATGATGGCGATCAAGACCGTCAACGCCCTCTCCCACTACACCGACTGGACCATCGGCCACGTCCATGCCGGCGCACTCGGCTGGGTGGCAATGATTTCCATCGGCGCGCTGTACCACATGATCCCGAAAGTCTTCGGCCGGCCACAGATGCACAGCATCGGCCTGATCAACGCGCACTTCTGGCTCGCGACCATCGGCACCGTGCTCTACATCGCCTCGATGTGGGTCAACGGCATCGCCCAGGGCCTGATGTGGCGTGCGGTGAACGAGGACGGCACGCTCACCTACTCCTTCGTCGAAACCCTGGTGGCCAGTCACCCAGGCTTCGTCGTGCGGCTGGCGGGCGGGTCGATCTTCCTCCTCGGCATGCTGCTGATGGCCTACAACACCTGGCGCACCGTGCGGGCCTACCAGCCTGCCGAAGCCGCCGCTGCCGCGCAGATGGCCTGAGGAGTCCACCATGAAACACGAAACAATCGAAAAAAACGTCGGCCTGCTGATGCTGCTGATGGTCCTGGCCGTGAGCATTGGCGGCCTGACCCAGATCGTGCCGCTGTTCTTCCAGGACGTGACCAATAAACCGGTAGACGGCATGAAGCCCTACACCGCCCTGCAACTGGAAGGCCGTGACATCTACATTCGTGAAGGCTGCGTCGGCTGCCACTCGCAGATGATCCGTCCGTTCCGCGCCGAGACCGAGCGCTACGGCCACTACTCGGTGGCCGGTGAAAGCGTCTGGGACCACCCATTCCTGTGGGGTTCCAAGCGTACCGGGCCGGACCTGGCCCGGGTTGGCGCGCGCTACTCCGATGATTGGCACCGCGCCCACTTGTACAACCCGCGCAACGTCGTGCCCGAGTCGAAAATGCCGGCCTACCCGTGGCTGGTGACCCAAGCGGTAGACAGCAGCCACACCGAAGGCAAGCTGCGCGCCATGCGCACCCTGGGCGTGCCGTACACCGACGACGACATCACCGCCAGCGTGGCCTCGCTCAAGGGCAAGACCGAAATGGACGCCCTGGTGGCCTACCTGCAAGTGCTCGGCACTGCCATCAAGAGCAAGAGGTGAGCCATGGTTCTTGAAATGAGTACTGGAATGATCCGCGGCCTGGGCACGGTCGTGGTGTTCATCGCCTTCATCGGCCTGACCCTGTGGGTATTCAGCAGCAAACGTCGTCCAGAGTTCGCCGAAGCGCGCCTGCTGCCGTTCGCCGACGAGCCAACTGCCGACATCGCCACCCCCCAAGCCCCTGCAACAAGGAGTACCCGGCCATGACCACCTTCTGGAGTACGTGGATCTGCGTACTGACCATCGGCAGCCTCATCGGCCTGACGTGGTTGCTGATCGGCACCCGCAAGGGCGAAACCAAGGGCAGCGTCGACCAGACCATGGGCCACAGCTTCGACGGCATCGAGGAGTACGACAACCCGCTGCCGCAGTGGTGGTTCCTGTTGTTCGCCGGCACCCTGGTGTTTTCCGTCGGCTACCTGGTCCTCTATCCGGGCCTGGGCAACTGGAAAGGCATCCTGCCAGGCTACGAGAACGGCTGGACCGGCGCCCATGAATGGGAAAAGGAGATGGCCAAGGCCGATGCCAAGTTCGGACCGATCTTCGCCAAATTCGCCGCCATGCCCGTGGAGGAAGTGGCCAAGGACCCACAGGCCTTGAAGATGGGTGGCCGCCTGTTCGCCTCCAACTGCTCGGTCTGCCACGGCTCGGACGCCAAGGGTGCCTTTGGCTTCCCGAACCTGGCCGACAGCAACTGGCGTTGGGGCGGTGCTGCCGACACCATCAAGGCCACCATCATGGGCGGTCGCATGGCGGCGATGCCCGCCTGGGGCGAAGTACTGGGGGACGCCGGGGTCAAGAACGTAGCCGCCTATGTCCGCCACGACCTGGCCGGTCTGCCGCTGCCGGCAGACAGCGGTGCCGACCTGCAAGCCGGCCAGCAAGTGTTCAGCACCACCTGTGTCGCCTGCCACGGCGCCAATGGCAAGGGCACCGAAGCCATGGGCGCGCCAAACCTGACGCAACCGGCCGGCTTCATCTACGGCACCAGCCTGGCCCAGTTGCAACAGACCATTCGCCATGGTCGCCAGGGCCACATGCCAGCGCAGAGTGAGTTGTTGGGCAATGACAAGGTGCAACTGCTGGCCGCCTACGTCTACAGCCTGTCCCACACCGCCGGTGCCGAGCGCCTGCAAGCCGAACACAAAAGCGAATAAATCTTGACCGCGTGAACAGCCGTATCCGTCTGGATGCGGCTGCTCCGTGTCCCTGCGCGACGCATTGTCGCACCCTCCCATAGTCTTTCTTTCGGTTCCCCGGAATCGGGTCTAAGCTTGCCTTTGCGTGCGCTGGCGACTGCCGGTTTCAGGTCGACCCGACCCGATGCGTTCGACAATCGTTCATCAAAAAGGCCGCAAAGGCAGGTGAATACCGGCTGTTGCGACAGTTGCCTGGCATCACCCGAACGCTGTGTTTGAACACACCCCGTTACAACCGACCCGACCCCCTCGCCTCTTTCCTTCGTTGCGACATTTTGCCGAGGGTCAATTTTGTCCCTACACGGAACATGGAAAGGCCGCAGAATCAGCTTTGGAAAGCATTGACCCAGGTCATGGCGCGTTGCAATGACCCCCCGCTTTCTCCATACTTGCGACCGATTTTTATCCTAATAAAACACCCAAACCGTGGAACCTTAGAATGAGCACAGCAATCAGTCCGACTGCTTATAACTATAAGGTAGTCCGCCAGTTCGCCATCATGACGGTGGTCTGGGGGATCCTTGGCATGGGGCTCGGTGTCTTCATCGCCTCGCAACTGGTCTGGCCGGAGTTGAACTTCGATCTGCCATGGACGACATTTGGACGCCTGCGCCCGCTGCACACCAACCTGGTGATCTTCGCCTTCGGTGGTTGTGCATTGTTTGCCACTTCTTACTACGTCGTGCAGCGAACCTGCCAAACGCGACTGATCTCCGACAGCCTCGCCGCCTTCACCTTCTGGGGCTGGCAAGCGGTCATCGTCGGTGCGATCGTGACCTTGCCACTGGGTTACACCACCACCAAGGAATACGCTGAGCTGGAATGGCCCCTGGCTATCCTGCTGGCCATCGTCTGGGTGACCTACGGTCTGGTGTTCTTCGGCACCATCGTCAAGCGCAAGACCAAGCACATCTACGTCGGTAACTGGTTCTACGGTGCCTTCATCGTCGTGACCGCCATGCTGCACATCGTCAACCACGCTTCCCTGCCGGTCAGCTTCTTCAAGTCGTACTCGGCCTACTCGGGCGCGACCGATGCGATGATCCAGTGGTGGTACGGCCACAACGCCGTGGGCTTCTTCCTGACCACCGGTTTCCTGGGAATGATGTACTACTTCGTGCCGAAACAGGCCGAGCGTCCGATCTATTCCTATCGCCTGTCCATCGTGCACTTCTGGGCGCTGATCACCCTGTACATCTGGGCCGGTCCGCACCACCTGCACTACACCGCGCTGCCAGACTGGGCGCAGTCCCTGGGCATGGCGATGTCGATCATCCTTCTGGCGCCAAGCTGGGGCGGCATGATCAACGGCATGATGACCCTGTCGGGCGCCTGGCATAAGCTGCGCACCGACCCGATCCTGCGCTTTTTGGTGGTGTCGTTGGCGTTCTACGGCATGTCGACCTTCGAAGGCCCGATGATGGCCATCAAGACCGTCAACTCCCTGAGCCACTACACCGACTGGACCATCGGCCACGTGCACGCTGGTGCGCTCGGCTGGGTGGCGATGATTTCCATCGGCGCCATCTACCACATGATCCCGAAACTGTTCGGTCGTGCGCAGATGCATAGCACCGGCCTGATCAACGCGCACTTCTGGCTCGCGACCATCGGTACCGTGCTCTACATCGCCTCGATGTGGGTCAACGGCATCACCCAAGGCCTGATGTGGCGTGCAATCAACGACGACGGCACTCTGACCTACTCGTTCGTCGAAGCCCTGCAAGCCAGCCACCCGGGCTATATCGTTCGAGCCCTGGGCGGCGCGTTCTTCGCCAGCGGCATGCTGTTCATGGCCTACAACGTGTACCGCACCGTTCGTGCCTCTGACCCGGCTGAAGCTGAAGCCGCCGCCAAGATCGCCGTAGTTGGAGCTCACTGATGAAGCACGAAGCAGTAGAGAAGAATATCGGCCTGCTGGCCTTCTTCATGGTCATCGCCGTGAGCATCGGCGGCTTGACCCAGATCGTTCCGCTGTTCTTCCAGGACGTGACCAACAAGCCGGTCGAAGGCATGAAGCCACGTACCGCCCTTGAACTGGAAGGCCGTGACATCTATATCGCCAACGGTTGTGTCGGCTGCCACTCGCAGATGATTCGTCCGTTCCGCGCCGAAACCGAACGCTATGGCCACTATTCGGTCGCCGGTGAAAGCGTCTGGGACCACCCATTCCTGTGGGGTTCCAAGCGTACCGGTCCGGACCTGGCCCGCGTTGGCGGCCGCTACTCCGACGACTGGCACCGTGCGCACTTGTATAACCCGCGCAACGTGGTGCCTGAGTCGAAAATGCCGGCCTACCCGTTCCTCGTAGAAAACAAGCTCGACGGCAAAGACACCGCCAAGAAAATGGAAGTCCTGCGCACCCTGGGCGTGCCTTACACCGACGAAGACATCGCCGGTGCCAAGGATGCCGTCAAGGGCAAGACTGAAATGGACGCGCTGGTGGCCTATCTGCAAGGCCTGGGCACCATCATCAAAAGCAAACGGTGATTCTTTATGGATATCGGGATGATTCGCGGCCTGGGCACCGTCGTCGTGATGGTGGCCTTCATCGGTCTGGCCCTGTGGGTGTTCAGCCCCAAGCGCAAGTCGGAGTTTGACGACGCGACCTTGCTGCCGTTCGCGGATGATCCCGAAGCCATCAAGCACGTCGAGCAAGCTTCTAGGAGTAACAAAGAATGACTACATTCTGGAGTCTGTACGTCACAGTCCTCAGCCTGGGAACGATCTTCTCCCTGACCTGGCTGCTGCTGTCGACCCGCAAGGGCCAGCGCGCCGAGCAGACGGACGAGACCGTCGGCCACTCGTTCGACGGGATCGAGGAGTACGACAACCCACTGCCGAAATGGTGGTTCATGCTGTTCGTGGGCACCATCGTGTTCGCCCTCGGTTACCTGGTGCTCTACCCAGGCCTGGGCAACTGGAAAGGCCTGCTGCCAGGCTACAACTACCTGGACACCGAAAAGCAGACCGCCTTCGCCAACGGCCAGACCGGCTGGACAGGCGTTCACGAGTGGGAAAAGGAAATGGCTCGCTCGGACGCCAAGTTCGGTCCGATCTTCGCCAAGTTCGCCTCCATGCCGATCGAAGAAGTCGCCAAGGACCCGCAAGCCCTGAAGATGGGTGGCCGCCTGTTCGCCTCCAACTGCTCGGTTTGCCACGGTTCCGACGCCAAGGGTGCCTATGGCTTCCCCAACCTGACCGACGCCGACTGGCGCTGGGGCGGTGAGCCGGAAACCATCAAGACCACCATCATGGGCGGTCGTCACGCCGTGATGCCGGGCTGGGCTGCGGTGGTCGGCGAGCAAGGTGTCGCTGACGTGGCTTCCTACCTGGTGACCAGCCTGCACGGCCGTAAACTGCCGGAAGGCGCCAAGGCCGATCCGGCCAACGGCCAGAAACTGTTCGCGGCCAACTGCGTGGCCTGCCACGGCCCAGCCGGCAAAGGCACGCCCGCCATGGGCGCACCTGACCTGACGCACCCTGCGGCGTTCATCTACGGTTCGAGCTTCGCTCAACTGCAGCAGACCATCCGCTACGGTCGCCAGGGCCAGATGCCTGCCCAGGCCGACCTGCAAGGCAACGACAAGGTCCACTTGCTGGCCGCCTACGTCTACAGCCTGTCTCATGGCGAAAAGGCTCCTGCGGCTGACGCCCAGTAAAGTCAGCGCCTGATGCCCCCAAGGCCCCGTCAACCCAGGTTGACGGGGCCTTTTTGTTT
Organism: Pseudomonas sp. NFACC16-2; assembly: GCF_900119205.1. Taxonomy (NCBI): domain Bacteria; kingdom Pseudomonadati; phylum Pseudomonadota; class Gammaproteobacteria; order Pseudomonadales; family Pseudomonadaceae; genus Pseudomonas; species Pseudomonas sp. NFACC16-2. The sequence continues at coordinate 38,319 of NZ_FPIX01000045.1, read as the reverse complement.
GCCGGTGCGACAGGGCAATGGTTTTATCTTGCCCGCAATCAGCGACGGTAGTAACGTGCCTACATTCAGTTTTCTCGAGGACGCCGCCATGTCCATCACCACCATTTCCAGCCGCGAATTCAACCACGACACAAGTGGTGCCAAAAAAGCCACCCGCCAGGGGCCGGTCATCATCACCGATCGTGGCAAGCCGGCCCATGTGCTGCTAAGCATTGAGGAGTACCAGAAACTGACCGGCATCGGCACCAGCATTGTCGAGTTGCTGGTCATGCCCGACGCGCCGGATATCGATTTCGATACCGAACGTGCCGTCATCTCTCCTCGACCGGTGGACCTGTCCTGATGTACCTGCTCGACACTAACGTCATCTCGGAACTGCGTAAGCCTCAGGCCGATAAAAACGTACTGGCTTGGGCGCGTAGCGTGCCCGCCCCCAGCCTTTACCTCTCGGCGATTACCGTATTGGAACTGGAAACGGGCGTGTTGCGCTTCGAACGCAAAGACCCGGCCCAAGGCAGCCGCCTGCGCGCGTGGCTGGATAACCACGTCATGCCCGCATTCGCCGGAAGAATCCTGGCGGTCGACCGCGCCGTCGCGCTACGCTGCGCTCGCTTGCACGTTCCGGATCGCAGCAATGAATGCGATGCACTGATTGCTGCCACCGCGTTGGTTCATGGACTGACCGTCGTGACCCGCAATGTGACTGATTTCCAAGGCCGCGGCGTGGCGTTGCTTGATCCGTGGTCAAGCTAGTACATCCCACAGCGTGAGCCGCTGGCACGATCTGTTTTTCAACAGCGCTTTTGAAAGACCATGGCGAAGAGCGGTTCCACGGAGTTGGACTGTTACGCTGATGGCGACGAGGCTTTGCTCTTCCCAACCACTTCATCGAAATAAACATTATCAATATAACCGCGGCACTTTCTGGCGCCCGCATGTACGCCTCGATAAAGTCCCGCCCAGTAACACAAGAACCACTCACTATTTTCATAGAAAAGGATTTCGATGAAGAACCCAATCCATCTGAGGCTTTTATCAGCCTTACTATTTTGCTGCTGCGTAGCGGTCACCCATTCATTTGCTGCTGATACACCCCCCGACCACATCGTATTCGCTGCAAGCCCGAAGTACCCCTCCAGTGAAAGATCCGAAAACGGCGAGGCAGAGCCAGCCAGCGACACAGAGTCGCGGTCCCGATGGCTGATCGAGGCCCAGTACGCCAGCATTGCCGCGTTCCGTGGGCAGTCGGGTGGGCCTGCTGCCGTCCCGGTCATGATCAACGGCAACCTGACCCAATCAGGCCACTCCAGTGAGCGCAGCTATATCAAGACAGTCCTGCAGAACAAACTGAACAATCTTTACGACTACGGCCTGGGTAACCATGACTACGACTTCAATGTCGAAAGTTGCGCCAGTTGCTCCGCAGGAAGTGTCGATGACCTCAAAGCGCGATACTGGGGAAAAGTCCCGAACATGGACCTTTCGGCCAGAGCTTCTGGCCTGACGAAAACCTGGTACGGAAGCCTCGCCTATTCCAAGGATTTTGGCGACGTACATCTGGTTCAGTTGCACAACCAGCCGGCCTATTCAGCAAATTTTTCCACCCATGCCATTTTCAACACCACAGCCTATGAAATTACCTCGTCCCTCGACTGGCTGGAACGTGATCTGCAAAAAGCACGCTCACAGGGAAAAATCATTCTGCTGAACTTGCACCAGGCGTTCCACTGGCCCGTCAGGGAGACGGAAATCCATCGTTTCAAAAAGTTGATTGATGATTACGGCGTCACCGCCGTGTTTTCCTACAGCGCGGACAAGAAGCACGGGCATTACCCGTCCAACTATATCTACGGCGATGTGCCGCTGTTCATGAGCGGCTCGGCCGCGCGCAAGACCTGGTTGTATGTAAAGATCGCCGACGACAGAAAACAACTGACCGTCAATGTCATTGCCGACAACGACTGGCGCAACCCTGTCGCCAGCCACACCATCGACGTTCGATAAGACTCAAGGCGACGCCGATCGAATGCTCATCGGCGTCATCTGCTTCGGCTAGACAGCTATACTCGACAAGTCAATTGATCTGGATCATGCCTTGTTACATTCGCTACACCATTAACTCCCAGCACCCAACGCGACCAAAGGTCGCACCCTTGGGCTAGACCTACAGGCGTATCATTGCGCCACCGCAACACCCTTTCTGACCGTGGTCGGCACGTACTGGCCACGGCACTTTTCCACTGCCGTGGGATGCATTTGATGAGTAACCAGATTCCGGTACATGACGTCACCCCGCCTGCCAAGGACGCGAACAAAAGCGTCGACCTGTATGCCTCTCGGGAAAAAATCTACACCCGCGCCTTCACTGGCCTGTTCCGCAACCTGCGAATGGCTGGCGGCGCGCTATTGTTCCTGCTGTATTTCGGTACGGTCTGGCTGAACTGGGGTGGGCATCAGGCCGTCTGGTGGAACCTGCCGGAGCGCAAATTTTTTATTTTCGGCGCCACCTTCTGGCCCCAGGATTTCATCCTGCTGTCCGGGATGTTGATCATTGCCGCCTTTGGCCTGTTTTTCATCACGGTCTATGCAGGACGCGTGTGGTGTGGCTACACCTGCCCACAGAGCGTGTGGACCTGGATCTTCATGTGGTGCGAAAAAGTCACCGAAGGCGACCGCAACCAGCGCATCAAGCTCGACAAGGCCCCCATGGGCGCCAACAAATTCCTGCGCAAGCTCGCCAAGCACAGCCTGTGGCTGCTGATCGGCTTCGTCACCGGCATGACCTTTGTCGGTTACTTCACGCCTATCCGCGAACTGGTGTTCGAGTTCTTTACCGGCCAGGCCGATGGCTGGTCGTATTTCTGGGTGGGCTTCTTCACCCTCGCCACCTACGGCAACGCTGGCTGGCTGCGTGAGCAAGTGTGTATCTACATGTGCCCGTACGCACGCTTCCAGAGCGTGATGTTCGACAAGGACACCTTGATCGTTTCCTACGACCCGCGTCGTGGCGAAAGCCGTGGCCCGCGCAAGAAGGGCGTTGACTACAAAGCCCTGGGCCTGGGGGATTGCATCGACTGCACCATGTGCGTGCAGGTCTGCCCTACCGGCATCGACATCCGCGACGGCCTGCAGATCGAGTGCATCGGCTGCGCGGCCTGCATCGATGCCTGCGACAACATCATGGACAAAATGGATTATCCACGCGGCCTGATCAGCTACACCACCGAACACAACCTTTCAGGACAGAAAACCCATAAACTGCGCCCGCGCCTGATCGGTTATGCCCTGGTGCTGCTGACCATGATGAGCCTGTTGGCGGCGGCGTTCTTCATGCGCTCGCTGGTGGGTTTCGACGTCAGCAAGGACCGCGTGCTCTACCGCGAAAACGCCGAAGGCCGGATCGAGAACGTCTACAGCCTGAAGATCATGAACAAAGACCAGCGCGACCATACGTACGTCCTGGAAGCCGCCGGCCTGCCCGACCTCAAGTTGCAAGGCCGTCGGGAAATCAAGGTCGCGGCCGGCGAGATCTACAGCCAGCCGGTCGAGCTGTCCAGCGCACCGGAACAGCTGCCATCGAGCACCAACGAGGTGACCTTCATCCTCAAGGACGCCGATGACGAAAGCGTACATGTCGAAGCCAAGAGCCGGTTCATCGGCCCACAAACTCGTTGAGAGAACTGAACATGCCTGCAGCAACCGCCACCAGCCCTTGGTACAAGCACCTCTGGCCGTGGATCATCATCGCGATCCTGACCTGTTCGGTGACACTGAGCCTGACGATGGTGACCATTGCGGTGAAGAACCCGGACAACCTGGTCAACGACAATTATTATGAAGCCGGCAAGGGCATCAACCGCTCGCTGGAGCGCGAATTGCTGGCCCAGACCCTGCAACTGCGTGCCAACGTGCAACTGGACGAACTCACCGGTGAAGTGAACCTGCGCCTGAACGGCAACAGCCGTCCCCAGACCCTGGAACTGAGCCTGATCTCGCCGACCCAACCGGAGAAGGACCGCAAGATCGTCCTGACCCGCAACGACAGTGAACCAGGGCGCTACGTCGGTCAGTTGGCGGACAAGATCGAAGGCCGGCGCTTTGTCGAATTGCTGGGGGTGGAGAACGACAAGACCTGGCGCCTGTTCGAAGAAGAGCAGATCAATCACGGCCAGGACCTCCTGCTCGGCGATGAACCGCTGCAAGGCGCTGAAGACCTGAAGAAGTAAGCCGCTTTCCTGTGGTTCTGATTGTTCCCATGCTCCGCGTGGGAACGCAGCCCGGGACGCTCCGCGTCCCCTCGCAAGCGTGACGCGGAGCGTCACAGGATGCGTTCCCACGCCGAGCATGGGAACGATCATTGGACAACGTTCTGTGAAAACGCAATGACCACTCCACAGCCCTGCTACCACTGCGCCCTGCCCGTCCCCCCTGGCAGTCGCTTCACCGCCGTTGTCCTCGGTGAAACCCGCGAGCTGTGTTGCCCGGGTTGCCAGGCGGTGGCCGAGGCCATTGTCGCCGGTGGCCTGGAAAGTTATTACCAGCATCGCAGCGAAGCGTCGGCCAACCCCGAATCCCTGCCCGTCCAGTTGACCGATGAATTGACACTGTACGATCGCCCAGACGTGCAGCAATCATTCGTGCGCCATGAAGGCGAACTGGCCGAAACCACCCTGTTGATGGAAGGCATCAGTTGCGCCGCCTGCGGCTGGTTGATCGAAAAGCAATTACGCAGCCTGCCGGCCGTGGCCGAGGCGCGGTTGAATCTGTCCAATCATCGCCTGCATGTACGTTGGGCCGACGCTCAACTGCCGCTGAGCACGCTGCTCGCCGAATTGCGCCAGATCGGCTATGTCGCCCACCCGTACCAGGCCGACCAGGCCTGTGAACAACTCGCCGCACAAAACCGCCTGGCCCTGCGCCAATTGGGTGTGGCCGGTCTGTTGTGGTTCCAGGCGATGATGGCAACCATGGCCACCTGGCCGGAATTCAACATCGACCTGGGCCCGGAGATGCACACCATCCTGCGCTGGGTTGCCCTGTTCCTCACCACGCCCATTGTCTTCTATAGCTGCGCGCCGTTCTTCAAAGGCGCCATGCGCGACCTGCGCACCCGCCACCTGACCATGGACGTTTCCGTGTCCCTGGCCATCGGCAGTGCCTACGTTGCCGGGATCTGGACGTCAATCACCGGGGTCGGCGAGTTGTACTTCGACGCCGTAGGCATGTTTGCCCTCTTCCTGTTGGCCGGCCGTTACCTGGAACGCCGGGCCCGGGAGCGTACCGCTGCCGCCACCGCCCAACTGGTCAATCTGTTGCCGGCCTCGTGCCTGCGCCTGGAAGACAACGGCCAGAGCGAACGCATCCTGCTCAGCGAGTTGCGCACCGGCGACCGGGTATTGGTGCATCCAGGCGCGGTGCTGCCGGCCGATGGCAGGATCCTGGATGGCCAGTCCAGCATCGACGAGTCGTTGCTGACCGGTGAATACCTGCCACAACCTCGCCAGGTGGGCGACGCGGTCACCGCCGGCACGCTGAACGTCGAAGGAGCCTTGACGGTCCAGGTGCTGGCCCTCGGGCAGGACACCCGATTGTCGGCCATCGTGCGGCTGCTGGAGCGGGCCCAGGCCGAGAAGCCACGGCTGGCGGAAATCGCCGACCGCGCGGCCCAATGGTTCTTGCTGTTCTCCTTGATCGCCGCTGCCGTCATCGGGCTGGTGTGGTGGCAACTGGACGCTTCGCGCGCGTTCTGGATCGTCCTGGCGATGCTGGTCGCCACCTGCCCTTGCGCGTTGTCCCTCGCCACGCCGACCGCCCTCACCGCCGCCACCGGCACCCTGCACAAGCTCGGTCTGCTGCTGACGCGCGGTCATGTGCTGGAAGGCCTGAACCAGATCGACACGGTGATTTTCGACAAGACCGGCACCCTCACCGAAGGCCGCCTGGCGTTGCGCGCCATTCGGCCATTGGCGGCCCTCGACAGTGTTCAATGCCTGGGCTTGGCCGCCGCCCTGGAAAACCGCTCCGAACACCCTATCGCCCGCGCCTTCGGCCGCGCGCCATTGGCCGCCGAACAGGTGCAAAGCACCCCGGGGCTGGGGCTGGAAGGTTTGGTGACCGAACAGCGCCTGCGCATCGGCCAGCCCGGTTTCGTCTGCGAACTGAGTGGCGCCGCCGTACCACAAATGCCGGACGAACCCGGGCAATGGCTGTTGCTGGGCGATGAGATCGGGCCCCTGGCCTGGTTCGTCCTCGATGACCGCTTGCGCGTCGATGCCCCGGCACTGCTGGCGGCCTGCAAGGCACGGGGCTGGCGGACGCTGCTGTTGTCGGGTGACAGTTCGCCCATGGTTGCCAGCGTCGCCGCCGAGCTGGGCATCGATGAGGCTCGCGGCGGGCTGCGCCCGGACGACAAACTGGCCGTGTTGCAGCAACTGCATCAGCAGGGCCGCAAGGTGCTGATGCTCGGCGATGGCGTGAACGACGTGCCCGTGCTGGCGGCGGCGGACATCAGTGTCGCCATGGGCTCGGCCACCGACCTGGCCAAGACCAGCGCCGACGCGGTGCTGCTGTCCAACCGCCTCGACGCCCTGATCCACGCCTTCAGCCTGGCCCGACGCACCCGCCGTGTGATCATCGAGAACCTGGTGTGGGCCGGGCTGTACAATGGCCTCATGTTGCCGTTCGCCGCCCTCGGATGGATTACGCCGGTGTGGGCGGCGGTCGGCATGTCCATCAGTTCGTTGATCGTCGTGTTGAATGCGCTGAGGCTGACACGTCAGCCCAAGACGCAGGTTTTCGACACCACGCCCGATACCCGCCCGCTGCCGGCCTGAGCCGCGCGGGCATGGAGTTCCGACATGCCAGCTCTCTACGTGATGATCCCGGCCGCACTGCTGATCGTGGCCATCGCCGTGTACATTTTCTTCTGGGCCGTGGACAGCGGCCAATACGACGACCTTGACGGCCCGGCCCACAGCATCCTGTTCGACGATCAGGACCCGAACCACAAGGCGGCCGTGGATGAAGCCAGTGGCGAGGCCCGTGAACCGGACGACAAGGCCCCGCCCCATGCTTGATCTGGCGCCATTACTCGTCTCGGCGGTCATCCTTGGCCTGCTCGGTGGCGGGCATTGCCTGGGCATGTGCGGCGGCCTGATGGGCGCCCTGACCCTGGCGATTCCCAAGGAACAGCGCAGTCGGCGGTTCCGGCTGCTGCTGGCGTACAACCTGGGGCGGATCCTGAGCTACGCCACCGCCGGCTTGTTGATCGGCCTGGCCGGCTGGGCCGTGGCCAATAGCCCGGCGGCGATGATCATGCGGGTACTGGCCGGTTTGCTGTTGATCGCCATGGGCCTGTACCTGGCGGGTTGGTGGAGCGGCCTGACCCGCATCGAAAGCATTGGCCGTGGCTTGTGGCGGCATATCCAGCCCGTCGCCAACCGTTTGCTACCAGTGTCGAGCCTGCCCCGGGCCTTGCTGCTCGGCGCGCTATGGGGCTGGCTACCATGTGGACTGGTCTACAGCACCCTGTTGTGGTCCGCCAGCCAGGGCAATGCGCTGGACAGCGCGTTGCTCATGCTCGCCTTCGGCCTGGGCACCTGGCCTGTGCTGCTCGCCACGGGCCTGGCCGCCGAACGCATCACCGCCCTGCTGCGCAAACGCAGCGTGCGCATGGCCGGTGGCTTGTTGGTGATTATTTTCGGGGTATGGACACTGCCGGGGCCGCATCAACATTGGCTCATGGGCCATTGACCAAGTCGCCCTCAATCGCGAGCATCGACAACTCCCAATGCCCCGTTGACGCAAATCAAAACGGCCACCCCCTCGCGCCCCTAGACTCGCCCCATGCCAGTCTATCCGGGAATGCCCGCATGCTCGACACCATTTGTTGGGACTCAAATCTTATCCGCCGTTACGACCTGGCGGGACCACGCTACACCTCGTACCCCACTGCAGCGCAGTTCGGCAGCCAGGTGGGCACCTTCGACCTGCTCCACGCCCTGCGCGACAGCCGCAAGGCCCTGCGACCGTTGTCGCTGTACGTGCACATACCGTTCTGCGCGAACATTTGCTACTACTGCGCCTGCAACAAAGTCATCACCAAGGACCGCGGTCGGGCCCACGCCTACCTGCAACGCCTGGAGCAGGAAATCCAACTGATCGGCTGTCACCTGAACCCCACCCAGCGCGTGGAACAGTTGCACTTTGGCGGCGGTACCCCGACATTCCTCAGCCACGACGAACTGCGCCAACTGATGGCCAAGCTGCGCCTGCACCTGAACCTGCTGGACGACGATTCCGGTGACTACGGCATCGAAATCGACCCCAGGGAAGCCGACTGGTCGACCATGGGCCTGTTGCGCGAACTGGGTTTCAACCGGGTCAGTATCGGCCTGCAAGACCTTGATCCAGCGGTGCAGCGGGCCGTCAATCGCCTGCAAAGTCTCGAGGAAACCCGCGCAGTGGTCGAAGCCGCCCGGACCTTGCAGTTCCGTTCGATCAACATTGACCTGATTTATGGACTGCCCAAGCAGACCCCGGAAAACTTCGCCCGCACGGTCCAGGAAGTCATCCACCTGCAACCGGACCGGCTCTCGGTGTTCAACTACGCCCACCTGCCGGAACGCTTCATGCCCCAGCGGCGCATCAACAGCCAGGACTTGCCGCCCCCGGAGCAGAAACTGGCAATGCTGCAAGGCACCATCGAACAACTGACCGCCGCCGGCTACCGCTATGTCGGCATGGACCACTTCGCCCTGCCCGACGACGAACTGGCAATCGCTCAGGAAGAGGCTACGTTGCAGCGCAACTTCCAGGGCTACACCACCCATGGCCATTGCGACCTGATCGGCCTTGGCGTGTCAGCCATCAGCCAGATCGGCGATTTGTACTGCCAGAACAGCAGTGATCTGAGCCATTACCAGAACACCCTCGCCGACGGGCAACTGGCGACCAGTCGCGGGCTGATCTGCAACGCTGACGACCGGCTGCGGCGCGCGGTGATCCAGCAATTGATCTGCCATTTCCACCTGCCCTTCGCCGAGATCGAGCAAACCTTCAACATCGATTTTCGCGGTTATTTCGCCCCGCAATGGCCGCAATTGCGGGCCATGGCCGCGGATGGGCTGATCGAGCTGGATGACACCCACATCCGGGTACTGCCCGCCGGGCGCCTGCTGGTTCGGTCCGTGTGCATGGTGTTCGATGCCTACTTGGACCAGCACAACCGACAGCGTTTCTCCCGCGTTATTTGAGCGCGACAATTTGACGACGAAACCGCACTGGCCGGAGTGCCATCTCTGGAGTACCCTTACGCCTTATGCGTGATTTCCCACAAGGATTTAAGAAATGTCCGAGCCAGTCAAACTGCGCGCCCACAACCAGGCCCATTGCAAGGATTGCAGCCTGGCCCCCCTCTGCCTGCCGCTTTCGCTGAACCTTGAGGACATGGACGCGCTGGACGACATCGTCAAACGGGGCCGACCGTTGAAAAAAGGCGAGTTCCTGTTTCGCCAGGGCGACGCCTTCGACTCTGTCTACGCCGTGCGCTCGGGCGCCTTGAAGACCTTCAACCTGAGCGATGGCGGCGAAGAACAGCTCACCGGCTTCCACCTACCCAGCGAACTGGTGGGCCTGTCCGGCATGGACACCGAGTCCCACCCGGTCTCGGCCCAGGCGTTGGAAACCACCTCGGTGTGCGAAATCCCCTTCGATCGCCTGGACGAGCTGGCCATACAGCTGCCGCAACTGCGCCGCCAGTTGATGCGGGTCATGAGCCGGGAAATCCGTGACGATCAGCAAATGATGCTGTTGCTTTCGAAAAAAACCGCCGACGAGCGTATCGCCACATTCCTGGTCAACCTCTCGGCACGCTTCCGCGCCCGTGGGTTCTCGGCCAACCAGTTCCGCCTGAGCATGTCGCGCAATGAAATCGGCAATTACCTGGGCCTGGCGGTGGAAACCGTCTCCAGGGTATTCACCCGCTTCCAACAGAACGAGTTGATTGCCGCCGAGGGCAAGGAAATTCACATTCTAGACCCGATCCAGCTCTGCGCCCTGGCCGGCGGTTCGATCGAAGGTTGATGGCCACGCGCGGCTGGGGGATGTTCCCAGCCGCGCTATACTGCCGCGTTTGCAGCTCAGCCAGGACACCTCCACGATGGTCTTCGACTCCTTCGATATCAAATCCCTGATCCGCCCCGTGATCGATTTCCCCAAGCCCGGCGTGATCTTTCGCGACATTACCCCACTCTTCCAATCCCCGACCGCCCTGCGCCTGGTCATGGACAGTTTCGCCCACCGGTACGTCGAGGCCGAGTTCACTCATATCGGCGCGATGGATGCGCGGGGTTTCCTGATTGGCTCGATCCTGGCCTATCAGTTGAACAAGCCGCTGATCTTGTTCCGCAAGCAAGGCAAGCTGCCGGCCGATGTGCTGGCCGAGGGTTACCAGACCGAATACGGCGAAGCCTTCCTTGAAGTGCACGCCGATAGCTTGTGCGAGGGTGATTCGGTGGTGATGTTCGATGACCTGATCGCCACTGGCGGCACGCTGATCGCCGCTGCCAACCTGATCCGCCGTATGGGCGCCAAGGTCCACGAAGCCGCGGCGATCATCGACCTGCCGGAGCTGCTCGGTTCCCAACGCCTGGAAGACATGGGGATTCCCACGTTCTGCCTGACGCAGTTCTCGCTCAGCGAAAGGTAATTGGCAGGCAACAATCGAACCTGTGGGAGCGAGCTTGCTCGATGGCGATTTATCAGTCGCATGGATATTGACTGATCCACCGCTATCGCGAGCAAGCTCGCTCCCACAGGTACCGTGTAGCGGCTACAACGCGATCGGCTTGCGCCCGGCAAACGAATGCGCGAGCGTCCCGCCATCCACCAACTCAAGCTCCCCACCCAGCGGCACGCCGTGGGCGATGCGCGAGGCGATCAAGCCTTTGTTGTTGAGCAGTTGGGCAATGTAATGGGCGGTGGCTTCGCCTTCGACCGTCGGGTTCGTAGCAAGAATGACTTCCGTGAACGTACCCGCTTCTTCGATGCGCGCGATCAACTGTGGAATGCCGATGGCTTCAGGCCCCAAGCCGTCGAGCGGTGACAAATGGCCCTTGAGCACGAAATAACGGCCACGAAAACCGGTCTGCTCCACCGCATACACATCCATCGGCCCTTCCACCACGCAAAGCAGGCTGTCGTCCCGACGCGGATCGGCACATTGTGGACAGAGATCGTCTTCGGTGAGGGTGCGGCACAAACGGCAATGCCCTACGCCTTCCATGGCCTGGCTCAGGGCCTGGGCCAGGCGCGAACCGCCGCTGCGATCACGCTCGAGCAATTGCAACGCCATGCGCTGGGCAGTTTTCTGACCTACACCCGGCAACGTTCGCAGGGCATCGATCAGTTGGCGAATCAAAGGGCTGAAGCTCATGGAGGAAATGTCCGACATAACAACGAGACGCGGTTTATACCCGCGCCTCTGATTAGCGTCAAATACTCAATCCTGCGCGACCCGCACCACCAACTTGCCGAAGTTGCGCCCTTCCAACAGGCCGATAAACGCCTGTGGCGCATTTTCCAGGCCATCGACCACGTCCTCACGGAACTTGACCTTGCCATCGCGCACCCAAGGGACCATGGCGCTGATGAACTCCGGCTGACGGTCACCGTAGTCATCAAACACGATAAACCCCTGGATCCGCACACGCTTGTTAAGCAACGTGCGCTGCAATTGCGGCAAGCGATCCGGGCCGCTCGGCGCTTGATGATCGTTGTAGGACGCGATCAGGCCACAGAGCGGGATCCGCGCCTTGGCGTTGAGCAGCGGCACGACGGCATCGAAAACCTTGCCACCGACGTTTTCGTAATAGATGTCGATGCCCTTGTCGCAAGCCTGCGCCAGCTCCTCGGCAAAACGTGCGCTCTTGTGATCGACACAGGCGTCAAACCCCAGCTCGTCGACCACGTACTTGCATTTCTCGCGGCCACCCGCGACGCCGACGACGCGCAGGCCCTTGATCTTCGCCACCTGGCCGACCACCGAGCCCACCGCACCCGAGGCCGCCGCGACCACCAGGGTCTCCCCGGCCTTGGGTTGGCCGATGTCCATCAGCCCCATGTAAGCGGTCATGCCCGGCATGCCCAGCACACCCAGGGCCATCGACGGGCTCGCAAGCCCCGAAGGGATGGGCATCACGTTGCGCCCGTCGCTGATGCTGTGGCTCTGCCAACCGGTGGCCCCCACCACCAGATCACCCTCCTGGAATTTCGGGTGCATCGAGCGCTCCACGCGGCTGACGGCGCCACCGGTCATCACCTCGTCGATTTTTACCGGAGCAGCGTAGGAAGGTGCGTCACTCATTCGCCCGCGCATGTAAGGGTCCAGCGACAGGAACTGCGTCTTGAGCAGGATCTGCCCTTGCGCCAGCTCCGGCAGCGTCACGTGCTCCAGGCGGAAATTCTCCGCGGTCGGGGCGCCGTGGGGGCGGGAGGCAAGGACGATGCGCTGGTTGGAGGTCGATGCTTGTGACATGGAAGCGTCTCCTTGATCGTTGAGTGGCACGTATAGGGAGCAGACCATTGCCGAAGGGGCGGCGTTCGATGTTTGTTCGGCTGGACCGCAGTGACCGCATCGTCGGAACGCCACCCGGAGCGAGCTTGCTCGCGATAGCGGCCTGACATCCACCGAAGTGTCTGGACCAGAAACAAAAATGCCAGGCGCGATGCCTGGCATTGTGTGTAGCCCATCCCGACCGGGATGGCGAATCAGAACGGCAGTTTCATGCCCGGCGGCAGTTGCATGCCGGCCGTCATGCCAGACATCTTGTCCTGGCTGTTGGCTTCGATCTTGCGCACCGCGTCATTGACGGCGGCGGCGAACAGGGCTTCGAGCATTTCCTTGTCGTCTTCGCTCAGGCCTTCGACCACGCTTGGGTCGATGCTGACGCGCTTGATGTCGTGGCGACCGGTCATGACCACGGTCACCATGTCGCCGCCGGACTTGCCGGTGACTTCGGCGTTGGCCAGCTCTTCCTGCATCTTGGCCATTTTTTCCTGCATCTGCTGCGCCTGCTTCATCAGGCCGGCCATGCCACCTTTCATCATGGGAATCACCTCGAAAGTACTTGGATAAACAACGCACCCGGCCCGTTCGGCCCGGTGCCTTCAGTTATGAGCCCTGGGTGACCGGGGCCTCGACAGGTTCGATAGTATCGTGACGGACCACAGCGCCGAACTGTTGCATCATCTGCTGGATGAATGGATCACCGTGGATCGACTCCTCGGCCTCGCGCTGACGGTCGGCACGGCGCCGGGACGCGGCCTGGGCCGGGGTCTCCTGCTCGGGCTTGATCAACTCGATGGTCAGCGTCAGGGTGCGCTGGTGATACTGGTTCAGCGCATCGTTGAGGCGACGCTGCTGGGTCGCGTTGAACAGCGCGCTGTGGGCCGGGTCCAGGTGCAGCAGCCAGTGGTCGCCTTCCACGGCCATCAGCGTGCAGTTGGCGGCGATGCTGCCGGTCATGCCGCTGATCGGCAGTTTAGGGAACAGCTCCAGCCATTGCAGGGCCAGCCCGGTGGCTGGCATCGCCGCGGGTTCCGGCTCGGGCTCCGGGGCCGGCTCAGCGGCGTGCTCGCTGGCCAGGTCGTCCAGGTAGCTGTAGGCCGAATCCAGGTCTGGCTCGATGTAATCCTCGTCCAGCGGCGGTTCGTCGTCCTGATCGATGCCTGGCGTGGCGACATCGACGTCGGCCACTGTCGGTTCGGGCACCGGCGCGGCGACCCACTCAGGCGCATCGGGCACCACGCTGTCGGGCGTCGGCAACGGCATCGGCGGCAACTCGGGCTGCTCGGCGATGGTCTCCAGGACCGGCTCCACGGCAGGTTGCTGGACAACCTCGGGTTCGATCGGATCGTTCCAGGGCAGATCGACAACGGCTTCGGCGACCGGTTCAGGCAGCGCCTCGACGATCGGTTCAGGTTCTGGCTCAGGGGCCGCGACAACGGGTGTCGGGGTCGGGGGTGCCACAGGCGCCGACGCTACCGGAGCCGAAGCCACTGCCGGCGCAACGACGGGCGCGGCAGCCACTGGCTTGGCGGAATCAGCTGTGGCCTGGCTGATCCCCACTGGCTTTAGCGCTTGCCTCGGGGCATCCACCGTGTCGGCTGGCCGGAACGCCAGCATCCGCAGCAGGACCATTTCGAAGCCGCCGCGCGGATCGGGGGCCAGGGGCAGGTCGCGACGACCGATCAGGCCCATCTGATAGTAGAACTGCACGTCTTCGGCCGGCAACGCCTGGGCCAGGGCCAGTACCCGATCACGGTCGCCGTGGCCGTTGTCGACGCCCTCGGGCAGGGCCTGGGCAATGGCGACGCGGTGCAGCACGTTGAGGATTTCCGAGAGTACGCCATTCCAGTCCGGCCCCTGCTCGGCCAGGTGACGCACCGCCTCGAGCAACGCCTTGGCATCGCCTTCGATCAGCGCATGCAAAACGTCATAGACCTGGCCGTGGTCGAGGGTGCCGAGCATGGCCCGGACATCGGCGGCCATGACCTTGCCTTCACCGAAAGCGATGGCCTGGTCGGTCAGGCTCATGGCGTCGCGCATCGAACCATCGGCCGCGCGACCCAGTAGCCACAGCGCATCGTCCTCGAAGGGCACGTTCTCGACGCCCAGTACGTGGGTCAGGTGCTCGACGACCCGTTCCGGCGTCATGTTCTTGAGGGAGAACTGCAGGCACCGCGACAAAATCGTTGCAGGAAGTTTCTGCGGGTCGGTGGTCGCCAGGATGAACTTGACGTAGGGCGGCGGCTCCTCAAGGGTCTTGAGCAGCGCATTGAAGGAATGGCTGGAGAGCATGTGCACTTCGTCGATCAGGTAGACCTTGAAGCGCCCACGGCTCGGCGCGTACTGCACGTTGTCGAGCAGCTCGCGGGTGTCTTCGACCTTGGTGCGGCTGGCGGCGTCGATCTCGATCAGGTCGACGAAACGGCCTTCGTCGATTTCCCGGCAGACCGAGCACTCGCCGCAAGGCGTGGAGGTGATGCCGGTTTCACAGTTCAGGCACTTGGCGATGATCCGCGCGATGGTGGTCTTGCCCACGCCACGGGTACCCGTGAACAGGTAGGCATGGTGCAGCCGCTGGCTGTCCAAGGCATTGATCAGAGCCTTGAGCACATGGGTCTGGCCGACCATTTCGCGGAACGAGCGCGGACGCCATTTACGTGCAAGAACCTGATAACTCATCGAAAACCGTCGCAACGAAGGAACATAAGCGGCTAATGCTAGCGGAGCAGGGGCGAAATTGCATCCGGTGTGCTCGTCTAATCTGACTAAGATGGGATCAAGGACTCGGTTGTCGACGCGGTTTTGCACAGTCAGGAGAGTTTATGCGCTCAGCCATGGGGGCTTTGCTGTTGTTGGGGACAGGTTGTCTTGCTGATGAAGTACCTTTGCGTTTTGCCGTTACCGACGGCTGGGCGATGCCCATGGTGCAGATCGAACGGGGTCGCCCGACCCAGGGCATCCTTCCCGATATAATGACCAGCCTGGCGACCCAGATGGGACTGCCAGCGCAATTCCACGTCCTGTCCCGCGCCCGGCTCGACGGCGCCATGAAACACGGCGAGATCGACGTACGTTGCTATGTCAGCCCTGAATGGGTAAGTGATGGCGGCGATTATCTGTGGAGCATCCCATTGTTTTTCCAGCGCGACCTGCTCGTCGCCACGACAAGCACACCTGCGGCAGTAACACCGGCAACGCTGGCGCACCAGGCCATAGGCACGGTGCTCGGCTATACCTACCCGACCTTGCAACCCTTGTTCAACAGCGGCCAACTGCACCGAGACGATGCTCGCAGCCAGGAGCAAGTGCTGGCGAAACTGCTGGCAGGCCGCTATAGCTATGCGGTCAGCAACCAATGGGCACTGGACTGGTTCAATCAACGCCATGCTGCGGATCGACAACTCCGTGCCGTGGCAGTGCTTCAGGAACAGCAGTTGAGCTGTTACGTGCGCAACGATCCGAACATTCCAGCGCAACGCATCCTGAGAACCTTGCTGAACATGAAGACCTCCGGGGAAATCGACGCGATCGTCCAGCTTTACACTGGCCGCAGTGACGCATCGCAGACCAGGAGAGAGGCACCCTCCCCCTGATCGCCTGGCCGCTGCTGCCATTGCGACGGCGGGATGAAGCCCTGCACCCAGCCGGGTATCCGTTCGGGCGGCATGGGCCGTGCGATGAAATAACCTTGTGCCACCTCACAGCCCAGGTTCAACAGCAGTTGGCCGTGCTCAAGGCTGTCCAGCCCTTCGGCGACCACCTCACGGCCAAACGCCCGAGCCAGGCCGATCACCGCTTTGGTCAGTGCCAGGTCGTCGCGGTCATGGAGAATGTCGCGGACAAAGGTCTTGTCGATCTTGATCGCTTGCGTACGCAGGTGCTTGAGATCATTGAGCGAGCAGTAGCCGGTGCCGAACCCACCCAGCGAAAAACCCACGCCCAAGGCATGGCAGGCCTGGAGGCAAGCGCTGACGTGGGCAAGGTTCTCCACCGCGACCGATTCGACAATCTGCAGATCCAACAGGCGTGGCGGTACCGCCGGATGCCGCTCCAACACCTGTCGCAGCCGCTCGACAAAATCCGCTCGCTGGAAATGCCGCGCCGAGATATTGATGCTCACCGGCCAACCCTGCCCCGCTTGCAGCCATTGCTGCAACTGGGTCAATACCTGCTCCATGACCCACTCGCCGATCTCGACGATCAGGTCGGTCTCTTCCACCAGCGGCAGGAACTCCCGAGGCGGCACCAGGCCACGTTGCGGATGCTTCCAGCGCAGCAGCGCCTCCAGGCCGACCACGGTGCCGTGACGCATGTTGACCTTGGGCTGGAAATGCAGTCGCAACTCATTGCCAGCCAGCGCCTGGCGGACCCGCTCGACGGTCTGGTAAGTGGCTCGCACCTCCTTGTCCCGGGACACATCGAACAAATGGAAACGATTGCGACCGCTTTGCTTGGCCACGTACATCGCCTGGTCGGCGTGACGCAACAAGGTCTCGGCGTCTTCGTTATCCCAAGGAAACAATGTGACGCCAATGCTGGCGAAGACCTTGATGTCCTTCCCGTCAATGCCATATGGCATGGAAACAGCGATCAACACCCGGTTCAACGCGGCATGCAACTCATCCATCCCACGCACATGGCGCAGCACCAGCACGAACTCGTCCCCACCCAGCCGCGCCACCACATCCTCGCCCCGCACGATACTGCGCAGGCGCCTGGCGACCTCCACCAGCAGCCGATCGCCACTGGCGTGGCCGTAGCCGTCATTGACCGCCTTGAAGCCATCGAGGTCGAGCATGCACACCGCCAGGGGCAAGTTTTCCGCACGAGAAAACTCCAGGGCCTGGTCCAGCAGATCGGACAGATAAGTGCGATTGGGCAACCCGGTCAGCACATCGTGACCAACCCGCCATTGCAGGGAATGCAGCAGGCGACGCTTTTCGCTGACATCGAAGCGAATCGCCAGGTAGCGTTCGACTTGTCCTGTATCGTCATCGATCACTGGCACCAGGGTGGTATCGACCCAGTGCAGCGTACCGTCCTTGGCCCGGTTGCAGATTTCCCCTTTCCAGACCTGGCCCAGGGCAATGGTGCGCCACATGGCGCCGAAGAATTCGCCGGGGTGCTGGCCGGAATTGAGCAGGCGATGGTTCACCCCCAGCAACTCATCGCGCCGGTAACCAAAAAGGCTGCAAAATTGATCGTTGACGTAGGTGATGCGCCCGCTCAGATCGGTTTCGGAAAAAATCGCGGCGGCGTCAACGGCTCTGCGGTACTTCTTATCCATCGAAGCAGTCATCCATGAGTCAGGCTCATTTGTCGCGCGCGGTTGCACCGCCTTCAAGACAGGCGAAAATCAACTAGGCTCAAACACTTTGAGAGAAGCTGGAGCGCGGGCCCTGGCGGTACTAAGGGAGCGCTGCAGCCCTTGCCGAGTATCGCGGCAAGAACGCAAGGCCCGGTCCCTGCACACGCCCCCGGCTTCTGAAGCAGGTCGCCAAATACCCGTGCTAAAGGCCGATTCTACGAAACACATCACACTTTGCAAAGCAAGGTGATGGATCACGCGGTTGCCTAATGCGAAAATCTATCGTTAAGTTCTTGATTCTAAATGGGAATTAAGCGATGCAAATTTCAAGTTTGGGTCCAGCCATCAGACGCTACCGCAAAGTAGCGGGGCTTACTCAGGCTGAACTTGGCGAAAAAACCGGTTTTGACCCCAAAACCATCAGCCGCTTCGAAACCGGCACCTACACCCCCAGCGTCGAAGCCTTGTTCCTGCTTGCCAATGTGCTGGATGTACAACTGAAAGCCTTTTTTGCCGACATGGGCGATGAGGACGAACAGCGGGCCTATCTGTTCGGTGTCATACACAGAGCCACCCCGAAGGATCTGGGAAAGCTGATCGCTGCGGTCGACCAGGCCTTGTCCAAGCCTTGATGAAGTCATGAAAAAGAGAAGCCAGTATACCTGCCGACCCTGCTGCTTCTGTTCGACGGCGGGTACCTGCGGCGTGACAACGCGCTCAGCCTGGAACAAGTACTGGTCAAACTGCTGGCGAACACGTTGATGCTTTTGCCATCGATGGCATGGAAACCGCCGGGGCAGATTCTCTCCTCGGGGAAATCCCAAAGCATGCCTTACCCCAGCGTTGCACGGGATACTGGGCCCGCCGATGCCGGGAAGGGATGGTCAGTAGAGCTTGGTAGCCGATGCACACCGACCAATTGGAAGGAATCAATAACCGGCTCAAGCAGAATAAGCGCACGCCCGTGGCTACCGAACAGTGAGTTCCTTTTATATAAAACGACTCTCCCTGCAAATCGTGAAGAACTTAAAACCACCGCTCGTCCGGACTGTCAGTTCTGACAGTAGACAACAAATATGGCAAAAAAAACAATCAAAGGACGAGAAACCGCTAACTTCTTGCAGCGCCGCACCAACTCAGGCCATATTTGCTGGATAATCAAATGAAAACCAAATCAGTGACCGCATCAAATAAAACGCCCATGACAATCAGATCTTCGAAGGCGCTTTTATTATCAAAGAGCTTGTATACCCGGACTGGCCTTACACATCCAGAATGGAGACTGGTTGAAACCTGGCAAGTCGAGCCATTCCTTTTCCCTACAACAACAGATATACGCCCTAACCATTACGGCTTAATAGTCGCCTACATCCCTGACTCAATCACTCTGAAAATGAGTGACCCGGAAACAGGGGCCATATTCGAAATAAAAAAATTTGGAGACCAAGTTACTTATACATCAATGAACTCACAGGGGTCGGTCGCGACATACTTTGAGTGGGACATCCTCGTATCCGTGGCTCTTATCGTTGGCGGGCAAAGCCAGTCATCTCATAACAACAAAAACCAGTTTAATGAAGAAAATGGCATCCAACACCTTATAGCAGTTGGCGAGGAACAGGGTTCCATTTTCAGCAATGGAAAAGAATCCGTCATAGTTCCGAACACAACATATTTTTCATTTACAACAAATACCAGCTTGTATTTCTCCGCAGGAGAAAACCAAGCTAGCTCCATCCATCAAGTGATTAATGAGAAATTAGTAAAAGTAGAGAGTCGCATCCTCCAGGGCTATGCATCTTCGGGAGGAAGCTATGCCCTTACCGACAACAAGGACAAGCTTTACCCTGACGGAATATCAATCTTGAATATAGATGATGGATTTTCGGAGAGTGTAGCTAAAATAGAATTCAACCATAACACCACCGACGGAACCGTTAAAATATCGGTACTGTCGAAAACAGTTAGAGTTTGTGAACTAAGAGAATCGATGATTGTATTTGCACTATAACTTCGGGGGTGGAGCACCTCACCAAAGCACGGGGCGTTTTCACCAGCAATAAGCTGCGCTATCCCGGCAAATTTCAAAGCGAAAAGGATCACCCCGCGTCAGACTGACCGCAAAGGCATCTCATAGACCTTACGAACAAAGGCCTGGGTGTTATGGAGGCAACCCCACCAGCCACACCCCGGCACACAATGTTCCCGCTGTGGCTGCTTCCTTCCGGATCTGACCAGGTTCACGGGTAATCGTTGCGGGGGGACCGATAGGGTCACCATAACGACGCCCGCCTGACGGCGAGCCGCGCTATTGTATCTATCTGACGAGAAGTTACAACCGTCGGAGGCGGATAAAAAACTTAATATGTTCAAGCACTTGCTGTAGGCGCATCGCTTGCTTGCGATGACGTTGGCACATTCGACATGGATCTTTCGCGAGCAAGCTCGCACAGGGGGATCTGTGGGGAACACCGCCCCCCCCGAGACGGCATGATCGGCCGATCAGCGCTGGCCTTTCACCCGGTCAGCAGCAATCAGCACCAGTGATATCACCACGAACCCCAGCAGGACCATCAGCGCATTGCCAAGTACCTGTGAATAACCCAGCCTATCCACTTCAATGAAGGGATAGGGGTAGGAACCGATCAGATGGCCGCGCACCAAGGCGTAAATGAAATAGACCAAGGGATAGATCAGCCATAGCCACACAGCAGCCCAGTGCAATCCCTTGGGCACGCAGAACCACCAGTAGATCAAAAACACTACTGGCATCACGTCGTGGAGCAACTCATCGGCCACCACCACAAACCCTGGGGGTTCCACACATTACGTAACAACAGATTGTAAGCCAGACCGACCAATAACAATGGCGGCAGCCACACCGCCCTGTGTCGAGAGCCGGAGGAAGAAACGCCGCACCGTCGAGTTGCCGGTCGTCGCTGCATAGGTCAGCACGACCGCCACCAGGATATTGGTCAGGATAGTGAAGTAACTGAAAAAGATACCCACGCCCCCCCCAACAAAAGAGAACGATACGAGACTCTACTGTCAGATTTGACAGTCCCGATCAACGGTAGTGGATATTTAACATGGTTCGAGGTTGCTTTGCGCCGAACTCATAGGATTTTTCACTGATCCCCTGCCCCGCCGGGATTCGGACAACAGAAGACAGCGACCAAAACTGATCGGAGAAAAAAAGGGGATTTGGGGATTTGGACAAGCCTTGCGAACGAAGGCCCGGGCGTTATGGAGGCAACCCCACCAGCCACACCCCGGCACACAATGTTCCCGCTGTGGCTGCTTCCTTCCGGATCTGACCAGGTTCACGGGTAATCGTTGCGGGGGGACCGATGGGGTCACCATAACGACGCCCGCCTGACGGCGAGCCGCGCCATTGTACCTATCTGGCAAGAAGTTACAACCGTTCGTGCCGGATTAAAAAACTGAAGGCGTTCAAGCACTTGCTGTAGGCGCAAAGCTTACCCGCGAAGGCATCGGCACATTCGACATGGATACAAGCTGACCTACCCCTTTCGCGAGCGCGTCCGCTCCCACAGGGAATGTGTGGGGACACCGAAACGGTGAACACCCGAGGGCCCGTGTGGGAGCGGGCTTGCTCGCGAAGACGCCGGTACATTCAATATGAGTGCTTGAACTACATTCCCAATGATTATCGATGCTAAACCTCAGCAACAGTTAGACCCCTGGCCTAAAGACTATTGGTCATTCTTCTTTCGCTGACAGATTTAATATTCCGACAAAGGCCATGACAGCCGCTAGAAATAGCGGACGTTATTACTTGGCCACCTTCTAATCATGACGAGGTATTACAAACCACCGCCGGGCAGAACGGTCCATATTCACCATTAAGCGCCTGGGCCCGAACTTGAACATTGAAGTACACCGGCCTGGAGCCACCACTGACGCCTATTTCATGGCGGTACCAACCACGATGGTCCGGCCGGACAGTGGTGGCGGGGACAAACTGGCCCTGCCCAGTAGACACGGCAGTCACTCTGAACGTATGAGCGGCAATCTGGTCGGGGCAGACGTTATCCGAAATTTGCCAGGCCAATATAATGGTGTAAGTGCTTTGTCCGGCCTGGGAAAGCCTCCGGGGCGCATTGGGAATGGTCGTTGCCTTATCCATCTGATCGTGTTTCATAAAATTTTCCATAATAAATATAGCCATCATCCATGGCGGCCTTAGGGTAAAGGAAAGCTAGAATATAAAACCACTGTCAAAACAAATGGCATCACTTTAACTTCGCCCAGCCTCTTATCGAGAGTCGACTCTGTGGCGAGCAAAACTTCCTGCGTAAGCAAACTACAACAGCACCCCATCCGCCCGACCACCCTCCTCCTGGATCACCAGATGGATGAAGTGCAGCTTGGTAATCACCGCGGCCGGTACGACGAAGGGGTAGAAATCCGGCTGGCCCATGCTGCGGGACAGTTCGTTGAGCATGCCGGCCAGTTCGATCCAGGCGTTGACGAACGAGAGGAAGGCCGCACCGCCAGTGTGTTCGGGATCGTACAAGGTCTCGGGTGGGAACGGCTGGTAGTCGAAATCCATTTCCCGGGCACTCATGCCGAAGCCCAGCGCCGTGTCCACCGCGTCCATCATGTGCAGGTAGTGGGCCCAGGTTTCGGCCCAGTCTTCCCATGGGTGCATGGTGGCGTAGGCGCTGACGTAACGGGTTTGCCAGTCCAACGGCGCGCCTTGCTGGTAGTGCCGTTCCAGGGCCTCGGCGTAACTGGCGCGCTCGTCACCGAACAGTTCGCGAAACGCCTCGAGCCAATGACTATTGGCGACCAGCCGATCCCAATAATAGTGACCCACTTCGTGACGAAAATGCCCGAGCAAGGTGCGATATGGCTCGCGCATCTGCTGGCGCACGTATTCGCGATGAGCGTCGTCAGCCTCTTTGATATCGAGGGTGACCAGGCCGCTGGCGTGACCGGTGGTCGGTGGCGTGCCGTCGGGATCGACACCGATGAAGTCAAAAGCCAGGCCGATATTTTCATCGACGGTTTTCGGGATCACCGGCAAACCGAGGGTGATCAATTGCGCTACCAACCGGCGCTTGGCGGTTTCTACTTTGCGCCAGCGTTCGGGGTTTTCTGGAATCGACAGATCCGGAATGGTGCGATTGAGGCTACAGGCGATGCACAGGGTATCGTAGCCGTTGGCCGGCAACAGCCAGTTGCACGCCGCCGGCGTGTCGAGGTTGGCGCAGCGGCGGAACAGTCCGGCTTGCGGGTCGGCATCCAGCGTCCAGGTGCCAGGTTGCTCGCCGGGTTGCAAGGATGAAAGGCGACTCTGCTCCGGCTGATAGCCCAGCATCGCCAGGCAGGCCAGGCATTGGCTGTTGCGAAAAAACAGGGACTGACCGCAACGGCACGACCAGATCTTACTGCTGCGTGAGCGGTCGCCCAGGAACGGCGCGGCGATGCGTGAAGTCAGTTGTTCGAAGAAACGGTACATGGCGATCTCCCTGGAGCCTGCAAGACTAGATCCCCCCTGTCCATGATCGTTCCCCCCGCTTTGCGTCATAGCACGGGATAAACCGTAGCGAGGGAGCTTGCTCCCGCTGGGTGGCGCCGCCGCCCCAATCGGAACGACGCAACCTCCCCAAACGGACCGCGTCAGGAGGCTTTACGACGGCTGCGCCGCCGAGCGGGAGCAAGCTGCCTCGCCACAGCGGCGCCCTCACGATTAAACCGTGATGCCATGCTTGCTCAAGAAAGCCACGAACGCCTCTTCATCCAGCACCTTGAGCCCCAGTTCATTGGCCTTGGTCAATTTCGAACCGGCACCCGGCCCCGCCACCACGCAGTGGGTTTTCGCCGACACCGAACCGGCGACCTTCGCCCCCAGGCTCTCCAGCTTGTCCTTGGCGACGTCGCGACTCATCAACTCCAGCGAACCGGTCAGCACCCAGGTATGCCCCGCCTCGGGCAAGCCTTCGACGACCTTCTTCTCGCTCTGCCAATGCATGCCAAAGTCGCGTAACTGTCGCTCCGCTGCCTCGGCCTGCTGACGGTTGATGGCATTGGCGAAGAACTCGCGCACGGCGTTGGCCTGCTTTTCCGGCAACGCCTGGCGCATGTCCAGCCAGTCGGCATTCATCACCGCTTCGAGCGAACCGAACTTGTCTGCCAGTTTCTGCGCCCCGCCGGGTCCGACCGAGGGGATGTCCAGTTTGTCGAGAAAGCCGCCCAGGGTCGTGCTGGCGGAGAACTCGGCACCCAACTCGCCTTGGTCCTGGATCTCGAGACCGTGGCGCAGCAGGTCCTTGATCACTTGGCGGTTGTGTGGGTCTTCGAAGAAGCTGTGGATCTCGTGGGCCACTTCCAGGCCGACGTCGGGCAAGTAGGTGAGCACCTGGGGCAAAGCCGCTTGTACGCGCTCCAGCGAACCAAGAGAGCGAGCCAGGACCTTGGCGGTTTCCTCGCCCACGTCCGGGATACCGAGGGCGTAGATAAAACGCGCCAGGCTCGGTTTTTTGCTGTCGACAATCGCCGCCAGCAGGTTTTTGCTCGACAGTTCGGCGAAACCCTCCAGGTCGACCACCTGTTCGAAGGTCAGGGCATACAGGTCGGCGGGCGAACCCACCAGGCCCTCGTCCACCAGTTGCTCGACACTCTTCTCGCCCAGACCTTCGATGTCCATGGCCCGACGCGAGACGAAGTGAATGATCGCCTGCTTGAGCTGCGCGCCACAGGCCAGGCGACCAACGCAGCGGTACACCGCGCCTTCGCTGATGGTTTCACGGCCCTTGCTGCGCTTGATCAGTTGCGTGCGCTCGACATGGGAGCCGCACACCGGGCACTGCTGTGGGATCGCGACCGGACGAGCATGCTCCGGCCGACGCTCGGTGATCACCTGCACCACTTGCGGAATCACATCCCCGGCGCGGCGGATGATCACCGTGTCGCCGATCATCAGGCCCAGACGCGCCACTTCGTCCATGTTGTGCAACGTGGCGTTGGCCACGGTCACGCCAGCGACCTTGACCGGCTTGAGGCGCGCCACGGGCGTCACGGCGCCAGTGCGACCGACCTGAAACTCGACGTCCAGCAACTCGGTGAGTTCTTCAGAGGCCGGGAATTTATGAGCGATGGCCCAGCGTGGCTCCCGGGCGCGGAAACCCAGTTCGCGTTGGGAGGCGATACTGTTGACCTTGAACACCACCCCGTCGATTTCATAAGGCAACGCGTTGCGCCGCTCGCCGATGTCGCGGTAGTAATCCAGGCATTCGTCAATACCATGGGCCAGCTTCAATTCACGGCTGATGGGCAGGCCCCAGGCCTTGAGTTGCTTGAGATTGCCGATGTGGGTATCGGCAATGTCCGTGGTCACCTGACCGATACCGTAGCAGCAGAATTCCAGCGGGCGATTGGCGGTGATCTTGGAGTCCAACTGGCGCAGGCTCCCCGCCGCCGCGTTGCGCGGGTTGGCGAAGGTCTTGCCGCCCGCTTCCAGTTGCGTAGCGTTGAGGCGCTCGAAACCGGCCTTGGACATGTACACCTCGCCGCGCACTTCCAGCAGTGGCGGCCAGCCACTGCCCTGCAACTTAAGGGGGATGTTGCGCACGGTACGCACATTGACGCTGATGTCCTCGCCCGTGGTGCCATCACCGCGCGTGGCTCCGCGCACCAGCAGGCCGTCCTGATACAACAGGCTGACCGCCAAGCCATCGAGCTTCGGCTCGCAGCTGTATTCAACCGCCGCGCCACCGCCCAGCAAATCACCCATGGGCAGGTCGAGGCCTTCAGTCACCCGCCGGTCGAACTCACGCATGGTGGCCTCGTCGAAGGCGTTGCCCAGGCTGAGCATCGGGATCTCGTGACGCACCTGGCTGAACGCCGACAGCGCCATGCTGCCGACGCGCTGGGTCGGGGAATCGCTGGTCACCAGCTCCGGGTGCTGCTCTTCCAGGGCCTTGAGCTCGTGAAACAGACGGTCGTATTCGGCATCGGGGATGCTCGGCTCGTCGAGGACATGGTAACGGTAGTTGTGCTGGTCCAACTCGGCGCGCAGCTGTTGGATGCGGGTTTCGACGGCATTCATGGGTGTTCTCTCATAAAGCAAAAGAGCAGCCTAGGCTGCTCAATCTTTTAAAATCGTTGGCAGTTCGAACCTGAACCTACCAATACAGAACCTGTGGCGAGGGGATTTATCCCCGCTGGGCTGCGAAGCAGCCCCAAAAGTCATCAATTCAATTAGCCTGATCAGGCTAGGGCGTCAGGTTTCAGGGCTGCCTTGCAGCCCAGCGGGGATAAATCCCCTCGCCACAAAAAGCCCCTGCGCCACAAAGACTTTGCCGATTTCAGCGTTTCTGGGTCAACGCACGACGCTCGAATTCGACGATGCGCTGGCGGTAGTGCTCGATGGTCTGGGCGGTCAGCACGCTGCGCTGGTCATCCTTGAGTTCGCCATTGAGCTCCTGGGACAGCTTGCGCGCCGCAGCCACCATCACGTCGAAAGCCTGCTTGGGATGACGTGGACCGGGGAGGCCGAGGAAGAAACTGACGGCAGGGGTGCTGAAATGATCGATGTCGTCCAGGTCGAACACGCCGGGCTTGACGGCGTTGGCCATGGAGAACAGCACCTCGCCGTTGCCGGCCATGCTCTCGTGACGGTGGAAAATGTCCATCTCGCCGAAACGCAGGCCGCTTTCCAGGATGTTCTGCAGCAACGCCGGGCCCTTGAAACCGGCCGGATCGCGGCAGATCACGCTGATCACCAGCACTTCTTCAGCCTGGGCCTGGTCCTTGTCGGCGCTCGAGGTTTTGTTCTCGTCCGGGAAGTCGCTGTCGCGACTGCTGAAGCTCGGGCCACCATCCAGATCGAGGTTCAGGTTCAAATCACCCTGGGATGGCTCGCTGTTGCGCTTGCCGCGCTTGGAACCCGATTCCCGTGGCTCACGGGCAGGCGCGCTCATCGACGGCAAGTCGTGTTCGTCCAGCTGCGGCTCCTTGTGGGTGTCTAGCACCCGGGGCGGGCCCAACAGCTCGGCGTTGTCGTCCTCATCCGGCAGGTTCGACAGGCTGCGGTCCAGGCGAAACTTCAGCTTCCCCTTGCCGCCGCGCATGCGACGCCAGCCGTCGAAAAGAATACCGGCAATGACAATGATGCCGATGACGATCAGCCACTCGCGCAGACCGATTTCCATGTAATCCCGTGCCTCTATAAAAATGCTGAAAAATAAGGGGCTTAGCTATTTGCAAACCGCTTTAAAACGTGGCGCCAACTCTATGTTCTGAATGGCCTTTTGCCCACGCATACGAAAAATTGACATTAAACTAGCACGACCAAAGATAACTTTACACCGTCTGTCGCACAGGCTTGTGCCCAATCTGTGATTTGAACAACAGGCCCAAGGGTAAAAAATACCTACAGCGTTCCAAGTAGAAGCCCTACAACCGGTTGTTCAGGCATCCACCATGGCCATGGCCTCCTCCACATCCACCGCCACCAGCCGCGAACAGCCCGGCTCATGCATGGTCACGCCCATCAACTGATCGGCCATTTCCATGGCGATCTTGTTGTGGGTGATGTAGATGAATTGCACCGTTTCAGACATCTCCTTCACCAGCCGTGCGTAACGACCTACGTTGGCGTCGTCCAGTGGTGCGTCGACCTCGTCGAGCATGCAGAACGGCGCCGGGTTCAATTTGAAGATGGCAAACACCAGCGCCAGTGCGGTCAGCGCCTTTTCGCCACCGGAGAGCAAATGGATGGTGCTGTTCTTCTTGCCAGGAGGACGCGCCATGATTGTCACCCCTGTATCGAGTAAATCTTCGCCCGTCAGTTCCAAGTAAGCGCTGCCGCCACCGAAAACTTTTGGGAAAAGGGCCTGCAAACCGCCGTTGATCTGATCAAAGGTATCCTTGAAGCGGTTGCGGGTCTCCTTGTCGATCTTGCGAATGACGTTTTCCAGGGTCTCCAGCGCTTCCACCAGATCGTCGTTCTGGGCGTCCAGGTAACGCTTGCGCTCGGACTGCTGCTGGTACTCGTCGATGGCCGCCAGGTTGATTGCCCCCAGGCGCTGGATGCGCTGGGCAATGCGTTCCAACTCCTCCTCGGCGTCCTTCTCGTTCGCCCCGGCCACCAGGGTGGCGAGCACACCATCGAGGTCGTAGCCGTCTTCCAGCAGCTGGTCCTGCAAGGCTTTGCGCCGCACCGTCAGGGCTTGCCACTCCATGCGCTGCTGTTCCATCTGGCCGCGGATCAGTTGCGATTGCTGCTCGGCCTGGCTGCGACGCTTTTCCGCGTCGCGCAGTTCACGGTCGGCGTCCTCCAGGGCGATCTGCGCCGTCTTGAGTTCTTCGTCGACGCTCATGCGCTTGTCGAGCAACTCTTCGAGCTTGAGGCGCAGCTCTTCGAGCGGCGCTTCGCCCTCCTCCAGATTGAGGCTCAACTGCTCGCGTTTCTCGGTCAGGCGTTCGGACTGCATTTCCAGCCGTTCCAAGGCCTGGCGCGTGGAATCGTGCTGGGCCTTGAGCGAGCCCAGGCGCACCGCCAACTGATGGGCATGATCCTTGTGCTGGCGTGCTTCCTGGCGCACCCGGTCCAGGCGCTCACGCAAGCTGTCACGCTGGGCCAGCAGCAATTCACGCTGCTCGGTGTCCAGCGCCATGGCGTCGAGGGCTTCTTGCAGTTGCAAGCGCGCCTCGCCGATCTGTTCGTGTTCCAGCGCCCGCTGCTCGCCCAGTTCGGCGATTTCTTCTTCCAGGCGGGTGCGGCGCAACGCCAGCTGTTCGACCTTGGCCTTGCCGGCCGACAACTGTGCCTTGAGCTCGCCTTGCTGGCGCGCCTCATCCTGCAATAGCCGCCGCAGGTGTTCGCGGCCGTTTTCCTGCTGACGCTGTTGCGCCCGAAGGTTTTGCAATTCGGTTTCCAGAGCTTCGACGCTGGCCTCGCGCTCTTCGCGCTCGGCCCCCAGGCGCTGGATTTCCTGGCCCCGGGCGAGCATGCCGCTCTCGGCTTCGCTGGCCCGGCGCACCCGCAGGAAATGCCGGCCGACCCAATACCCGTCACGGCTGATCAGGCTTTCGCCGGCCGCCAACTGCCCACGCAGGGCCAAGGCCTGTTCAAGGCTGTCCACCGGTTTGACCTGCCCCAGCCAGGGCGACAGGTCGACGAGGGCCTCGACCTTGTCCAGCAAGCTGCCGGGGATGCGTACGCCGTCGCCAGCCGGGCTGAGCAGGCGCAGATCGCCCTGGGTGAAACCCGACAGGTCGAAGCCACCGAAGTCATCCACCAGCACCGCTTGCAGGTCGGCACCGAGTACGGTTTCCACCGCCAGCTCCCAACCGGCATCGACCTTCAGGCCTTCGGCCAGTCGCGGACGCTCAGCCAGGTGCTGGTCGCGCAGCCATTCGGCGGTGCCGGTGCCTGGGTCCAGCGCGGCTTGCTGCAAGGCTTCCAGCGACGCCAAGCGCCCATTGAGCCGCTGCAATTCGCCCTGGGCCTGTTGCTGGTTCTGCAAGGCCAGTTGCAAGGCCTGGCGCAGTTGCTCAAGCCGTTCGACCTGGGCGTCTTCGCTGGCCTGCAAGTCTTCGAGGGTGGCTTCGCTGGCGGCCAGTTGCTCGCTCAGGTCCAGGATCGCCGCGTCTTCCGGGTCCGCCGCGAGCAAGGCGCGCTCTTCGGCCAGGCGGCGCTGACGTTCGGCCAGGCGCTCCATGCTGGTTTCCAACTGCTGGATGCGCGATTGCTGGACCTCAGCCTGACGCCGTGGCTCGGCCGAGGTCAGGTTGAAACTGTCCCACTGCTCTTGCCAGGCGTGCATGGTCAGCTCGGCTTCTTCCAGGGCGGCAGCGGCTTCTTCGGCGGCAGCGCTGGTGATTTCCTGCTCCGGCGTGAGCCGGTCCAGCTCTTCGCCAAGGGTCAGCAGCAACGTGCGGTCGTGGCCCAGGTGGGATTCGGTTTCCAGGCGCGCCCGCTCGGCTTCCTTCAAGTCATCCTGCAACTGCCGCAGCCGTTGCTGACCGTGCTGGATGCTCTGCTCGACCCGGGCGATGTCGCCCCCCACGGAATAGAAGCGCCCCTGCACCAGATTGAAGCGCTCGGACAGGTCGTGGTGGCCGTCACGCAGGCGTTCGATGGCGGCGTCGGCGTTGCGTTGCTCCGCCACCAGGGCCTCGAAACTGACTTCCTGGTTGCCGATGATCGCCTCACGCTGACCGACCTGCTCATTCAACGCCTGCCAACGCAGGGCCGAAAGTTGGGCCTTGAGCTGGCGCTCCTCGCCCTTGTATTCCTGATACTTCTTCGCGGCCTCGGCCTGACGGTGCAGACGTTCCAGCTGGCGCTCGAGTTCTTCGCGCAGGTCGGTCAGGCGCGCGAGGTTTTCGTGGGTGCGACGAATGCGGTTTTCGGTTTCCCGGCGCCGTTCCTTGTATTTGGAAATACCGGCGGCTTCTTCAATGAAGTTGCGCAGGTCTTCGGGCTTGGCCTCGATCAGCTTGGAGATCATGCCCTGTTCGATGATCGAGTAGCTGCGCGGGCCCAGGCCGGTGCCGAGGAAAATATCAGTGATGTCGCGACGCCGGCACTTGGCGCCGTTGAGGAAATAGCTGTTCTGGCTGTCGCGGGTCACTTTGCGACGAATGGAGATTTCCGCATACGCGGCGTATTCACCCACCAGGGTGCCGTCGGAGTTATCGAACACCAGCTCGATGCTGGCCTGGCTCACCGGCTTGCGGCTGGTGGAGCCGTTGAAGATGACGTCGGTCATCGACTCGCCACGCAGGTTCTTGGCCGAGCTCTCGCCCATCACCCAACGCACGGCATCGATGATGTTCGACTTGCCGCAACCATTGGGCCCGACCACCGCCGCCATGTTACTGGGGAAGTTCACCGTGGTCGGGTCGACGAAGGATTTGAACCCCGCCAGCTTGATGCACTTGAGCCGCACGTTCAGGCCTTCGTCAGGGCAGAGACCACCAGATCGCAACTGCGCTGGGCATAGGCCGTCAGCACGAGGCGAATCTGCGGCAGATCACGGGCCAGCACAGCGGCGAGCAGGCGCTGGAACAGGTCGAGGAACTCGCTCATTTCCGCCTTGCGCTGGTCCAGGGCCAGGAAATAGGCGCGGCTCATGGCCGGTTGCAGGTTCTCGACGGTTTCCTGCAAATACGGATTGTTGGCAAAGGGATAGGCGGCGCGCATCACGCTGAAGCTTTCGTCGACGAAGGTGCGGATGTCCTGGCGCGCGTAGGCGTCGTTGAGACGCTGCTGGATCGCCACGAACGGCGCCATGTCGGCCTGCTCTTTCCAGCCATGGGCCACGGCGTTGCCCAGCAGGATGTACAGCTCGCTCATCAGCGTACAGAGGCTGCGCACCTTGTGCTCGGTGAGTTCGGTGACGTGGGCGCCGCGGCGCGGCAGGATCGCGATCAAGTGGCGTCGCTCCAGGATCAGCAAGGCCTCGCGGACCGAACCGCGGCTGACATTGAGCGCCAGCGTGACCTTCTGCTCCTGGATGCGCTCTCCCGGCTTCATTTCGCCGCGAATGATGCGTTCGGCGAGATGGTGGGCGATTTGCTCGGCGAGGCTGTCCGGGGCCTTGAACGTCATGGTTGTCCTTCAAACTCTTCGATTTGCACAAGCGGCGCAGTGTAGCGCACTCGATACGTCATGGCGCAGGGCCTGCAGCGGGTTTTTGGCACGATTCAAGCAAAAAAAGCAGGGCGTCACCCAAGGGTCAATACTGAACCTACACGTTGCTCATCGACAAAACGAATTTTCCTGACCTTTAAGTCAGAAAATCGTTGACCGAAAAGTCAAAACTGATAAATTCGGCCCAAGTCGATACAACAATAATGAGTCTGCGAGGCCTTCCGTGATCCAGTTTTTACTCAACCAGGAACTCCGTAGCGAGCACGCCCTGGACCCGAACCTGACCGTGCTCAACTATTTACGCGAGCATGTTGGTAAGTCCGGTACCAAAGAAGGCTGCGCCAGCGGCGACTGTGGCGCGTGCACCGTGGTGGTGGGCGAACTGCATGTGGATGAAACCGGCCGTGAGCGCATTCGCTACCGCAGCCTCAATTCGTGCCTGACCTTCGTCTCGTCCCTGCACGGCAAGCAACTGATCAGCGTCGAAGACCTCAAGCACCAGGGCCAACTGCACAGCGTCCAACAAGCGATGGTCGATTGCCATGGCTCGCAATGCGGCTTCTGCACACCAGGCTTCGTCATGTCGCTGTTCGCCCTGCAAAAGAACAGCGAACAATCCGACGCCCATAAAGCCCACGAAGCCCTGGCCGGCAATCTCTGCCGTTGCACCGGCTATCGGCCGATCCTGGCCGCCGCCGAGCAGGCTTGCTGCGGCAAGCAACCAGACCAGTTCGACGCCCGCGAGGCCGAGACCATCGCCCGCCTCAAAGCCATCGCACCGACCGAGACCGGCGAGCTCAACAGCGGTGACAAGCGCTGCCTGGTGCCGCTGACCGTGGCCGACCTGGCCGATCTCTACGACGCCTATCCCCAGGCGCGCCTGCTGGCCGGCGGCACGGACCTGGCCCTGGAAGTCACTCAGTTCCACCGCACCCTGCCGGTGATGATCTACGTGGGCAACGTCGCCGAACTCAAGCGCATCGAGCGTTTCGACGATCGCCTGGAGATCGGCGCCGCCACCGCCCTCTCCGATTGCTACGAAGCCCTGAAAGCCGAATACCCGGACTTTGGCGAACTGCTGCAACGCTTTGCCTCGCTGCAGATCCGCAACCAGGGCACCCTTGGCGGCAATATCGGCAACGCCTCGCCGATTGGCGACTCGCCGCCGCTGCTGATCGCCCTCGGCGCGCAGATCGTGCTGTGCAAGGGCCAGACCCGCCGGACCCTGGCGCTGGAAGACTATTTCATCGACTACCGCGTTACGGCGCGCCAGGAAAGCGAATTCATCGAGAAGATCATCGTGCCCCGAACCAGTGCCGAGCAGGCGTTCCGCGCCTACAAGGTGTCCAAGCGCCTGGACGATGATATTTCCGCGGTGTGCGCGGCGTTCAACCTGCGCATCGACAACGGCGTGGTCCGCGATGCCCGCATTGCCTTCGGCGGCATGGCCGCCACACCCAAGCGCGCCAAGCATTGTGAAGCGGCATTGATCGGTGCACCGTGGACCGACAGCGCCGTCGAACGCGCCTGCGCCGCCCTGGCCGAGGACTTCACGCCACTGTCGGACTTCCGTGCCAGCAAGGAATACCGCCTGCTCAGCGCCCGCAACCTGTTGCGCAAATACTTCATCGAACTGCAAACGCCGCACATCGAGACTCGGGTGACCGCTTATGTCTAACCATCACGCCGTAGAGAAGACCCAAGCCGAACTGGCCGAGCTGTTCGCCCGCGACCTGACCACCGGCGTGGGCCGTAGCGTCAAGCACGACAGCGCCGCCAAGCATGTGTCCGGCGAGGCGCAGTACATCGATGACCGCCTGGAATTCCCGAACCAGTTGCACGTCTATGCCCGACTGTCGGACCGCGCCCATGCCCGGATCATCCGCATCGACACCGCGCCCTGCTACGCCTTCGAAGGCGTGCGCATTGCCATCACCCATGCCGACATTCCAGGCCTCAAGGACATCGGCCCGCTGCTGCCCGGCGACCCGCTGCTGGCCATCGATGACGTGCAGTTCGTCGGCCAACCGGTGTTGGCCGTCGCCGCCAAAGACCTGGACACCGCCCGCAAGGCCGCGATGGCGGCCATCGTCGAATACGAAGACCTGGAACCGGTGCTGGACGTGGTCGAGGCCCTGCGCAAGCGGCATTTCGTGCTCGACAGCCACACCCACCAGCGCGGCGACTCGGCCACGGCCCTGGCGAGCGCCGAGCATCGCATCCAGGGTTCGCTGCACATCGGCGGCCAGGAGCACTTTTACCTGGAAACCCAGATTTCCTCGGTAATGCCCACCGAAGACGGCGGCATGATCGTCTACTGCTCGACCCAAAACCCCACCGAAGTGCAGAAACTGGTGGCCGAAGTGCTGGGCGTGTCGATGAACAAGGTCGTGGTGGACATGCGCCGCATGGGCGGCGGCTTCGGTGGCAAGGAAACCCAGGCCGCCAGCCCGGCGTGCCTGTGCGCGGTCATCGCCCACCTCACCGGCCAGCCAACCAAGATGCGCCTGCCTCGGGTCGAAGACATGCTGATGACCGGCAAGCGTCACCCCTTCTACATCGAATACGACGTCGGCTTCGACAGCCGCGGGCGCTTGCACGGCATCGCCCTGGATCTGGCGGGTAACTGCGGTTGCTCGCCAGACCTGTCGGCCTCGATTGTCGACCGGGCGATGTTCCATGCCGACAATGCATATTACTTGGGCGATGCGACCATCAACGGCCACCGCTGCAAGACCAACACCGCCTCGAACACCGCCTACCGTGGTTTCGGCGGGCCGCAAGGCATGGTCGCCATCGAAGAGGTGATGGATGCCATCGCCCGGCACCTGGGTCTGGATCCGCTGGCGGTGCGCAAGGCCAACTACTACGGCAAGACCGAGCGCAACGTCACCCACTACTACCAGACCGTCGAGCACAACATGCTCGAGGAAATGACCGCCGAGCTTGAAGAAAGCAGCCAGTACGCCGAACGCCGCGAGGCGATCCGCCGCTACAACGCCAATAGCCCGATCCTGAAAAAAGGCCTGGCGCTGACCCCGGTGAAATTCGGCATTTCGTTCACTGCCAGTTTCCTCAACCAGGCCGGCGCGCTGATCCACGTTTACACCGATGGCAGCATTCACCTCAACCACGGTGGCACCGAAATGGGCCAGGGCCTTAACACCAAGGTCGCCCAGGTGGTGGCCGAGGTATTCCAGGTGGAAATGGACCGCGTGCAGATCACCGCGACCAACACCGACAAGGTGCCGAACACTTCGCCCACCGCCGCCTCCAGCGGTGCCGACCTGAACGGCAAGGCCGCGCAGAACGCCGCCGAAACCATCAAGCGGCGCCTGGTGGAATTCGCCGCGCGACAGTACAAGGTCAGCGAAGAAGACGTGGAATTCCACAACGGCCATGTGCGGGTGCGCGACCACATCCTGACCTTCGAGGCGCTGGTGCAGCAGGCGTATTTCGCCCAGGTCTCGCTGTCGAGCACCGGTTTCTACAAGACCCCGAAAATCTACTACGACCGCAGCCAGGCCCGTGGCCGCCCCTTCTACTACTACGCCTTTGGCGCGGCCTGCGCCGAAGTGATCGTCGACACCCTCACCGGCGAGTACAAGATGCTGCGCACCGACATCCTCCACGACGTCGGCGCCTCGCTGAACCCGGCCATCGACATCGGCCAGATCGAGGGTGGTTTCATCCAGGGCATGGGCTGGCTGACCATGGAAGAGCTGGTGTGGAACGACAAGGGCAAGCTGATGACCAATGGCCCGGCCAGTTACAAGATTCCGGCGGTGGCTGACATGCCGTTGGATCTGCGGGTCAAGCTGGTGGAAAACCGCAAGAACCCCGAAGACACGGTGTTCCACTCCAAGGCCGTGGGCGAGCCGCCGTTCATGCTCGGCATCGCCGCGTGGTGCGCCATCAAGGACGCCGTGGCGAGCCTGGGGGATTACCAGCACCAACCGAACATCGACGCCCCGGCAACGCCGGAGCGAGTGTTGTGGGGGTGTGAGCAGATGCGGCAGTTGAAGGCCGTGAAGCCTACGCAAGCCGAAGCCGAGATGGCTCCGCTTTGAAGAGCGGACGCGGAGCGTGATGATCGTTCCCACGCTCTGCGTGGGAATGCAGCCCCCGACGCTCTGTGTCGAAGTTTGAAGAGCGGACGCGCAGCGTCCAAAGATGCATTCCCACGCAGAGCGTGGGAACGACCAGTCAGATGTCGAGGTGAATATGTACAACTGGATCAGCGCCCTCGCCGACCTGCAAACCCGCGGCGAACCCTGCGTGCTGGTGACGATCATCGAAGAACTCGGCTCCACCCCACGCAACGCCGGTTCGAAGATGGTCATCAGCGCCAGCCAGACCTTCGACACCATCGGTGGCGGGCACCTGGAATACAAGGCCATGGAAATCGCCCGGCACATGCTCGCCAGCGGCCAGCAGAACACCCATCTGGAGCGCTTCAGCCTCGGTGCGAGCCTGGGCCAGTGCTGCGGCGGCGTCACCGTGTTGCTGTTCGAACCCATGGGCCAGGTCCAGGCGCAAATCGCCGTGTTCGGCGCCGGCCACGTCGGCCGCGCCCTGGTGCCGCTGCTGGCCAGCCTGCCCTGCAAGGTGCGCTGGATTGATTCGCGGGAGGCGGAGTTTCCCGAACACCTGCCCCGTGGCGTGCACAAGATCGTCAGCGAAGAGCCACTGGATGAAGTCGACGACTTGCCCGTCGGCAGCTACTGCATCGTCATGACCCACAATCATCAGCTCGACCTGGAGCTGAGCGCCGCGATCCTCAAGCGCAACGACTTTGCCTACTTCGGCCTGATCGGTTCGAAGACCAAACGGGTCAAGTTCGAGCATCGCCTGCGTGATCGTGGTTTCGACAGCGCCGCCTTGCAACGCATGCGTTGCCCCATGGGCATCGGCGAAGTCAAAGGCAAGTTGCCTGTGGAAATCGCCATCTCCATCGCCGGCGAAATCATCGCCACCTATAACGCGGATTTCGGCCAGCACACCGCCCGCGCCGAACCGATCGCCAAGCTACTGCCGGCCTCGCGCCGCAGCCAGGCGAACCGTTGAACACTCGTTGAGAATTCCCATGCCCCTGACACGCAAAGCCTACCGCGCCGCCCTGCTCCACAGCCTCGCCGACCCGGCCGAAGTCGGTATCGAGGCGTCCTATGAATATTTCGAAGACGGTTTGCTGGTGGTGGAAAACGGCCAGATCAGCGCCATCGGCCATGCCCGTGACCTGCTGCCGAGCTTGGCGGCGGATATCGAAATAGCCCATTACCCGGACGCGCTGATCACGCCAGGTTTGATCGACACCCACATCCACCTGCCCCAGACCGGCATGGTCGGCGCCTATGGCGAACAGTTGCTGGACTGGCTCAACACCTACACCTTCCCCTGCGAAAGCCAGTTCGCCGACAAGGCCCACGCCGACGCCGTGGCCGATATTTTCGTCAAGGAACTGCTGCGCAACGGCACCACCACCGCGCTGGTGTTCGGCAGCGTGCACCCGCAATCGGTGAATTCGTTTTTTGAAGTGGCCCAGAAGCTCGACCTGCGCATGATCGCCGGCAAAGTGATGATGGACCGCAACGCCCCGGACTATCTGGTCGACACGGCCGAATCCAGCTACACCGAGAGCAAGGCGCTGATCGAGCGCTGGCACGGCAAGGGCCGCCTGCACTACGCGGTGACCCCACGCTTCGCGCCCACCAGCACTGCGGAGCAATTGACCCTGGCCGGTCAGTTGCTGGGGGAATATCCCGATTTGTACATGCAGACCCACATCAGTGAAAACCTGCAGGAAGTGCAATGGGTCAAAGAGTTGTTCCCGGAGCGCAAGGGTTACCTGGACGTCTACGACCACTACCAACTGCTCGGCGAACGCTCGGTTTTCGCCCACGGCGTGCACCTGTGCGACGACGAATGCGCTCGCCTGGCCGAGACCGGTTCGGCCATCGCCTTCTGCCCGACCTCGAACTTCTTCCTGGGCAGCGGCCTGTTCAACCTGCCGATGGCCGAAAAACACAAGGTGAACGTGGGGTTGGGCACGGATGTGGGCGGCGGCACCAGTTTTTCGCTGCTGCAAACCCTCAACGAAGCCTACAAGGTGATGCAGTTGCAGGGCGCGCGGCTGAGCCCGTTCAAGTCACTGTACCTGGCCACCCTCGGCGGCGCCCGGGCCCTGCGCCTGGAGGACAAGATCGGGACGTTGCAACCGGGTTCCGATGCGGACTTCCTGCTGCTGGACTACAACGCCACGCCGCTGCTGAGCTATCGCCTCAAGCAGGCCAAGGACATTGCCGAGCGGTTGTTCGTGCTGATGACGCTGGGGGATGACCGGACGGTGGCGCAGACTTATGCGGCTGGCCGGTTAGTACATCAGCGGTAGTCCCACTGATCGTTCCCTCACTCTGCGTGGGAACGCAGCCCGGGACGCTCCGCGTCCCCAAGAGCCGAACGCGGAGCGTCCGTTGAGGCATTCCCACGCAGAGCGCTCATCGTTCTACACAACTCTCGATGAGCGCACGCTGGGCTTCTAACGCGATAACAAACTCGCGTATTCGTTGCATCCCTATCCACATGGCCTTAGGGCCAGGAGGCCCGTCATTTTTGCGCCCTAAGTAGCCTCCCAGGCTTGTGACCAGTAAAACCATCTCGCCCAAAGAAGGTGGTACAGAGGGCGGTTGGCACCGTTTGACCACAACATAGGCCGCTTTCCATTCCGAAGCCTCAAACACCATCTCGCAGCTTAAATCCGGACAAGCACGTCCCAGCATCAGGCCGTAAAGCACGCGCCATGTGGTAATC
>NZ_FPIX01000044.1:0-46676 GCF_900119205.1 Pseudomonas sp. NFACC16-2 | reverse complement strand
CCGCGACCCGATCGTTCCCACGCTCTGCGTGGTAATGCATCCCGTGACGCTCTGCGTCACCTTGCAGAAGCGGAACGCGGAGCGTCCCTGGCGGGATCCCCACGCGGGAGCGTGGGAACGATCAATCGGCGCTAGCCGGCTCATGACTTTGTTCCATGAGAGCTTGCTTCCTCGCCACGATTTGGAAGACATCCCGGCTTACGCTTTTCTCCTAGCCCGCCAGCCACCCCTATACATATGTATGTCATTGACGGTCGAACGGCGCGATAGGGTCCCAGTCCTCATCACAACCGGGACACTTCAATGCCTGTCTTCTCCGAACATGAACCTGGCGCGCCGTCGCCTCTTCCTGCCGCGCGCTTGAAACCCATCAGCCTGTTGGCCAACGGCGCTCGATTTCAACCGCATGTATTCGCCGATCAATGGCTAGGTCAATGGGGCCTGACCGGCGATGCGCAGGTCAACGTCACGTATCAAGAAGTCG
This sequence comes from Pseudomonas sp. NFACC16-2, assembly GCF_900119205.1. Lineage (NCBI taxonomy): Bacteria > Pseudomonadati > Pseudomonadota > Gammaproteobacteria > Pseudomonadales > Pseudomonadaceae > Pseudomonas > Pseudomonas sp. NFACC16-2. The sequence goes on along the minus strand of NZ_FPIX01000044.1, from coordinate 46,192 downwards.
AGACCATCGACTCGGCCGCCGCCACCCAGAGCACCTCGGTGCCTTTGCGTGACGCCGTGACCCAAGGCTTTCTGATCGCCCATCAAAGCCGCGGATCTTCCTCTGGCCACTCCCCCCGCGAGGGCTGGATTTATCCCCACATCAGTCACATGTCCCTGGACTTCACGGCGCTGCGGGTCAACGGCAAGGCCCTTGCGCCAGACGTCCTGCAGCAATTGCGCGCCGGCATTGCGCCCGGCTACCAGGGCATCGGCCAGCCCGTCATGACTGAGGTGGATGCCCAGGGCAATCTGCTCGGTGCCCGTGAAAAAGAACAGGTCAGGCAATTGGCGTTGCTGGACACCAATCAGGTGAAACTGGCGCGCTTGTTTGCCGCTCTTCCAACGTTCGACTCGGTGCTCAAGAATCTGCTGGCCAGCCGGATCAAGGCGAAGATCCCGCAGAAAAAATTCCGTGGATCGCTGCTTCAAGACATCGACCCGGATCACTGGCATGTGAATCACTTTACCGTTGACGCGACGGGCAGCCGCTCATTGACCTCGTCGCAGCGTTTTTCCGACGTGATGCTGGACTGCCTGGTGACGGATACACCGCCCACTTACGCGGTCGGCAGCGTCGGGTTCTTCAGTCGCCCAGACTCGGTGGAAGAGGCCGACAGCGTCTTCGCCAGCCCATTGGACACGAAAACGGCAGCGACCCTGGAGGCTGTGTTCTATATCGCCCAGCCCACCATCAATGAGGATTTGAAGCGCCAATTTCGCGATGACTTCCTCCATTTTCGCAATCAGAACAACGCCACGGACGTCCTCGACACGCCGGCGCCGTCCACAACGCGGGCGACGCTCGCTCATCTGCTTTCACGACGTTTTTTGCATCTCTTCGACCTGTACAAAATCGATCGCGACCCAGGCACCCAATCGAGCCCAGACACACGAACCCGGCAGGCAGAGGAAGATCGCCTGTTGGACCTCATCACCACCCATCCTTCCATGGCCGACAGAAACCGCTTGCTGCGGGCCCCCATTCCCCATGTGTACGCCGTCATGCTCGATATGGGCACCGCAGCGCCGAAGAAATGGCCGGCGGCGATGGTGATCAAGCGGACCGATCAACCCTATCTGTTCCTGTACTCCCTGGAAGGCGGAATACGGCGATTCAATTCTGCCCAAGACCTGATCAATAAAGTGAGCCCGATCTACGAAGGGCGGAAGCGTGCGATCCGGGATATTGCCTCTGAATTGTCCGGGTCTGTGTTTGAAGTGGCGGCAGATGACCTGTTGCAGATTCAAAGCACCGCCCTGGAAAGGTATTTGAATGCTCCGGGAAACGAGACGGTCGCTTTGACCGCTTTTGCCCTGAACGTTGAGGATGCGCTGGACTTGCCCATGTTGTCGCTGGCCGGGCCGCTGGCGGTCCGTCAGGAAATCCTGGTTGAAAACAGCCGTGGCGATTTCTACAAGACCGCCACGCGTACGGAGAAATCGACCTATCGCAGCCTGGAAACCCAGGTCTTGGAGGCGGCCTATCAGTTGGGCAGTAGCGATATCCAGACCTTGTTGCAGTTCACCCGCCAGAAGGTCAAGGAGTACCTGCAAAAAACCGTGCACCCCGGCATCGATCCCGACCCTGACCAGAGCCTGGTCACGTTTTTCTATGGCCAACGCGCCAATCCAAGGCAGTCGCGCAGCACCAGCCTGACCCAACTGTTGCTCGACAACCTGCGCCCGGCTCAATACCCGAACGGCATGCGCGAAGTGTTGAGCGCTTACCTGGTCGATGGGGACGGCCAACGCATCCGGAATCCGGCCAACGGCTATTTCATCACGTTGACCGGGCGCGAACTCGCGCGGATGGTGACGAGCATCGATGCCGGTGGCAGCTATCAAGCCATGCTCAAGGAGGCGATGCACAAGCCGGAATACAAAAAGGCCTGGCAAAGCGCGTACCTCGCCAATCTGAAATTCAAAGTCTTCGAGGCCTCGCTCAAGGGCGACGACGTATTCAAGGCCAGCCTGATCGATAAGGCTTTCAATCCTCCGAAACCGGCAAAGAAGCTCGCCCTTTGGCTCGACGCCGTCCTGCGCTCGCCATCAGCCGCGCGTCGCGCACCGGTCATGGGGCGCACGGTGCACGTCTACGGTCTTTTGCTGGGTGGCAGCATGGCGGCGGGCGGGCAGCAGGCCAGGCAGAGCAATGCGACCAGCATCGATGGCGCGCTGATCTTTTCCGATCAGGCGGGGCCGGATATCAAGGGCACCGTTGGCGTTTATTTCCCGGATGCGCCCGAGGGGGAAGACTTCCATGAGTTTGCCGATCTGAGCGATGGCATTGCGCAGCTGTTGCCCCGTGAGGACTGGCAAGAATATTTCCGGGCGCGTATTTCCACCAGCAACCCGGCAGAAATCAAACGGACACTGGGGCAGCAGGGTGGTCGTCCGTTGATTCGCGGCGCGTTGATCACTGGCGATCTGCTTGAGGACCTGCATCGAGCGCACGTGTACTTTCACAGCGCCCATGCCGATCACCGTTCCAACAGCAACCGGGATGTCCGCCATCAAACCTATGGCCGGTTCGGGCAGGTGGTGATCGAGATTGTCCTGGAACTGGCCGGCCTGTTCCTGGCGCCCGGTATCCAGATGCTCAAGAGCGCCATCAAGACCGGTTTGCTGATATTCAGGACCGGGGCCATTCCGCTGAACTTGAGAACCCTGGCGCTGGTGCACACCATAGCGAACCACGGTGGATGGCGCCTGTCCGCAGGCGTGGCGGTGCCCACGCGAAGCCAGTCGTTTTTCCGCGCGGTGACGGCACGCCAGAGTCCGGAGGAGGCGCTGACCGGATTGCCGTTGGATAGCGCGATCTACGGCCGTTATGCCGTGGCGGATACCTCGGTGATACAAGGCCTGGCAGCGGACGCCCGGGGCTTCTATCGTGCGACGGTCAGCGACCTCGCGACGGGGCGCGTAACGGCGCGTCCCGTGTATGTGCGCCAGCCCGACGGCACGGTGTTCCGTGTACATGACGCGACGAAGCTGAACGCGACCGATGCCACTCTGGTCGACCCGATAACGGGATTGAGCCTGCGCTCCAGTGGGGTGATGAGAAGTACCGTGGCGCGGACGTCCGATGGCGAATGGCGTGCCGTAGGATTTGGCCGGGGCGGTGGAAAACGGCCAGGGGATTTGAACCCCCAGCCAGGCCCTTCGAAACCTAAGAAAGCGGCCTTTTCTTCTTCCGTTCTTTCCGCGCAAATTCGCACGCCAGGCACCTGGAACAATCAACTGATGGACCTGATTCCGTCGATCATGACGCGCCTGGCCAATTGGCCGCCAAACCGCAGTCTGCTGATCATCAACCGACAGGTCCCTGAACAGGTCTGGTCGGTGCGCTTCACTCCCGGACAGGAAGAAACCATCTATCCGATGGAAATCCACCCGGATAGAGCAGAGACGGATATCGTCCTGACGCGCATGACCCAGGACCATTACAGCCTGGAATTGAATGGAAAGGTCGTGAAGATTCCTGCCGACGGCGATTGTTTCTTCAATGCCGTCACCCGCGGGCTGAATGAAGGACAGGCCCAGGAAACGTTCTCCATGCAAGGCTTGCGAAATGAAGTGGCCGACTACATCGATCAGCATCCACAGATCGAACAATACGTGGCACCGCCACCCACTGGGACACAAGAGGCGCTCTTCGAGAATGCGTCTTCGCTGGACAACCTGTTGGGTTCGGCCGCGGTGCTCGATCTCACCCGGATCGTCTATGGCGCGCCCAACCCGCATCGCCTGTTCCAACCCACCTTGCGCTACCTGGAGTTGCATGCGAACAGTTCGGTGCGTATGGCAATCACGGCCAATCCGGCCTCCAGGTTGCCAACCGAAATCCTTCAACAAGTCGGACGCCTATTGTCGCGGCGGCCGCCGGCGAAATTGGTGGCCAGCGTTTATGCGCCGTATTCCGGGGAAGAGCGACAAACCATGCAGCAACTGTTCGAGGATCTCTTGGTGGGGCCCGTTGAGCCTGAACTGATCCAGAAGCTGCTTGATGACCAGTTCCTGCTGATGACTCCTGACGTGGCCCATATCCTGCTGGAGTACGGCGTGACCGCAAGGCAACTGGTCAATCACCATCCCAATAACAGTTCGGCTTATATCCTGTATGACGAAGCGCTGCACGGTCATCTGGACGAAGACCAGCTTGAAGCCCTGCTCGATGGGGCCTACCTGGTCAATAGCGACGATCTGGATGATGCCAAGAGTCTATTGGTAGCAGATGCCGGCAAGTACGTTGATGATACTTCGGAGCTGTTCGATCATTTCATTTACACGGACAGGGCCGATAGGACTGTCAACTTGTTCAAGACCGCTCTCGGGCGTTTTCCCGTCTTGCTGAGACGGGCGAATTTTCTGTTCAGGTCGCCGATCATCGCGCATAACCTGGGCGGTTTGTTGCGGGTCGGCGAAGTGGCCCGGTGGCTGCGTAACCCGACCTTGTCCGATAGGCGTTTCCAGCTTCTTGCGGAGTATGCGAGCACCCGCTACAGCGAATTGCAGCGCACCGAAAGCATCGATGTCGACTGGATGCAGTTGTTTGACGACCGGAACCTGCACAACATCGTCACGCATCAAGAGGAGCTGGCGGATTTCCTGGTGTTCCTGGGGGGCGCGTGGGGCAACATCATGGACAACGACATCCCCGCGGTCGCAAAACTGTTCAGCTTTGCGGGGCAGCCGCCGTCCAACGCCAGGGTTGCCCTGTTATTCGAGACCCCGAATCTGTGGAGCTCTCTGCAGAAACTCCGAAAGGATTACGCCAGCCAGATCTGGGCCGACCTGATCGGGCCGCACTTCAGCGACGCCACCATCCGAAAGGCACTGGCCGAACCCAGGGCGCTGAATTCCGAGTTGCATCTTGCCCTGGCCTTGAGAGGCAGCCTTGCGCCGGAAGAATTCCGCGCAAACCAGATTATCCAGCGGCTGCTGTCCATCGGCCAACGGCGGGCCCAGCAGTATCTGTATAACTTCGATTTCCCGACCGATCGCCTGGGCCATAGCCGCCTGGATTTTGCCGTGTATGTGGAAAGTCACCTGGCCATTCCAGACTGGGCCTGGCAGTACGCAAGACGAGGCGTAACCCCGGATTCACTCAAGAGTATTGGTGAGGTGAAGCCTAAACCGGAGTGACGGTGACGTGCTCGTGATGGTCGGGCGGTGGTGTTGATTGTGCCGCCGCTATCGCGAGCAAGCTCGCGATAGCGGACCCTCAGTCCCCCACAACAGATGACCGACACTCCACCAACCCCAGCACCTGCCCACCCTCGCGCTGGTTCTCCTCGCTCAGCCAGCGTTCGAATCCCGCCCCAATCGCCGGCCATTCCGAGTCGAGCATCGAGTACCACGCGGTGTCGCGGTTCTGCCCCTTGACCACCATATGCTGGCGGAACACACCTTCAAAGGTGAACCCTAACCGTTCGGCGGCGTATTTGGAGCGGGCGTTGCCGTTGTTGCACTTCCATTCCAGGCGGCGATAACCCAAGGCGAAAGACTCCTTGGCCAACAAGTACACCGCCTCGGTGCTCTTCGGCGAACGCTGCATCGGCGCGCCGAAGGTCACGTGGCCGATCTCGATGCGACCCTGGGCCGGGACGATGGACATCAGGCTGAGAATGCCCTGCACGTCGCCACTGGCGCGGTCGATCACGCTGAAGAAGTACGGGTCGGTATTGGCCGCATGATTGTCCAGCCAGGCATCGAAAGCGCCGCGGTCCTTGAATGGGCCGTAAGGCAAGTAATCCCAGAGCTTCGGGTCGGCCCCGGGGCCTTCAAGGGCTTGCCACAGGCCGTCGGCATGGCGTGCCGGGTCGAGTTTTTCCAGGCGGATGAAACGCCCTTCAATCAACTGCGTAGACGGCGCCGGGACACCTTTCCAATCGGCGAGTGAAGTCGACATGCTGCGCTCCTTACAGGGCTTTGCGAAATTGGATGTAGCCTGGACGCTCGGCGATGCGCTCGTAGAGCTGGATCGCGGTGGCGTTGGTTTCGTGGGTCAACCAGTGCACCTTGCAGCAACCATCGGCCTTGGCCGTGCGGTAGACGAACTCGATGAGCTGGCGACCGACACCGGTGCCACGGCTCTGCTCCGTCACCAGCAAATCTTGCAGGTAGCAGGAGTTTTCGATGCTCCAGTTCGAGCGATGGTAGATGAAATGCACCAGGCCCACCGCCGTGTCGCCATTCCATGCCAGGGCGCCGTGGGTTGGCTCGCGGTCGTCGAGTAAACGCTGCCAGGTGCTTTGGCTGACCGCGTCCGGCAGTTCGGTGTTGTAGAACCGCAGGTAGGCTTGCCACAACGGCAGCCACGCGGCGTGATCGTCTGCGCTGACGAGGCGGATTTCAATCTGGCTCATATTCACTCCTTGGACGATGGATCAGGCACCAGCCGCGCGAGCATCTGGTCCTGTGGGTCGAGGCTGGCGGCGAGGCCGTTGCGCACGCCAGCGACATCCGCCGGGCTGCGGTTCTGGCTGAGCTTGCACTTGCCTTCCAGGCGCTGGATCGGCAGGGCGAAACCGACAATAGCCTTGAGCATGCTGTCGATGTACTCGGCTGGCGCATCGTCGATTGTCCACGGCTGGGCGCGACCGCTTTCGTGGCGATCGGTGAGGGCGCCGACCAGGTTGCGCAGACGATGAGGGTCGCTGAACACCTCGGCCGTGCCGTAGGCGTGCACCGCCACGTAGTTCCAGGTCGGCACGACTTTGCCGTGTTCGGCCTTGCTGGGGTAGAAACCCGGGCTCACGTAGGCATCGGCTCCGGCGAAGATCACCAAGGCTTCGGCGCCGGCTTGCAGGTCGCGCCATTGTGGATTGGCCCGGGCCATGTGCCCGTAAAGGCTGCCATTGGGGCCTTGCTGGGTGTCCAGCAACAGCGGCAAGTGGCTGGCCAGCAAGCCGTGTTCACCCTGAGTGATCAATACGGCCAGACGGCAATCATTCATCATGCCATGCAGTTGGGGCAGGTCTTCGACGGCAAAGGCTTTCGGGTTGTACATGACGATTTTCCTTGGCGAATGGGAGCATCCTAGGCAGGCTATTGGTCTGTTGTAAGAGCCACTTATGACCAATTCGATAGGTCCATTTGCGAGGATCATCATGAACACCGCCGTGCCACCCCTGTCGTTCAACCCTGCCGGAATCGAACTGGACCGCCGTCAGGGGCTCAGTCGTCAGCTGTATCAGGCGTTACGCGCGCGAGTATTGGACGGGCGCCTGGCCAGTGGCACGCGTCTGCCCGCCAGCCGTGACCTGGCAGCGGCCTTGGCGATTTCCCGCAACAGCGTGGTGCGGGCTTACGACCAGCTCTATGCCGAGGGCTTCATCGAAGGGCGCGTGGGCGATGGGACTTATGTGGCGAAACTGTCTTCGACGACACTGCAGCTGAAAAACATATCCACAAAAGTATCCACAGGGTTTTCAACAGGCTTACCCACAGACTTATCCACAGATTGGCTCGATTTACCTGTAGGCCCATCCAGTAAAGTTATCCACAGCGGTGCCTTGAACCGTGTCGAAAAACACCATTTGCCCCAGCCGCCCAGTGGCCCGCCCAAGGCGTTTCGAGTCGGGGTTCCGGCGTTCGATTTGTTCCCATTCGACGTCTGGGCCAAGCTGAATGCGGCTTTCTGGCGCAAGCCGGATCTGCAGCAACTGTGTTACGGCGACGCGCAAGGTGACGCGCGCTTGCGCGGCCTGATCGCGGCCTACCTGCGCAGCTCCCGTGGCCTGCACTGCGCCGCTGAACAAATTGTGATCACCAGCGGCGCGCAACAGGGCATCAGCCTTTGTGCACAGCTGTTGGTGGACCCCGGCGACGTCGTGGCTGTGGAAAACCCGGGTTATCGCGCCGCCGGGCATGCGTTTGCCGTCGCCGGTGCCGACGTCAGAGGCGTACCGGTAGACGGTGACGGTCTGGACTGCACGGTGCTCGGCTCGTTGAATGACTGTCGGCTGGCCTATGTCACCCCTTCGCATCAATACCCGACCGGGGTGGTCATGAGCCTGCCGAGGCGACTGGAACTGCTGGACTGGGCCGAGCGCAATAACGGCTGGATAGTCGAGGACGACTATGACGGTGAATATCGCTACAGCGGTGCGCCGCTGGCACCCTTGGCGGCACTGGATCGCCAGGGCCGAGTGCTCTACGTCGGCACGTTCGGCAAAGTGGCGTTCCCGGCCCTGCGCCTGGGCTATCTGGTATTGCCACCTGGCTTGGTCAATGCTTTCGCCCGCCGCCGCGCGGTGGATGTGCGCCATTCGGAAGTCAGCACCCAAGCGGTGATGGCCGAGTTCATGGCCGCCGGACATTTCCAGCGGCACATCCGGCGCATGCGCCGCGCTGCGCTGGTCCGGCGTGACGCGCTGTTGGCCGGTTGGCCGAAATCGTTGAACGGCGTCGGCGCCATGCCCACGGTCGTCGCCGGATTGCACGTCACGGTGCCGGTGGACAACATCGAGCGCGAGCGCGAGCTGATCGCCCGGGCCACCGAAGTCGGCGTCGAGGTCAATGGCTTGAGCAGCTACTGGTTGCCTGCCACTACCCCAACGCAGGTACGGGCGGGGCTGGTGCTGGGGTTTGCGGCGGTCCCGCCAGCGACGATCGATGCCGCGCTGGCGCGTCTGGCGAAGGCCTGGCAGACATGAGTGCCGGGCATCGACAGACGCCTGGCTTTGTCCGTCACGACAGTCGTTTTGGAAAGAACACCTCCTTGGCCTGGTCCACGGCGATTTCGCTGCGGTAAAGATCGATCAGTTGCCGCTGGGTCAATTCCTTGGTCGAGTCCGCGGCCCGGCCCAGGCTGACTTGTTCCGGTGTTTTCAAACGCGCCGACAGATAAGCATGGGCAGGCGCCCAGTCAGTGGAATAACGGAAGTCGGCGAACCACAGCGTTTTGTTCTCTTTCAGGTCCGTGATCTCGTACCGGTCCAGATAGCCATAAACAGGACCTCTGAGGCGTTGCCGGTTCTTTTGCCGAATGATGGAAATCTGGTTCCGGCTTTTAAGCCATATCAAGCCACTCATGGTCGGTGGCCGTTGTTTGATGATCTTGAGGATGCCTTCGAACCCTTCCTCATAAAGGGTCTTGGACGCCTGCTTGAGTGCTTTGCGGGTGGACTCGGCCAACTGCCGGTCCTGGGCCGACACACCCACCGTTTCGTTAGAGGCATTGTCCAGCGCCTTGGTGATCGCCACGGCGACTTTCTCCATGCGGCCTGCGTGTGCGTTCAGAATCATCCCGATGCCGGTGGGTGATCGACTGGGTTTGTTGGCGTATTCCTGGATTTGCGTCTTGAACGCTGCCAGCCCGTCAATCAGGGTCTTGCCCTTGGTGATGCTGGTTGCCAACGCAGGAACGGGCGCCGGCGCTTCGGCGATGACGTGAGGTACCCACTCACCAGTTTCCTTGCGATGAAACGTGGCAATGATTTTTTCTGAAAGCGGGTTTTTCACATCGACCCAGCCCGTCTCTTCCTTGGTTTTCGAGAGCCGGGGTTCGCCACTGACCAGACCCCAGAAACGCGCCCTGATGAACTTTTTCCGAGGCCGGGGGCGCTGCTCGTACGGGTTGCCGAGGCTGCGCCGGTTGCTTCGCTCATCGAGGGCCCAGGCCAGGTGACGGACTGCGCGTTTCTTGGTCTGGCCAATCTGCTTTATCAGTCGATTGAGTTCTGCCGGGCGCACACTGGCCTTATATTCATCGCCCAGGTATTCGAGATGTTCTTCGATGGCGGTGAACTGTTCCGTCAGGCTGCCGAATGCATCGATCTGTTCGTCCAGCCTGATCACACTTCGCTCCTCGATGGCGTCGTGCAGGCTTTGGAACGCAACCGTAATGTTATCGACCACTTGGTTGAGATCTGCCCACCCCTCAGGCACGGTGTGGATGCTGTCGAGCGACAGGCAGAGGTGGCGATACATGTCCAACTGGATCAGGCGGATCGCATCGCTTTTGTAGGCCGGCATTTTCCCGCGGTGCTGGCGCAGGAATTCAAAGCCTTCGCGCCCCTGCTTCTTGAGTCGGTAGAAGCGGGTTTCCATGTAATCCAGGCGCTCGATCATGTCGTCACCGACCCGGATCATGGCATCGGCAGCATCGACGTGTTGCTGCTCGACTTCCTCGATCGTCGAAGTGGCCATGTCCAGGGCTTCTCTCAGGGCGGGGGTGAAGCGAGCCTTCAGCGCGTCTATTTCCTCGAACGTGAAATTGATCTGCGCGTTCAAGTAGCCGAGTCGGACTTGAGGCGCGTCGGGCCTTGATTGAAAGACCGGCCATTCGGTCAGGATCTTCAACGCTTCTTCGTAGCTTTCCCGTTGCGTCTTCAACGTACTCAAATAGATGATGCGTTTGAGCTCCTTGGCAGAGCCGGACGCCTTACCCAGCTCCTTGGCATCCATGGTCAGCAACTTCTGGCCTTCGATTTTCTTTTCTTCGAAGCGAGTCAACTGGGCCAGCAGCTGAGTGCCACGGCGCCTGGCATCGGCGATAACCTCCTGCCGGGCACCTTTCGATCCGCTACCGCGCAGACGCAGGCGCGTGTCGACATGCCATTCGCCGTGGGCATGGCGCATCAGCGCCGGCCCTGGGTGGGAGGGGTCTTTTTCGTCGACGATGGACACATGGTCCCCTTCCACCTTTACCTTGAACCACTTGTCGGCCATTTTGGCGAACCAGTCATCGCCCTGTTGGTAGAGGCCCTTGAGCGGGCCTTCGCTTTTGAGCTGTTCGGCGTGCTCGGGCTTGTTGACGCTCAAGGGCCTGAGCAGCTTGGCATGCTCGCCGGACTTGCCCGCCAAGGCGCCACTGGAATGAATGGTGTCGTAGTGCTCGGCGGGCAGCCTGGTGTCCTTGGGCGGTATGAATTGTTCGATGATGGGCGCAGGCTTGGCCAGTTTTTCCAGCTCGGGCACGACCTGGGGGGCTTCTGTCAGGCGGCTGCCAGTATTCTCCCGGGCGCGCTCGATGGCGTGTGCGGTAATCGCCATGGCCATGTTCAGCAACAGGTCGACAAACGCTTCCCATGTGGCCTGGCTGTCGGTTTCTTCGTCGCCTTGTGTCATCGTTTCAACGTCGTCGAGGATTTGCCAAAGCCAGATGGCGGTGCCTGCCGCAGCCCCGAGGTAGGGCAGGGCCAGGTTGAAAATCAACCAACTGGCCTGTTTGAAGGTTGCCCAGCGGTTCTCGCTATTGGACACAGACTGACGGTCAGCGAGGGCGGTCAGGGCCTCGGCATTGGACCTGAACAACCGCGGCAGAAAATCCGCCCCCAGAGTCTGGTTGCTCAAGCTGACGGGGGCGCTGTTGGTCCACGAAGAGAAGGGGTCGGTGGCGAATTCGACGATCATCCAGGGCGAGGGGATCGGCCCGGAAAAGAGGTATCGGCTGTAGTTCTCGCGTACTCCGTCGGGCAGCCAGGCCAGCACCGATTGACGCAAGGAGGGTGTCTGCCGGATGGCGTAGATCAGATTGCTCGGCGTCGGATACTGGCACAGCTGCGGTTCCAGCAGCGGGCGATAGAGCACGCAGGGGCCTGCATCGAAATCCTGCGGACCGATCACGAACATGTTGGTCACGACGTCCCCCGCAGTGCCATGGGACTGGCCGGAGACGAAAGCCAGCTCGCGCATGACGATCGTCTGTCCGTCGACCTTGCGCTCGGCTTCGTCGGTCTCCATCACGGCGGCGATGTAACGGTAGCCGCGCTCGTCGATGTTGCAATCGCCGCGAATCTTGCTCTCCAGCGCCAGCATGGGTAACTGGATGCGTAGCTGAGCCGTGTAGAGATTTTCCCGGCGGGTCGATTCGACGGTATCGCCCAGTAGCTTGCTCTTGACCAGTTCGGGATAAACGCGACCGATGTCGACCTTGGTCACCAGATTTTCGACGTAATCGACCGTCATCCATCCGGGCAGCTTGTCGCCGTCGAGAGACCTGACCACTTTGTCGCCAAGGGGCAGCGCAATCAGGTTCTGTAGCGCCAGGTCGACGAGGTTGAGCCGCGTGATCTCGATTTTGCCGGGAACAACGAAGGTGCCCCAGACGACGGGGCTGCGGATTTGCAGTTCGATCCGTTGTGGGTCGAGCGTAGCGGCGTCGGCATGCTCCGATTGCATCTGCTGTTTCAACGCGTTCAGCGCATAGTGTTTGATGGGGGGAATATCGTCCAGGTAGGTCTTGCCGGCATGGGAGCTGCTCAGCGCGGACAGGTTCTTCATGTGTTGGGCGAACAGGATCTGGTCGGACGTCGATGCTTGCTGGAGCCAGTCAGGCATCTGCTTCTCGTACCAGACCGCATCAGGACCGGTGTCGGTCCGTGTGCCTCTGAGCGCGGGCTGCTCGTTGTCGTCGGCCATGAACCCTTTCAGGATCTCGGGAGAGCCCAGGATCTGTATCTGGGTGGCAATCAAGCCGCAGGCCTTGTGATCGAAAATGTTGCCTTCGGGCTCAAAGAAGCGCCACTGGATCTTCTTGCCCTCCACGTTGCCCAGATGATCAGGCAGGGTCTGCTCGAATGCTTGCAGCGAGTCGAACTTCTCGTAGCTGCGACGCAGCGAGTAGGCGAGGATGGTCTGTTTTTTGTCGACGGTTCCGATCAGCACCACCAGGGAGTTGTCGATCATGCGTGTCAACTTGTCGCCATCCACCTCATCGAAGTCGATCAGGTACGCATGGGTGTCATAAGGGTCGTTGGCCTTGCGGTCCTGCAGGTCGGGGTACAGGAACAGTTGCCTGGCCATGGCACAGTCGGAGTCCGTCCAGCCCTTGACCTGCTTAACGTCCCAGAGTCTGTGCAGCAGGCTGGAGAGCTCATGCCAGCGCGGCGGCGCGGTGCCGATCGTGGCGTTCCAGTACGCCAGTTGCTGTTCCTGGCAGGCGGACACCATCACGGGCGCGAGTTCATTGATCAGGCTGCCGATCTGAGCGATGCGCACCGGCAGGTGCACCTCGGGGGTTGTCAGTGGCAGGTGGGTCAGAAAGTGAAAGCCCTCTATCAGCAGCGTCGCATAGTCCTCATTCATCCGTGCCGCCAGCATGTTGCTGAGTGTCTGGTAACGCGTGGGCCGCTCAACGATCTGGCCGTCGACGATTTCCCAGTCCGGTTCACCGATCACAGTATTGTTCGGGTCCAGATGCAAATGGGGATAGAGCTTCTTGAGCGCACTGCGCAGAAGGGCGGCGGCTACCTCCGGCGAGGTCGGGCCGGCGAGCAACTGGTTGAGCACCGCATCGCCAACGCTGGCGTCGGGTGCGGCGGGTGTAGGGGTTACGGGTTGGGTCATCTGAGTCTCCCTGTCTCGCGATACATGGCATGCCCAAAGCCGAACGCTTCGGGAACGCCATGCTAGGGCGCGGCAAAACAGGGAGGGTGGTAACTATGTATAGGGCGCGGTGTCAGCCCGGGTGAGAGGCCACCCTATCCCCGGGCCAGACAAACCTCGCTACAGGCAGAGCTACTGGCCGGACTTGATCCGCGTCCAGGCCCGTGTCCGCGCCCGCTCGGCGTCCCTTGGCAACGGCTGCAAGGTATAGAGCGTGGTCATCGCCGCCTCGGTCGGGTACAGGTTGGGGTTGTTGCGGATCGCCGGGTCGACCATGTCCGTCGCGTCTTTGTTCGGGTTCGGATAGCCGACAAAATCACTGACCGGCGCGATCACCTGCGGTTGCAGCAAATAGTTGATGAAGGCGTAGGCGTCCCCTGGGTTGGCGGCGCCCTTGGGAATGGCGAGCATGTCGAACCAGATCGGCGCGCCTTCCTTGGGCAGGCGCATGTCCACCGTCACGCCGTTCTTGGCCTCCTTGGCGCGGTTGGCCGCCTGGGAGAAGCTGCCGGAATAACCCACCGCCACGCAGATGTCGCCGTTGGCGATGTCGGCCATGTACTTGGAGGAGTGGAAATAGGTGATGTGCGGGCGAATCTTCATCATCAGCGCTTCGGCCTTGGCGTAGTCCGCCGGCTTCTTGCTGTTGGGGTCCAGGCCCAGGTGCTGCAAGGCCAGGGGCAGGATCTCCGACGGTGAGTCGAGCAGCGCCACGCCGCACTGCTTGAGCTTGCTGATGTTCTCTTCCTTGAAGATCAGGTCCCAACTGTCCACCGGCGCGTTGTCGCCCAGGGCGGCCTTGACCTTGTCCGGGTTGAAGCCGATCAGGATGGTGCCGTACATGTAGGGCACGGCGAACTTGTTGCCCGGATCGTTGGCTTCGATCAGCTTCATCAGCTTGGGATCGAGGTGGTTCCAGTTCGGCAGCTTGCTGCGGTCCAGGGGCTGGAACACCCCGGCCTCGATCTGCTTGGCCAGGAACACGTTGGACGGCACCACCACGTCATAGCCGGAATTACCCGTCAGTAGCTTGGCCTCCAGGGCCTCGTTGGTGTCGAAGATGTCGTAGACCAGCTTGACCTGGCTGTTCTGGGCCTTGAAATCGTCCAGGGCCTTGGGCGTGATGTAGTCGAACCAGTTGTAGACGCGCAGGGTGCGCTCCTCGGCCTGGACAGCGCCGCAAAGCAGCGCGGCGCACACGGCTGGAGCCATAAAACGCTTGAGTCTATTCATGCTGTTGTTCCTCATGGGGCGCTTTGGAAACCTTCAAGAACGTTCACGGCATTGATGCCGATTTCTGCCACCGCGTAGCCGCCTTCCATCACGAACAGCGTCGGCTTGCCGAGCGCCGCGATGCGCTTGCCCATCGCCAGGTAATCCGGGCTGTCGAGCTTGAATTGCGAGATGGGGTCGTCCTTGAACGTGTCGACACCCAGGGACACGACGATGACATCGGCGTCGTAACCCCGGATTTGCCCGCAGGCCTGCTCCAGCGCCGCGCTCCAGGTGTCCCAACCCGAGCCGGCCGGCAAAGGGTAGTTGAAATTGAAGCCTTCGCCGTCTCCCTCGCCCTGCTCGTCGGCATACCCGAGGAAGAACGGAAACTCCGCCTCGGGGTGACCGTGGATCGAGGCGAACAACACGTCGCTGCGCTCATAGAAAATCGATTGGGTGCCGTTGCCGTGGTGGTAATCCACATCCAGGATCGCGACCTTCTGATGGCCCTGGTCGAGAAAGGCCTGGGCGGCGATGGCGGCGTTGTTCAAGTAGCAATAACCACCCATCAAATCGCCGGCGGCGTGGTGCCCCGGTGGGCGGCACAACGCAAAGGCACTGCGCGCGCCGCGCTGGATGTCCGCCTGAGCGGTGAGGGCCACTTGCGCGGCGCTGTAGGCCGCCTGCCAAGTACCGGCGGTAATCGGCGCACCGCCATCGAAGCTGTAATAACCCAACTGGCCGTGCAGGCTCGTGGGAATGACCGAACGCAGCGTTCGCGCCGGCCAGGTGAAGGGCAACAAATCACCTTCGCGGTTGTACTTGGCCCAGCGGTCCCAGGCGCCTTTGAAGAATTCCAGGTACGCCGCACTGTGGATGCGCTGGATCGGCCCCAGGCCAAAATCCTGCGGCGCCTCCACCGGCCCCAACCCCCGCGCCTTGACCCGCTCCAACACATGATCGGCCCGGGACGGCATCTCGAAGCAGGGCATCAATTGCCCATCCATCAACTCGCAGCGCCCGTGGTGCAGGTGGTGATCGTCTGAGTAGATCGTCAGCATTTTTTTGTTCTCCGCAAGGCTAGTCGGTTTGAACACAGTCTTGCGGCGCGCGGCGTTTCAGAGAACGGCAGGAGAGGCCAAAAGGGGATCGAAATGGCCAAAAGGTTTGACCGTAAATCGCCCCTTGTTGGCGCGGGCGTGCTCGGGGTTGGGGCATTGGGGCAGTTGGCTTGAGAGGTTTGGAAAAGTTGCAGCGAACAAGCGTGCTTAGGGGAAAGGAGAAGAGTAAATGAATGACCGGCCCCTCCGGAGAGACCGGCCATTCAGTGCATCTTTTCAATCATTGGGGCTTGATGGCGGGAAGCGAGAGGGCGGCACGAATTTCGTTCAAGGACTCGTAGAAGTCCTTGGTGATTCCGAACAGCCCTTTGCGAATCTCGTGAATCAGCGCCTCGTCTTTTTGCTTGGCGATCTCGATGAACAGGGCAAACGTCAAGGAGATGCCCCGTGGCAGTCGCATGTAACCCTTATTTACAAGCTGCTGGGCGCGCAGTTCAAGCAATGGGAGGTTCCCTTTAAACACGGCATCCATTTTATCGATGCTATCCAGCTTCAGTTTGGTGCTGAGGTAGCGGTCGTACTGGATGGTGTGCTCGCTTTCATACCACTCCGAAAGAATCTCGATTCCGAATTTTTTTGCCAGCTCGGCATCCATCGCCGAAACCAGCAAATTCGACCGGGCATAGGTGGAGATGTAGTTGTAAAACTCCCGCTCCAAGGTCTCAAGGATCAGGGCGTTTTTCGATTTGCCAAGGGTATTGGCAACGGCGGCGATGGTCTTGTCCAAGCTGCTGCTTAGATTGCGCAGCGTGTAGGAGACCGTTTCGGCCTTTTCAGCATCAGTCATGGGAATGATTCCGGTAACCCTCCTCGGAAGTCGAGGAGGTGAAACCATGCTCGCCTAAAAAAACCATTTGGTCAACTATGGTTAAAATTATTTTAAATGGTTCTTTTTGTGGGTTGTCGAATCTCGCGAGTTTGGGACATTATCCCCCGGCACGCAGCGCTGCATGAAGCCACACAGCGCAAAAGACCAAGTCGCTAACCATCCCGAGGTGTGCGCAGAACGGACACCCGCCGCCAACCTCCTGTGGGTGCGAGCTTGCTCGCGATGGCGGCATCACGTACCTCCCCGGCCTGAAGGCGTACGCAGTCCATTACCAGGAAGCTTGCTCCCACTCGGCGGAGCAATTGTCGATCAGATGATGGAATCGAGATCCAGCGTATAGGGTTTACCGATCGCATACCCATGGGCTCCGCGGATCAATTCACCGTCGTCATCCAGGGTTGGTGCCATCGCCAGTTGCTCTGCCACTCTGTTCTCCGGGTGTGCCTGCCAGCGGGCCAGGTTGTGTGCCAGTTGCTCGGGTTGTTCCACCAGGCTTCCGTAAACGTCTTTTTCGCTGACCGACGCGGTGCGCAGCGTCGCCAGGCGCGCGCGGGTGTTGTGCAGCTTGTCGACCTCACGGATGAGCGCAATGTTGATGGCGCTTTCGCTACGCCCATTAGGCGCGCGCCGTCCTGCCAGGTAGCGCTCTTCATCGCGCAACTGTTGGGTAATCCGTGTCAGCGCATGATCGATCCACTCATATTCGCGTTTTGTCGCCAATGTGCTTCCGCTTATCTGCGCTTCCTGCCAACGGCGCAAGGTCGCCCAGCAAGCGGGAATGTAGCTGGGGACCATGAAGTGATCACCGGTCTGGATGAGTTGGGTCAGTAAGGCCGGGCGGTCCGGCAAGCCATGTTTATGCTCGAGGGCCACTTCGCAGGCGGCGTGTTGGGTGATGGTGTCGCAATGGGGCATCCAGAGAATCGAAGACCGCTCCTTGCGATCGAACTCCACCGGCAGGAAGTGCCGCAAGATGCCGTGGTGTTCGTAGGGCTCGCCCGTCAGGTTGGTGATGCCCGCCACGAACACGGAAAGGCCGACCGGTACATTGGCGAACGTAAGGGCCAACCCTGTGCCATAAACACCGCTCTTGGTATTCATCCAACTGCCGGGGACGCTGGGTATCGGGTCGTTGTGGTTGACCATTCGGTAGTGCACCAGGGCTTCGGCGTTTTTTGTGAAGGTGGCGTCGGCGGCGCGGGGTGCGCCGTAGGTGTAGAGCTGGAGGGTGTAGTCGAAGCCCGCTCTGCGTCGCAGTATCTCCGAGAGCAACAGCGCCACGGCTCCTCCCAGGCTGTGCCCGCAAATCAGCAATTTTTGCCCCGCATGAAACCTGTCCAGATAGCTCGTCACGAAGGCTGCGGTTTTTTTGGCGGCGCCATAGAACCCTCGATGCACCCGGCCGACACCTTCTTCAAACGGCACCTGAAGCGCGTCCGCATCCCGCAGGAAGTCGGCGGACTGCTGGGTGCCACGTACTGCGATCAGGACCAATTCGTCATTGTGGGTGATGTAGGCCTGGGTATCAGTGCCTTCTTCCTTATCGGTATCGTCGAGAAAATGGACTTTGGCCGGATGTTCCTGATGTACACCCAATTCCGGATCGTTGACCGCGTAGAGGGCCGGATCGAACGGTACGATCTCCAAGCGTTTGGAGTAGGGCACGTCCTCATACAGAGGGTAATAGGGTTTTGTCTGCTCCGGATAGAACTCCCCGAGTTCTTCGAACTTGGCCAATGCGTCCGCGAACCAGTTGCCCACGCTTGGTTGCTCGGTGAAGCTCACCGGCGTTTTTATCGGAGCCTTGTCAGGTGTCTGGCCGAAGGGGCAATAGGTCAGGGTCGACATGAGCGCCAATTGATACAAGTTCAGCGCACAGAATTCGGGGGAGGTGGACAGCATGGGACGCAAGGCGCGTAATGGGCGAACTTCCAGCACCGTGTGTTTTTGTGGCATCAACGCTAAGCCGAGCTTGCCATGTTCGCCCATCAGCCGTGCCGGTCCTGCAGGAAGTGGGTAATGGCGGTACACCTCGGGCGGCAAATGCGCGACATGCTTGACCAGGTGCCGTACTTCCACTTGGAAAAAATCGTCTGCACAGGCTTGTGCGGGATTTTCCCGGGTGCGTGTGGCGTTTGGGTTCAGGTAGCGGGTTTGCTCGGCGCGGACTTGTAGTTCGGTGATTTGGAGGGGGTAGTGGGGTCTTGTTTGTAGAAATGAGTAGATATCTTCAAACCCCTGATACTTCTGAGCAAAAAGCAGGACAATCGGTCCCGCATGGTGGTTGGTAACCTTGCCAACACCCATGATATCCAGATTGCCAGGGTATCCTTGTCCTTCTGAATCGGTAGCGACATAAGCCAGCCCTGCATAAGGCTCGCCAGAGCCAAACTCATCGACGAGCTGAAAACTGCTCCACCTACCCCCCATAGGGCAGGTCAGGTTGCGATGGCTCAGCCGTGACTCCAATTCTTTTTGCAATGACGTCATACGCGAATCTCCTTATTCCGTACAATCGGGGTAAATAGTGCATTTCTGTCCGTCGGGCATTTGAAAATCGCTGAAGTCCTGGTAATTGCCATAACAAAATGCGTATGGGTCCTCAAAGTGTTTGCCCATGCAGCGTTTCCAACCGTTAGGCACCTTCACCCAAGTGTCTCCAATGGCGGGTCTTTCCTCGTCCGCCAATTTGATCTTCATCCTCACGGCCTTACCCGGTAGTTGATCAAGGGTGTACGCCGAGAAAGGACGCCCATGTCCAAGCTCGCCCTGTGGGTTGGTTTTTTTGCAGTCGAGGATTTTTACGATGCGTCGTTTGGGCCCAGCAGTACGGAACAACCACTGGCATTGGCCATAGAAAGTACTTTCACCCGCTTCGCTGAACGTGCCTTTGTATTGCGCTTCCAGCTCATCGCGAATCACGACGTTGGCTGAATCTTGACTGATATCCCCCCAGTCCTTGCCATAGGCGGAGTTGATTTCGAGCTCGATGCGATTGATCACCAGTGGGCAACCCATACGGGTTCGGCGAATAATGATTTCGGAATCAGCTTTGTATGCCTTGCGCCACTCCCTATTGAACACCGGCGCTTTGTTATACCGGGTCTCGACGGTGCAGGTTTCGCCTGGGGCGGGCACGTAGTACACCGCCGCCTGGTAGGCAAAGTCAGGCGGCAAATCTGCCGTAAAAGTAAACGTGTTCGGCTGTGTGTTGGCACAACCTGCCGTCATCGCCAGGCCGCTCAAACTTGCAATGCACAAAGCCTGTTTCATGGCGGCGTATCTCCCTGCCAAAACGCTGCCGTCAGGCGCACCCGTTCAAAATGCTCGTCGGGGCTTTCAGCTGAACGTACTTGCCAGTACGGCGCTAGCGCCTGGGCGGGTGTTTGCAGGCGCTGGGTCAGTAAAAACTCCAACTGCTCGGGCGCCTGCCAGTGCCAGGCCTCGGCCTGATCAAGCGTGGCACGCAACCACGCCACCGGGTCCTGGTGCTCGGCAAGGGAGGCGAAGGCCTCGACATGCTCGGCCAACAGGAAGCGGCGGGCATTGAGGAGGCGCGTCTGCATCGCTTGCTGCGGAGTAACAGGCACCTGCAGCCAAAGCGGCGAATCGGGTAGCGGATATGCCCCCGGAGCCGGGTTATAGGTGCTTGCCCAGCAAGTGCCCCGCCAATAGCAGACACTGATCGCTGGCCCGAGATAGGCCGGATAGGCTTCAACGGGCAGGTGCTTGAGCGCCCGGGCCAAGACCCGGTTGTCATGGAAGCGGTACAGCGCCTGATGGGGGCGCTCTCCGATGATCAGCCGTTCACGCCAGTGTTCCACCAACGTTGGCAGGCCCTCTTTGGGAAGGCTGGCGAGCCATCCCCAGCGGCTGTCCGGCCGGTCGATCAATTCATTGATGTGTTCGTCGCCGGGCCGATCGAAGATGAAGACAAAGGGGCCGGCGTCAGCGAGGTCGGAGACCAGCGTTTGGCTGTACACGCTCAGGTACTGGTCGGGGCGACTGTTCTTGAGCAATGCCTGTCGCGTGTGGTGCTCATTTTCTGAGTCCAGGACGACACACAGGGTGTGGCCGAGGCGTTGTTGTTCGATCAACCATTGATGGGGGAGTGAGCGAGTCATGCGGCGGCGATTTCCATTGGGCAGAGGCCCTCGCGGCAGGCCTCGCAGATCGGACAAAAGTCCAATCCCGCTGCTTTGCTGGCCGTTATCAGAGCGCGTTGAGTGGGGGCGAGTATTGGGGCTGGAGCCGCCAAGGGATCCGTCAAGCCAGGCGTGAATGATGAAGCGGTAGCGCTGGCCATGGGGGCGCCACCGAGCTGGATTTCACTGCTGCTGTAGATACCGCTGTGGTTGATCAGGATGTGCTGGCCCCCGGCTTTCAAACTGAGGGATGCACCTGCTTCAACGACTACATGAGCGCCAGCCTTGATATGGATTTGCTGCCCGGCTTCGACGGCCAGTGTCTGATCGACACAGGTATGGCGGTTGGCGACGCGCAGGTAGTCATTGCCTTCGACCTGGACCATACGGTCGGCGGCGGTGGTCCGATGTTCCTCGGCGTGCAGGACGGTGATGCTGTTGCCCCTGACGGTTTCCCGCCGCTCATTGCCAATCTCCAGTCGGCTGTCGTTTTCGATCTTCTGTTCCATGTCGCGCTGGGCCCGCAGATAGATCAGCTCCTGGCCAGCGCGGTCTTCCAGGTGCAGCTCGTTGAAGCCTTTATTGCCCGGCGAGCTGCAAGAACGAAATACGGTGCGGGTCTTGTGCGCAGGCAACGGGTAGGGCGTAGCGTTGGCGCTGTTGGTCAGGCATCCACTGATCAAGGGCTTGTCGGGATCACCTTCAATGAAGGTTACCAGCACCTCCATGCCCACCCGCGGAATCGTGACGCCTCCGTAGCGGTTGCCCGCCCAATTGGAGGCGACTCGTAACCAACAGCTGCTGCCGTCGTTGAAGTCCCCCGTCCGATCCCAGAAAAACCTGACTTTGACCCGGCCATACAGGTCGCAGTGAATCTCTTCACCCTTGGGCCCCGTGACGATTGCCGTCTGGCTGCCCCATACACGTGGCTTTTGGTAAACCCGTTGTGAACGAAAAGTCGCATCCCAAGGCGTGGCAACGAAGTGATTGCGATAGCCCTGATTGAAGTGATCTGCAGTCCTGCCAGTGTCGCTGGGGGTGATTTCCTCCAGCACCTGCGGCTGTTTGCCTTCGTGATGCACTTCGGTCAGGAGCCATAGATCATTCCATTCCTGACGAGGGTGCCCGCTCAATGTCAGGAAGTGCCCCGTCGTCAGTGCCGGCTGATCACTCTTTCCTTCGGCCTGGCGGTAGTCGATGCGATGGCGTTCCAGGGCTCGCCGGCTCAATAACCTGCCGCGTTTTTCCTGGGTAAAGTCGCCCGGATAATCATAGGCCTCCAAGTCTGGTCGGATTTTTTCGATGCCGGGCTGACAGCTGCTCTCCAGCAGGAATGTCGACTTCTTGAAATCGTAATCACGGCGCGTGACGCGGCTGGTCCGGGTCTCCAGTCGCAGGCCAAATCGATGGATAACCGGCTCGTCGTCAACCATGCCGCTGCCGTGTTTATAAACGGTGCGGTGCTCGAGTCGGGGAAATACGGTCTGGTCATCACCAAATACCAGATGATGGCCCGATTCACTGTGCTGGAAATGATAATGCAGGCCTTCTTCGTGACACAGGCGCTCAATGAAGTGCAAGTCGGATTCTCGATACTGCACGCAGTAGTCACGAGGCGAATAACCTGCACTTAACTGGAAGCGATGGGCGTCGGTGAGAATACCGTGCTCCTTGAGGATCGATGTGATGATCTGCGGCACACTGACGTGTTGAAAAATGCGCTGGTTGGTGCGGTGTTCCAAGTAAGCCAATCGTGGAACCAGTCTTATCTTGTAATGCGTCAAGCGTTTTACGGTATCTCCTTGTACAACACGATAGATCAGCCCGTGAACACCGCTTCCCCGTTTGTTGAATGCAAGAAATGCCTGCTGGTTTAACAAGCATTCCAAGTCTATATCGCTTTGCTCGCTGACGAGTTCGATATCAAACGAATAAGGTGTGCTAATGGCTTCGCAGCCTTCGAAGGCTAACACTTGGAGGTCATGTTCGAGTTCAGGAATTGTGAGATGAAAGTTTCGCAAATCAGAAGTGTGGAACATTCGCAGGTCCTTGGGCGTTGGCTTTGACTCCTGATCACATTGAAGCAGTCTTGATGGGGAAACGTGCAGAGACTCGTAAAAAAAGAAAAGGATGTAGGAGTTCTCTTTGCAGCAAGTAGGGACTTGAGAATGAAATGATTTGAAGTGATTTTAGTTGGGTCGATGGAGTTTGGAACTTGACAGAAAAAAATTTGCATTGGGGGTTTCAGTATGGCTAATTTTTTTGAAAAAAAAGGAAAGATCCTACTTTTTTATTTTTAAAGCTTTGGCATTCTTCGCTGCGTTCCGCTGGTTGGGGGTGTGAGTTTTGAGTTGTGCCGGATTGCATTTGGTGAAACTTCCTACAAGCGAAATCGAATATTTACCTTGAGTAACCATGTTGCCAAAACTGCCCATGTCAAAAACTGAATTTTCTTAACAGGGTCGTGAATGTCGTATTCCGGAAAGCTGTCCGCCCATTATCTGGCTCTCGCCAAAACGCCCATCTCCAAAGAGGGTTTTGCGGGTGCGGACGTGCGTTTTTCGAATGAATACGAGGCGTTGGAAAGCGAGCTGGGCAAAGCCCAGTCGATGCACGAAAGCGGCCAGGTCGACTGGCTGAAGATCCGTGAAGGAAGTGAAGCGCTACTGCGTAGCCAGTCGAAGGACTTGCGGGTGGCGGCCTGGTTGGTTTGGGCGCTGTATCAGCGCGAGTCTTTCCAAGGGCTGCTGGCAGGTCTCTGTCTTTTGCACCACTTGTGTAAAAACCATTGGCCTGACATTCATCCGATCAAAAATCGAACCCGTGCCGCCAGCATCAATTGGTTGGTGCCTCGCCTGGAGCAGGCGTTGGGTGATGACATTGCGATCAAGGAGCAACTGCCGCTCTTCCGCCATCTGACAGAGCAACTTGAAGGGCTCGATACCGTTTGCACCGCCCACTTGGGTGATGACGCGCCTCTGCTGCTCCCGTTGTGTCGGCGCCTCAACACGATGATCCAGCGTGCCACTGACAACCTGCCGCAGGCGGGTGCCATTGGGACGGTAGTGGCTCAGGTGAAGCAAGTTGCTAGCCAACTGCTCATGCCTGGTGCTCCGATTGAAAACGAAAAAGAAGCCCACAAGGCCCTGCGTGCCCAGCAGGAGAACGCGGGGTCGTTATGCAACTGGTGGCTCAAACAAAAAGCTACCGACGTTCGGGCCCTGCGCCTGAATCGTACGTTGACCTGGCTGACCATTGACGTCATGCCCGAGCGCAACGCCGAGCAGATCACGCAGCTGCGTGGGGTGCCGGCGGACAAACTCAAGACTTATCAGGACAGTCTCCACCAAGGCGATTACGCGAACCTGTTGGTGGAGATCGAGGCCAGCCTGGCGAAGGCTCCGTTCTGGCTCGACGGTCAGCGGCTTGCCTGGGAGTGCTTACAAGGGTTGAACGCCGAGTTGGCCATGGGTGAAGTGGAGGTTCATTTCGCGCTATTCATCCAGCGCCTGCCGGGGGTTATCGAATTGCGCTGGCATGACGGTACGCCGTTCGCCGATCCCGCCACGCGGGCGTGGATAGCGTCCCAGGTCATGCCTCACCTGCAAAAACCTGGCACGGCGCCCGAAATCGATACCACCCACAACGATGCGCCTTGGGAACTGACGCTGGAAGAGGCCCAGTCGATCCTGTCCACGGATGGCCTCAAACCCGCCGTCCAGTTACTCAAGCAAGGCATGCAAAACGCTCGTGGGGCACGCGAGTGTTTCCTCTGGCGGTTCGCGATGGCTCGCTTGTGCTTCTCGGCGAGGAAATACGAACTCGCGAAAGTCCAGCTCGAGGTCCTCGACCAGACATTGCAACACGCCGGCCTGAATACCTGGGAGCCCACTCTGGAGTTACAGGTGCTGCATTTGTTGCACAGCTGCTGCGAGTTATTGCCTCAGAACCACGTCATACGCGAGTGCAAGGAAGAGACCTATCGCAGGTTGTGTCACCTCGACCTGGAACGGGTCATTGAATAGGCCTTCGGGTCCAAAATTGTCAGGAGAAAGTCATGGCCAAAGAAGGCTCGATCGCCCCCAAGGAA
Source organism: Pseudomonas sp. NFACC16-2 (assembly GCF_900119205.1). Classification (NCBI taxonomy): domain Bacteria; kingdom Pseudomonadati; phylum Pseudomonadota; class Gammaproteobacteria; order Pseudomonadales; family Pseudomonadaceae; genus Pseudomonas; species Pseudomonas sp. NFACC16-2. The sequence continues at coordinate 21,416 of NZ_FPIX01000044.1, read as the reverse complement.
CGCATCAACGTCACCTTCAAACCTGCCACCGGCGGTGCCCAGGAAGAAATTGAACTGCCGTTGAAACTGTTGGCGATCGGTGATTACACCCACCGCAGGGATGAACGCAAGATCGAGGATCGCAAGCCGATTGGCATCGACAAGATGACCTTCGACGAAGTGTTGGCCAAGCAGGAGCTGAACCTGACCCTCAGCGTACCGAATCGTCTCCAGGAAGAAAGCGAAACTGAAGAGCTGGCAGTACAGCTGCGTGTGAACTCGATGAAGGATTTCAACCCGGCGAGCCTGGTCGAGCAAGTGCCGGAGCTCAGCAAACTGATGGAGTTGCGTGACGCCCTGGTGGCGCTCAAAGGGCCACTGGGTAACGCGCCAGCGTTCCGCAAGGCCATCGAAGGCGTACTCGGCAATGACGATTCCCGCCGCCGCGTACTGGATGAGCTGGGTCTGAACTCCGCAGCGAAGAACGCTTGATTATTTCAGCCAAGGAAGCCGAGACATGAGTACTCATGCCCTACAGCAGCAAAGCCCGGACAACGCTGATTACAGCATTCTTGAGAACATCATCGCCCAGACTCGCCTGACCCCGGACGATGACGCCTACGACATTGCCAGGCGAGGCGTGTCTGCGTTCATCGAAGAGTTGCTCAAGCCGCAAAACAGCGGCGAGCCGGTCAAGAAGGCCATGGTTGATCGCATGATCGCCGAGATCGACGCCAAGCTCAGTCGCCAGATGGACGAAATCCTCCACCACCCACAGTTCCAGGCCTTGGAGTCGGCATGGCGCGGTTTGCAGTTGCTGGTGGACCGCACCAACTTCCGCGAAAACATCAAGATAGAAATGCTCAACGTCTCCAAGGACGATTTGCTGGACGACTTCGAGGATTCGCCAGAAGTCATGCAGTCAGGCCTTTACAAGCATATCTACACCGCTGAATACGGTCAGTTTGGTGGGCAGCCGGTGGGTGCGGTCATCGCTAACTACTTCATGTCGCCAAGCTCGCCGGACGTGAAGTTGATGCAGTACGTGTCCAGTGTCGCCTGCATGTCCCATGCGCCGTTCATCGCCGCGGCCGGTCCGACATTCTTTGGTCTGGAAAGCTTTACTGGCCTGCCGGACCTCAAGGACTTGAAGGACCACTTCGAAGGTCCGCAGTTCGCCAAGTGGCAGAGCTTCCGTCAATCGGAAGATGCTCGCTATTTTGGTCTGACCGTACCGCGCTTCTTGTTGCGCACCCCCTATGATCCGCAAGAGAATCCGGTCAAGTCATTCGTCTACAAGGAAACCGTTGCCAATAGCCACGAGCACTACTTGTGGGGTAATACGGCATACGCGTTCGGTACAAGGCTGACCGACAGCTTTGCCAAATTCCGCTGGTGCCCGAATATCGTTGGCCCCCAAAGCGGTGGCGCGGTTGAAGACCTGCCGTTGCACCACTTCCAAAGCATGGGTGAGATCGAAACCAAGATCCCGACCGAAGTGCTGGTGTCCGACCGACGCGAATACGAATTGGCCGAGGAAGGCTTCATCTCCCTGACCATGCGCAAAGGTAGTGACAATGCCGCGTTTTTCTCCGCCAGTTCCGTGCAGAAGCCGAAGTTCTTTGGTAACGGCGCCGAGGACAAGCATGCCGAGCTGAATTACAAGCTTGGCACCCAGTTGCCCTACATGATGATCGTCAATCGACTGGCTCACTACTTGAAGGTTCTGCAGCGCGAGCAACTGGGGTCATGGAAGGAGCGCACGGACCTGGAGCGTGAACTCAACAACTGGATCCGCCAATACGTGGCCGACCAGGAGAACCCCAGCGCCGAAGTTCGTGGTCGCCGTCCGCTGCGTGCAGCGAAGATCATTGTCAGCGACGTTGAAGGTGAACCAGGTTGGTATCGCGTAGGCCTGAACGTACGGCCTCACTTCAAGTACATGGGGGCCGATTTCACGCTGTCGTTGGTGGGCAAGCTGGACAAGGCATAGGCGCGCTCATGATGTATGGCAGCCTTTTCGAGCGCCTGGCCGGTGATTTGGATAAGCGCACGGGTTTGAGTCGTGAGATGTGCGTCGTGACATCGGTGGCTGCGCATCTGGCCAAGATGCTCAGTACCCGGGCGGGTAGCGTGCAGACGCTATCCGATTATGGGCTGCCGGATCTCAATGACATGCGCTTGAGCCTGCACGACGCAGGAAGCCAGGCCCGCAAGGCGATCGAGGCGTTCATCAAGGCCTACGAGCCACGCCTCAGGAACGTCTGTGTCGTTGCATTACCAAGTCATGCCGATCCGCTTCGCCTGTCCTTCAGCATCGACGCTTTGCTGGATGTGGAGGGGGTCAGGCGACAGGTCAGTTTTTCCGCGTGCCTGGACGGCAGCGGTCAGGTCAAGGTCAGACAAGGATAGCCATACATGTCGTTCAATCATTACTACCAGAGCGAGCTGACGGCACTCCGGCAGCTGGGTCGACATTTCGCCGAGCGTAACCCGGCGTTGGCCCCCTTTCTGGGGCAGGCCGGACGGGACCCGGATGTGGAGCGCCTGCTGGAGGGGTTCGCATTCCTGACCGGGCGGCTGCGCCAGAAGCTCGATGACCAATTGCCGGAGCTGAGCCATTCGCTGATGCAGCTGTTGTGGCCGAACTACATGCGGCCATTGCCGGCCTTCAGCATCTTGCAGTTCGATCCACTACAGCGGTCCGGCCCCGCACTGCGGGTGGAACGTGATACACCGGTCGAAAGCAAGCCTGTACAGCAGGTGCGTTGCCGTTTCCTGACGTGTTACTCAACCGAAGTGCTGGCGCTTGATCTGACCAGGTTGAGTTATTCAGTGAAAGGGGATGGGTCGCTGTTGAGCCTGCGCCTGGAGATGTGTTGCGACGGTCATTTGGGCGAACTGCAACTGAGCCAATTGCGTCTGCACTTGACCGGCGAGCGTTACATCAGCCAGATGCTCTACCTCAGCCTCTTGCGTAACCTTGAAGGTATCGAGCTGATCCCACTGGACGGCTCCGGCGATGCCCTGCGGGCTGCAGATGGCAGCCCTATGATGTTCAGGATGCCCTCCGATCGTGTCCAGCCGGTAGGGTTTGCTGAAGAGGAAGCGCTGATCCCGTATCCGCTGAATACCTTTCGCGGCTATCGCTACCTGCAGGAATACTTCGCCTTCCAGGACAAGTTCCTGTTCGTCGACGTCAATGGCCTGGACGTGATCAACGCTGCTCCGCGTGGCAGCGTCGAACAGATGCGGGGCCTGGAACTGCGCTTCGATATTGGCAAAAGCGGTATCCAGCGGATGCGCCCGACTCTGGACAACATAAAGCTTCACTGCACGCCGATCGTCAATCTGTTCAAGCATGACGCCCAGCCAATCCGCCTGGACAGCAAACAGGACGAATACCTGTTGCTGCCGGCCGATTATGCCCAGGAGCATTGCGGCGTGTTCTCGGTCGAAAGTGTCACCGGCTGGAACCCCGGCGGCTTGGGTTATCAGGCCTATGTGCCGTTCGAATCCTTCGAGCACGATTCAAGCTTCGATGTGCCCCACAGCCGCCCCTACTACAGCGTTCGTCAGCGCCCTTCATTGCGGCACGGTGGCCTGGACACCTGCCTGGGCTTCGGTGTCCGGCACACTCACCCTCATGAAACCCTGTCGATCGAGTTGATGTGCACCAACCAGAACCTGCCGCGCCAGCTCAAGTCGGGTGACATCGACCAGCCTGGTGAAAAAAGCCCTGAGTCGCTGAGTTTCCGCAACATCGGGCCGGTCACTTCGAGCTTCGCTCCCCCGCTCAATCGCGATTTCCTCTGGAAGCTGATCAGCAACATGTCACTCAACTACCTGTCGCTGGCGGACGTCAATGCGCTCAAGGTGATTCTCGAAACCTATGATTTTCCGCGCTACTACGACGAGCAGACAGAGAAGGTCAGCAAGCGTTTGCTGGACGGGCTCAAGTCGATCAGGCACCAGCATGTCGACCGCCTGCATCGAGGCTTGCCAGTTCGTGGCTTGCGCACCGAACTGACCATCGACCCCCAGGGCTACATCGGCGAGGGCGACCTGTTCGTCTTCGCTTCGGTTCTCAACGAATTCTTCGCGCTTTATGCCAGCCTCAATTCGTACCACGAACTGCGGGTGAACAGCACACAAGGAGAGGTCTATCAATGGACACCCCGCATGGGCCAGCAGCCGCTTCTATAAGCGTGCTGACGCAAGGGATACGCGAGTACTCGCTATTTCAGGCCGTGTTGTTGGTCGTTGATCGACTGCGCGAGGCTCACCCAGACCTGGATGATGAGGCGCTGTATGACCGGCTGGAGTTCCAGGCCAACCCAAGCCTGGGGTTCCCCACCAGCGACATCGATCGTGTGGAGTTTTTTGAAGAGCACGGCCAGGTGCGAGCGCGCCTGAGCATGAACCTGATCAGCCTGGTAGGGGCAGGGTCGCCGCTACCGGCGTTCTATGGTGAGCAGGCCCTGGGGGAGGAGGACGGCAATCCGACGCGCGACTTCCTCGACGTCTTCCATCACCGTCTTCAACGGCTGATGCTGCCGATCTGGCGCAAGTATCGTTACTACGCACGTTTTCAGAGCGGAGCTAGAGACCCGTTTTCCGAGCAGTTGTTTGCGCTGATCGGCCTGGGCGGCGAAGACATTCGCAAGGCCAGTCAATTGAACTGGAAGCGTCTGCTGCCGTATCTGGGGCTGCTCAGTCTTCGTGCTCATTCGGCAGCTCTGATTGAGGCCGTGCTGCGTTATTACTTCAAGCACGCCGAATTGAACCTTGAGCAGTGCATCGAGCGGCGTGTGGACGTCCTTGGCGAACAGCGCAATCGCCTCGGGAGTGCCAATAGCCTGCTGAGCCAAGACCTGGTGTTGGGTGAACAGGTGCGCGATCGCAGCGGCAAGTTCCGGATCCATATCAGCGAACTGGACTGGCAGCGTTTTCACGAATTCCTGCCCATCGGCATCGGTTACCAGCCGTTGTGCTCGCTGGTGCGTTTCACCCTGCGTGATCCCCTCGAATATGACATTCGCCTGGTCCTGCGCCGGCAGGACATTCGTGAGCTGTGCATTGGAGAACAGAACATCTGCCGCCTGGGATGGACCAGTTGGTTGGGGCACGAGCGCGCCGATGGCGTGGTGACCCTCGGCAGCAAAATTCATTAGGAATGAATGACATGATCAACGTAGACCTTCAGCAACTGATTCAGGCTCTGGACGCCGAAACCAGAAGCGATCTGGAGCGCTCGGCCGAGCGATGCGTCGCCCGTGGCGCAGACAAAGTCCTGGTGGAAGACTTGATGCTGGGCTTGCTGGAGCGTCCGCAGGGGCTGCTAGCGCGAGCATTGCAGGATGCCCAGGTAAGCGCAGATGAATTGAGCGCTGCGCTGCAACCACGGATGGGACACAGTGCTTCGCGCAATCCGATATTCGCCCCAGAGCTGGTGCAATGGTTGCAGGATGCACTGCTGGTGGCCAATCTCGAGCTGGGCTGCAGCCAGGTCGGACAAGCCGCGTTGATCCTGGCGTTGCTGCGCAACCCTCTTCGCTATGCAGGGAGTGCTTACCAGGCGCTGCTCACCCGACTGAGTGTCGATCGGTTGAGAGATTTCGCCTTGTCGCAACAGACTCAATCGGTCGTCGATCACTCCGCCAAGCCGGGCGATTCCCTACTGGCGCGCTTTACCCATGACCTGACCCGGCAGGCTCGTGAGGGTCAACTCGACCCGGTGCTTTGTCGCGACGGTGAAATCAGGCAGATGATCGATATTCTCGTTCGTCGCCGCAAAAACAATCCAATTGTGGTCGGTGAAGCTGGGGTGGGCAAGACCGCCATCGTCGAGGGACTGGCGTTGCGCATCGCCGCCGCAGAAGTACCTTCAGCGCTCGAAGGCGTCGAGCTGCTTTCATTGGATATGGGGCTCCTGCAGGCCGGCGCCAGCATAAAAGGTGAATTCGAACGTCGTCTCAAAGGGGTGATCGACGAGGTCAAGGCTTCGCCAAAATCCATCATCCTGTTCATTGATGAGGCTCACACCTTGATTGGCGCGGGTGGCAACATCGGGGGCGCCGATGCGGCCAACCTGCTCAAGCCGGCCTTGGCCCGGGGCGAGCTGCGTACTATCGCGGCCACCACCTGGGCGGAGTACAAAAAATATTTTGAAAAGGACCCGGCCCTGGCCCGTCGCTTCCAACCGGTGCAATTGCACGAACCGACCGTCAGTGAGGCAGTGACCATCCTGCGTGGCCTGGCGCGGGTCTACGAGAACAGTCACGGCATTTACCTGCGTGATGATGCGGTGGTCGCGGCGGCGCAATTGTCGGCCCGATACCTGACTGGTCGTCAGTTGCCAGACAAGGCTGTGGATGTGCTGGACACTGCCTGCGCCCGCGTGCGCATCAGCCTGGCCGCTGCGCCGCAAAGCCTGGAGCGATTGCGCGGCGAGTTGGCCGAAGGCGAGCGCCAGCGCCGAGCGCTGCGTCGTGATGCGCAGGCCGGCCTATCGATTGATCTTCAGGCGCTGGAAGCGCTGGAGGTACGTCTGGAGGCCATCGAAGACGAGCGCCGAACGCTGGAAATCCAATGGACCGAGCAACGCATTCTTGCGGAACGCCTACTGTCGCTTCGTCAGCAATTGGCCAAGGCACGGGAAGCCTCGGTGGATCACCCCCTCAGCGTCGAAGCCCTGGAAGCGGCGCTGCATGAAACATACGGCACGTTGGTGGCTGCGCAAGTCCATGAACGCCTGGTTAGCTTCGAAGTTTGCCCGCGACTGGTAGCCGAGGTCATCAGTGCCTGGACCGGTGTGCCGCTGGCACAACTGGCGCGAGAGCACAATTTGAAAGTCGCCAGTTTCGCGACGGAACTGCGTGCTCGTATTCGTGGTCAGGAGCCGGCTGTGCGGGCGCTTGATCGTGCGATGCGTGCTGCCGCTGCGGGCCTGAGCAAACCCGACGCCCCGGTGGGGGTATTCCTGTTGGTGGGACCCAGTGGCGTCGGCAAGACTGAAACGGCGCATGGCCTGGCCGACCTGCTCTATGGCGGTGATCGCTTTATCACCACGCTCAACATGGCCGAATTCCAGGAAAAGCATACGGTTTCCCGGCTGATTGGCGCGCCGCCGGGCTACGTCGGTTTTGGCGAAGGCGGCATGCTCACCGAAGCCGTGCGGCAAAAGCCCTATTCAGTGGTGTTGCTCGATGAGGTCGAAAAAGCCGACCCGGATGTGTTGAATCTTTTCTACCAGATCTTCGACAAGGGCTTGGCCAACGACGGAGAAGGGCGGGAGATTGATTTTCGCAACACGCTGATCCTGATGACGTCGAACTTGGGCAGCGAACGCATCAACGAGCTGTGCGAAAACGGCGCAAAACCAAGTGCCGAATGCCTTGAAGAATCCATTCGCCCAATACTCAGTCAACATTTCAAGCCCGCGCTGTTGGCGCGCATGTGTGTGGTGCCGTACTACCCGGTCAACGGGCCGGTGTTACGTGAACTGGTGGAAGTCAAACTCGACCGCTTGGGCGAGCGGCTGCACCGTCGTCAATTGGGTTTCAGTTATTGCGGGCACCTTGTGAATCACCTGGTTGAGCGTTGCAGTCGTAATGATCGTGGCGCACGACTGATTGACCAATTGCTTGACCTGCACCTGATGCCGCTGGTTGTCGACCGGTTGCTCGCCGCCATGGCCGGTGGTGAACAGCTACGGCACGTACACGCCGTGCTCAACGGCGATGCCTGCGTCGCGTGTGAGTTCTCCTGAGGTGGGCGCCATGTTCAAGAAACTTTCGCAACCGTTGGACTATGCCGAAGCGCTTCTGGCGCAGTTTTCCGACCTTTCGCGCTTGGCGGACGGTGCTGAGCTGGTGGGGAAGTTCATCCAGGGCGTAGCGCGGCTCAGTGGCTGTGAACTGGTGCAGTTGTACCTGCTCGATGTCACTCGCACCCGCCTGGAAATGAACACCGAGAGCCTGGATGGCCAGTTGCAATTTCGTGACCCGCAAAACCTGCCTTCCGACTACCACGCTGAGCAATTGTTGCAGTTTTCCTTGTGCCAGAACCGTGTGGTGTGCCTCGATGCGTTAAGCGACAGCGTGCACGAAACCGGTTTCCTGCCGCCGCGGGCCACACCCTGGCAGTCGCTGCTTTGCGTTCCCCTGGGCAATCCGCAGGATGGGGTCGGAGGCTTGTTGCTATGCGCCAGCAATCAGCACCTCGACCTGCAAGGGATCGCTGAGTCCCTGGGACATCTTGGAACCTTCGCGCTTGGCCAGATGCATCTGTTACAGCGCCTGCGCGGTCCTGTCGACGAGTCGGTACCTGATACCACAAGCCTGCCGAGCGCCATCAGTTACGGCCTGATTGGTAAGAGCATGGCCATGCGCAAGACCTGCTCATTGCTCAGCAAAGTACTGCACAGCCCCTACACCGTCCTGTTGCGGGGTGAAACCGGTACCGGCAAGGAGGTGGTGGCCCGGGTCCTCCACGATTACGGCCCGCGTCGATCCAAGGCATTTATCGTGCAGAACTGTGCAGCGGTCCCCGAGAACTTGCTGGAGAGTGAGCTTTTCGGCTATCGCAAGGGGGCGTTCACCGGTGCCGACCGGGACCGAGCCGGGCTGTTCGATGCGGCCAACGGCGGCACGCTGCTGCTCGATGAAATCGGCGATATGCCGTTATCCCTGCAGGCCAAGTTGTTGCGAGTGTTGCAGGAAGGCGAAATCCGGCCGTTGGGGTCCAACGTCACTCACCATGTCGACGTGCGCATCATTGCCGCCACCCACCGCGACCTGAAGCAACTGATGGAGGAGGGCAAGTTCCGCGAAGACCTGTATTACCGTCTGGCGCAGTTTCCAATTCCGCTACCGGCGTTGCGCCAGCGCGACGGCGACATCATTGAGCTGGCGCGGCATTTTGCCGACAAGGCTTGCACACTCCTGCAGCGCGATCCGGTGCGCTGGTCAGACGCTGCGCTCGATCACCTGGCCGCCTACGACTTCCCAGGAAACGTCCGTGAACTCAAGAGCATCGTAGAAAGGGCCGTGCTCTTGTGCGAGGGCGGCGAACTGTTTGTCGAGCATTTTGCGCTACACATCCAGACCCCAGCCGAACGGGGCCGCGTGAGCCTACGTGAAAGGATGGAGCAGATCGAACGTGGCCTGCTGATCGATGGCCTGCGTGAGAGTTCAGGCAACAAGGCACGTGCTGCCCGTGAACTTGGCTTGCCGCTACGCACGCTGATCTATCGCCTTACGCGCCTGAACGTTCAGCGTAGTGATTTCAATGATTGATCCTTGCCTTGTTCGTAGCCATTCCAGCCCGGTCCTTTCATTTCTGGAGAAATTTGGATGCCTGTTTTCCCCTGGCGAGCCGTCCTGCTGACGCTCTTCGTGTCATTTGCCCTCGGCGGTTGTAGTGGCAACTACAAATTCAACGACAGTGATTATCGCCCCCTGGGTGATCCACAGGCGGTCAATCGCGGTAAGTGATCCAAGGAGCCTTTAATAGATGGATCTTGTTTTCGAAATGCTGAACGCCAACCAGTTCGTCCCTGTACGGCTGTTTCACAAGACCTTCGGAGCGGCCGGCGGAGTGATCGGTCGGGGCGAGGGTTGCCATTGGATGATCCCTGACCGCGACCGCCTGCTGTCCAAGTGTCACGCGCAGGTCAGCTTCCGTGAGGGTGCGTTTTTCCTGACCGATACCAGTGGCAACGGTACGACCCACCGCGAAAGCGGCGTACGCCTGCCCAAGGGCGAACCGGTACGGATACAGGACGGAGACGCCTACATCATGGGCGAATTCGAGGTCCTGGCGCGGCTGGTCGTCGGGCCGTCGAACAGCGTTGCCGAAGCCGGTTGCTCAACGCCGGTCGACAGTCTCATTCCGGACGATGCCTTTCTGGAACTCGACCCGCTGAAAACACTGGACCAACAGGAGCGGGTCCTGCTGGACATCGATGAGTTGATCAATCCCACTGCCGTACCACCAGACACCCTTGGGCGCCCAGATTATGCACGTATCGACACGGAAAGCCTGCTGGTGCCGGAGTTGGTCGAAGAGCTCGTTGAACCAAGGCCTGCGCCCATCCCGCCCGCCAACGCTGTTGATCACCCGCGCGAAGATTTTTGGGAGCGCTTCGCTATTGCCCTGGGCGTGGATCACGACAGCCTTGATAGGGAGGCCCGCGAAACCCTGGCGATCAACGCCGCGCTGCTGCTCAAGCAGAGCATCCATGGTTTGCAGCAGAGCTTGCGCACTCGCTCGGAGTTGAAAGGCGAACTGTGCCTGGCCCAGACCTATGAAGAACAGGTTCGTCTGATTGCCAGCCTGCAAATCGATCACCACGGATGACGTCCATGTCGCACTGCACGATGCATTTTTTCAAGACTTTGACGGCGCTGGCCATGACCCTGCTGCTGGGGGGGTGCATCACGTTGTCGCCCTTTTCGACGATGACCAAGCTCAACCTCACCCTGACGGCCAGTGATCAGCTCAACCCCGACCTCAATGGACGGCCATCGCCAGTGGTGGTGCGGTTGTTCGCACTCAGGCATCCGGTAGCCTTTGAAAATTCGGATTTCTTCAGCCTCTATGAACGCGGGAGGGAAACATTGGCCCCCGACCTGATTTCCAGCGAAGAGCTGGAATTGCGCCCAGGTGAAACCGTCGAGCTCAGGCTCGGTATCACTGGGGATGGCCGTTACGTCGGCATACTCGCGGCGTACCGAGACCTGTCACACGCCCGCTGGCGCTACACACTGCCAGTGGCTGCGACGCAGTTGACCGAAGCGAACCTGGCTCTCGACCAGGATGGGATCGCCAACATGCTTGAAAGACAGGCCAAGGTGGATGACCGATGAATCACGATAAAGTCATCTGGCAAGAAGGCATGTTGTTGCGTCCACAACATCTGCAACACAACGATCGTTATTTCGATCACCAGTTGAAGGTTCGTACCCGGTTGCTGGCCAGTTACGCCTGGGGATTCCTGGCGCTGGAAATCGACCTGCAATTTCTCAACATGGGCCAACTGGTGGTCAGCCAGGCCAGTGGGGTCCTGCCGGACGGCAGTCTGTTCGAGCTCGGTAGCAACACCGAGCCGTTGGTCCTGGAGGTACCGTCCAATACCAGCAATGCACCGATCTACCTCGCGCTGCCATTGGTGACCGGCAATCACATCGAGTCCCGTCGTCCGGAGCAATCTGACGTGCTGGCGCGCTACACCATCTACGACGCGCAGGTGACCGACTCCAATGCCGGCGATTCCGGCGGGAGCCAGATCAGTTGTGGCCGGCCAAACCTGCGCCTGCTGTTGGGCGAGCAACAGAGCGACCATGCATTTGTGAAGCTCAAGCTCTGTGAGGTGCTCGATACCACGGCCGATGGGGTGATCAGGCTCGACCCGGACTTTGTGCCGACCTTCATCCAGGCTCGTTCATCCCATTATTTGTTGTCGTGTCTCAAGGAGATCATCGGCATGCTTGCCCATCGGGGTGACAGCCTTGCCGAGCGGATCCGTTTCAATGGCAAGGCCGGTGGTGCGCAAGTCGGCGATTTCATGATGCTGCAGCTTATCAACCGTAGCGAACTGTTGCTGCGTCATTATCTGGACCTGGAGCAAGTACATCCCGAAACGCTCTACCGAATGCTACTGGCCCTGTTGGGTGAACTGGCGACGTTCTCCAGTGACAGCAAGCGCCCACCACGCACCAACCGCTACCAGCATAGCGACCAGGGCGCATGTTTTCGCAGCCTGATGCAAGCGATCCGCCAGGTGCTATCGATGGTGCTCGAGCAGCACGCTATCGAACTGCAATTGCAGCCGCGCCAATATGGAATCACCGTCTCGCCGATGCAGGACCTCACCCTGCTGGATACGGCTTCATTCGTACTGGCGGCTAGCGCCAACTGTGACAGCGAAGAGTTGCGCCATCGACTGCCGTCGAACCTCAAGGTTGGCTCGGTGGAGCGCATCCGCCAGTTGGTCAACCTGCATCTGCCCGGTATCAAGATCAGGCCTCTGCCTGTGGCTCCGCGGCAGATCGCATTCCATGCCAACAAAACCTATTTCATCCTGGAGCCCAGCTCCGAAGACCTGGCGCAACTTAAGCGCTCGGCAGGTTTCGCGTTCCATGTGTGCGGTGATTTCGCCGAGCTTGAACTGAATTTTTGGGCCATCAGGAATTGAACGAAATGGATAAGGAAAATCCCCAGGACGAAACAACCGTCCTGCTCGACCACCATGGACAACGTCCTGCTTCCGGCCCCTTGACCAACGCTGCTGCGCCGCCGCGTTTCGAACAGTTACAAGAGCGAATGATCTACGCCGCGCACCTGCCGCGGTCCCAGGCCTTCAATGTCAGCCTCAATCCGCTGGTCGCGGCGGCTTCCGGATTGTTGTCGCAAATGGTGCAACTCAAGCACGGCCGCGAACGCGAGGATCTGCAAGCTCTTAAAGGGGAATTGAGGCGAGGCCTGGAGCAGTTCGAAGCCTGTGCCTTGCAGGACGGTGTTGAAAACAGTCAGTTGATCGCAGCGCGGTACGTGCTCTGCTCAGCGATCGACGAGGCGATCGTCACCACGCCGTGGGGCCGTGGAGGTGGTTGGTCACAGATAAGCCTGCTCAGCACCTTCCACAACGAAACCTTCGGCGGCGAGAAGGTTTTTCAATTGCTTGAGCGCTTGTCGAAAAACCCCATCAAGCACCTGTCGATGCTCGAGTTGTTGTATCTGTGCCTGTCCCTGGGCTTCGAGGGCAAGTATCGGGTGCAGACCCGTGGGATGCTCGAACTCGAAAGTCGGCGCGATGCCCTGTATCGGCTGATCTGCCAGGCACGCGGCGACATCCCTCGTGAACTGTCGCCTCGCTGGGAAGGCTACGATGGCGCGCGACGCAACCCAGTGCGCATTGTCCCGGCCTGGACGGTGGCGGTTTTTACGCTGGTCTGCCTGGGGGTGATGTACTCGAGTTTCGCCTGGGTATTGGGCGAACAACGCCGAAGCGTACTGCAACCTTATCAACTGTCAGAGTCGGTCGCCGCTCAGCCGCTGCCGTAAACAGGGACGTGTCATGAAATTGCTTTTCAGGAAAGCCGCTGCCTGGGCGCGCCAGACGTGGATTTGGACGCTGCTGGCGGTGCTTTGTATCGCGTTGCTGGTGTGGTTCGCCGGGCCACTCCTGGCCGTCAATGACTACAAGTTCTGGGCAAGCCCGACGGCGCGGTTGCTGACTGTCAGCGTGCTTCTGCTGGGCTGGGGCCTGGCCATGGTTTTCGTCAGTGGGCGCGGCGGTTCAAGCCCGAATCTCCAGCAAAACGCCCCCGAGCAGGCTCGAGCCCTGCATCTGGCCAGGATTGAGGATGAGCAGCGCGAAGTGCGCTCGCGCTTCAAGCAGGCATTATCCACGCTAAGGTCATCGAGCCTTTATCCCGGCCGCAGCGAACGCTGGCGCAACGATCTGCCGTGGTATCTGATGATCGGCCCGCCTGCCAGCGGAAAGACCCGTCTGCTGGACCGCTCGGGCCTGGAGTTTCCCCTCAACAAGCTTGAGCGCAAGCCAATCGGCGACACATCGGGGACCCGTTATTGCGATTGGTATTTTGCCGAGCACGCCGTGTTGGTCGACACTGCCGGGCGCTACCTGACCCAAACGGACAGTGATGTCGACAGCAGCGTCTGGGCCGTATTGCTCGAACTGCTGCGCAAGCGTCGCCGCAGTCGTCCGTTGAACGGTGTACTGGTGACGGTACCGACCGAGGTCCTGTTGCTCGGCAGCGAGGACGAAGTGACTACGCTGGCCCGCCAGATTCGTGCCCGCCTGCAGGAACTGCAACAGCGACTGCACGTCGATGTCCCGGTTTATCTGGTCCTGAGCAAAGCGGACAACGTGCCCGGTTTCAACGAGTTCTTTGACTCACTGACTCGCGAGGAAAACGACCAGGTATTGGGTGCAAGTTTCAGTCGGGACCAGCGTGGCAGTGATGTGGCCGTGTTACGTGCCGAGTTCGAGGCGCTGCTGCATCGCCTCAACAGCCAGGTGATCATGCGCATGCATCAGGAGCGCGACCCGCTACGCCGTAGCTGCATGCTTGATTTCCCTCACCAACTTGGACAACTCGGCGCGGGCCTGTGTCTGCTGGTCGAGCAAGCGTTTACCGGTAGCGTCGGTACGTTGCGGGGTTTCTATCTGACTAGCGCATCGTCGTCGGATCGAACCAATACCGCGCCTGGTGGGCGCTCACGGTTCATTAAGCATTTGATCAGCCGGGTGATTTTTCCAGAAGCCGATCTGACCGACCTCGTTCAGCGCGAGCGCCGTCGTCTCCATTGGGGCCAGCGAGCTATGTACTTCGGGGCGCTGACGGTCATTGGCCTGTGTGGGCTATTGTGGGCGCACGGTTTTTCGGCCAACCACGAGCGATTGGACAGTTTGCGTACGCTGGCGCAACGCTGGAACCAGCAGCAATCGGCCCAGGCGAATGCTGATGACTGGACCTCGATGCTCGAATCACTGGATATCCGTTTCGAGGCCACCCAGGTTTTCCCACCCTACAGGGTGGTGCCGTTGCATGAACGTGTCGGCCTATACCAGGGCGAGGCGAGCAATCCTGCGGTGACTAACGCCTATGAGCGTGATTTACAGGAGCGACTGTTGCCGAAGGTTGCGCAGAGGCTGGAGGCGCATGTTCGTAACAACTGGAATGACCGTGAGCAACTGCTCAACAGCCTGCGCGCGTACTTGATGCTGGGCCTGCAAGAGCGTCGCGATGTTGCCTGGCTCAAGGATTGGCTGGCCAACGATGGGTCGCTTCGTTACCCCGGCAACACGGCGCTACAGGAGGGCCTGAATGCCCACCTCGAGCGCCTGTTGGAGCTGCCTTTTATCCATGCTCTCAACGAACCCCTGGTGGCCCAGGCCCGGGAAGCCTTGCGCCGTGAGTCCCTGGCAGCCGTCGTGTACAGAATGCTGCACGAACAGGCCAGCCATCTGCCGCAATATCGACTCAGCCAACACCTGGGCTCGCAAGGTGCGTTGTTGGTCGGCACGGACCGTGTGATTCCCGGTTTCTATACCCGTCAGGGCTACGAACACTACTTTTCGGTTCAAGGCGCGGCCCTGGTCACCGAATTGCTGCGGGACAACTGGGTCCTGGGTGAAGGCGAGGGCCTCAGCCGCATGGACATGCGTCGCCTGATGGTCGAACTCGAACAGCTGTATTTTCGTGATTATGCCGACCACTGGAGCGAAGCGGTCGGCCAGGTCGCTCTGCAAACCATCAGTAATGCAGCTGAGGGCGCCGAGCAAATGGCGGGGCTGACCTCGGCTCACTCGCCGATTCTGCGGATGCTGGTGCAAGTGCGCGACCACACTCGAATCCAGGCTGTTGCCGAGCAAATCGACGACCTGACGCAAGCGGCAGGGAACGGTGGACATGCCGTTACAAAACTCGCCGCCGTAGCTGGGAAAGCCTCTGCGTCCTTGGCCGAAAACCTGCCGGACACCGCGCAAAAATCCTTGCGACGACGTTTCGAGCCGCTGCATCGCCTGCTGGACCCGGACAATGCTCCGACGGCTGATCTGGTCCAGGCCTTGCGAGCCATTGATGAGGTGCAATTGCAACTGGCGAACCTGGCTCGTGCCAGTGCCCCGGAACAAGCGGCGTTCGAGCTGGCCAGGCACCGCATGGGCGGCCAGCGCGATGCGTTGAGTCACCTGCGCGGTGCGTCTGCCCGCCTGCCGCGGCCGCTCAGTGCTTGGTTCAACGTGATGGCTGAGGACAGCTGGCGCTTGGTACTCAATGATTCTTATCGTTACCTGAACCAACGTTATCAGAGCGAGCTGTACAGCTTTTACGGCAAGGCGATCAACAAGCGATACCCGTTCAGTGCCCACAGTGCCAGCGACGTCGCGCTCAATGACTTCCGGGAGTTTTTCAAGGACCAGGGCATAGTCGATCGATTCTTCGACAATTACCTGCAGCCCTTCATCAGCGGCTCCGCGGGACACTACCGTCTGCGCAGCATCGACGGTCAGAGCTTGCCGATGTCCCGGGTCTATCTCGATCAAATGGCAACAGCGCACACCATTCGCCGGAGCTTTTTCGCCGAAAACCCGACCGAGCCGCAAGTACAGTTCAAGCTTGAGCCGTACACTCTGGACCCGGCGGTAAGCCGTGCTGAATTCCGTTTCGGTGACCAGATGCTTGAATACCGCCACGGTCCGATCCTGCCGGTAGCTTTTACCTGGCCAAGCGACGCGCAGAATGGTCGAACCGCCCTGGTGCTGGACAAAATGGTTGGGCGAGGCGTGGGCATCGAGAAAAATACCGGGCCGTGGTCGTTGTTTCGGTTGTTCGACTTGATGCAGAGCGAATACCTTACCGGGCGCGATGTCCGGGTATTGAAGGCGGACCTGGGTGGCCTGCGCGCCAACTATTTGCTGACGAGCCAACGCACGCCGAACCCTTTCGACATGAGCGTGCTGCGCACATTTCGCCTGCCGGTGCAGCTTTGATGGAGGCCGGTCCCTGGTACAGCGCCGCACGCACGGACCCAGGCAAGACCCGATCACGTAATGAGGATGCCTTTCTCGACTGCCCACAACAGGGGGTGTGGGCGGTGGCCGACGGCATGGGGGGCCACTCGGGGGGTGACATTGCCAGCCAACTGATCGTTGCCAACCTGACGGAACTGCCGCTTTACCGGGACCTGGCTGAACGTTCGAAAGCGGTGCGCCAATGCCTGCGCTGGACCAACCGACGACTGAGCCAGGAGCTGACCGTCACCGAAGATCATCCCGGCATTATCGGCAGCACTGTGGTGGCGCTGTTGTTGGAAGGAAATCGCGGGGTCTGCATCTGGGCGGGCGACAGCCGTTGTTATCTGTGGCGCGGTCGACGACTGTACCAACTGACCAAGGACCACTCACTGCAACAGCAACTGATCGACACGCAACACATCAGCCGCGATGAGGCCTGTGCCCATCCTGCGGCCAAGGCACTGACACGCGCGGTCGGTGCCGCCCCAGAGTTGACCCTGGAGGTGTTGGAGCTGGATGTTCACCCGGGCGATACGTTTTTGCTATGCAGTGACGGCTTGTACCAAGGCCTTGGCGCGCAAGCCCTTGGCAGTGCTTTGGACCTGGCTTCGCCACGTGTGGTGTTGGAGCATCTTTTCGACGACGTTCTGCGTGGCCCGGCACGGGATAACCTGACGGCCGTGGTGGTCCGCCCGTGAATGAAGAGGGTAACCAACCGACGTATTCCACCTTCGCCAACGCTGTGCCGACTGTGACATCCAGCCAGCTTTGCGTCAGCGAAACACCGGGCATACTCGCAGGACGCTATCGCCTTGAACGCTTGCTTGGGGCGGGCGGCATGGCGGTTGTTTACCGCGCGCGGGATCTGCTGCACGAACAATTCGCTGATCCCGATCCGTACCTTGCCGTGAAGATGCTCAGCGAGGCATTCGACGTGGCACCCGATGCGAGTGCGCTGCTTTACAGCGAGTTCGCCCTGACGCGGCGATTGCACCACCCGAATATCTTGCGCCCCTACACCTTCGAAGTGGATACAGCCCAACGACGGGCCTTTATCACCATGGAGCTGATGCGTGGCCTGACCTTGGACAAATTGCTTTGCGAACGGCCCCTCGGGCTGCCTTGGCCCGAACTCAAGGCTATCGCCGTGCCGCTGCTGGATGCCCTGGCGTACGCCCACGGCCGTGGCGTACTGCATGGCGATGTGAAGCCAAGCAACATCATGTTGAGCGAAGAAGGCCTGCGCCTGTTCGATTTCGGTTTGGGCCTGGCTGAAGAAGGGCCTTCTCGGCATCTGCCAAACCTGAACCGTGAACGCCTTAACGCCTGGACCCCTGGTTACGCGGCGCCTGAACTGCTTGAAGGTGAGCCCCTTTCAGCGGGTGCCGATGTCTACGCTGCGGCTTGCGTGTTGTATGAGCTGGCAAGCGGCAAACACCCATTCCAGCGGTTACCGTCCACCCAGGCTCGCGATGCCCGGTTGGAGCACGCGCTCAAGGCGCCGCACAACCTGCCCCGGCGTTGCTGGCCGGCGCTGCGAATGGCGCTGGCGTTTGATCCGGGGCAGCGGAGTATGGGGGCGACTCGGTTGCGTGATGCCTTGGGGGGGGTGTCGTCCTGGTGGTGACATTTTCTCTGTGGGAGCGAGCTTGCTCGCGAAGGCAGCAGCATATTACATGCCTGGCCCCAAGATGTACGCGGTCCGTGGCGAGGGAGCTTGCTCCCGCTCGGCTCTGTAGGAACTGGCGAAGCCTGCGATTTTTTGATCTTTCGCTTGCGACTTAAGTGTCTGGAGAAGATCGCCGCCTCGTTGCACTCGACAGCTCCTACGGGCGCAGCCCCGCATGGCGATGTGACGATGAACTGTGTAGGTTGCGACAGTTTTGCGTTTCCTCTCGGCGTGGCCGCGTATCACCTACCCGGCCCATCTGGTCCTTATCGGTGGCGCGGGACTGTTGCGAACACCTTTCTCTGGGCATGGCACAACGATGACCTAACCACCGCCAAGATTGAGCGATGACGTTTGAGCACGGACACTCTTCTACCTAAAATTTCTGAAGTAAAAGGCCACTTGGGTTGATAGCAATCTCCCCGACTTGCGTACCCTGGCGCGTGAGTTGCGTACACATGCCCTTGAGGAAGTGATTGCGGCGACCAGCCATGAGGACGCCATCGAGGTGACGGCTCAGTACCTGGGATTTATTGACCCAGCGATCTTGTCCCTAACCGTCGAGACGCCCGTGGGCTACGTGACCATTCTGCGCAGCAGCATTTATCACATCGTCGAAAAGCGGTCGGATGCCCGTGAGCGCTACGTGAGGCTTGCTCTGGATACGCTCACAGGGCCATTGGAAGTATGGAAAGTGGCCTTTACTGACGACACTGATCGTCTGGCGTTCATCGGCGCATATGAGTCAAAGCGGCAGATGTTAGTAAGCGTTGTGCTCTTCGAGGGGCAGATGCTGTGGAACTTCATGCACACTGACGCGAAGTCGCTCAACAAGCACCGCCATGGCGAGTTGCTGTACAAGCGCTACACGCTTTTGTGACAGGCAAAGAAAAGGGCTACTGGTGACAGTAGCCCTCGAATTTTAAGCTTGATATTCATATACACACCCTCAAGCAGGGGTGTGGAGGTCTCACCCTACGCTGATGTCCCAACCATCGACGGGGTTCCTACGCCAGTTATAGCCGCTGGGAGGCAACTGGTTTCGCGCTCAGGGATAAGGCTATTCGCCTTTGAGCGTACCGTCAATCAAACTTGATGAATGGCCGTGTTTTTCTGGGCTATGCGGATTTTTTCTTAACTCGCGAGCCCCCTTTAAAACGCTCAAACCGAGCTATTGCGAACGGCCTTGGTGGAGAGGAGATAGGAACAGAGAAAGGCATATCGATTGAATTGATCTTTGCCTTGGTTACTAGCGTGGATCGACGTTGTCCAGTACCCGGTTCGCCAGCGATGAACTCAGTTCAATCAGTTGTTGGACGCCGAGGGCGATGTGGCGGCGGGGGCCTTCCAGGTCGAAGGCCAAGTTGCTGATCATCGCGTCGGCGGATGCCAGGTTTTCGCTGAGGTTGGCGAGCAGGCATTCGCTGTCGGTGTTTTTTACCACGGTGAATAGCTGGCCCGGTTTGGATGCATCTTCGGACTTTTCCGGTTTCGGTAGCAGGTAAAAATCCAAGGTGCGCCTTTCTGCTTCGTCTTGGATTTGGTGGACGCAGAGCTGCGATCTGTTTCGGGGGGATTTGGTGTAATTTTGAACATTGTGGAGCTCCTTTCGTAAGAGGAACCATCACCGTCTGCCGCCAAGCAGATGGGGTGACGGATTACACAAGGTTGGCGGACCGGAACGAAAGGAACCCGGCATCCCCGAAGGGATCCTTGCGCAACCCGCCATAACATAGGAGTGCCAATGCCAGAGGCATCGCAGTCATATTGAGGGGCTGTTGCGCCTTTCGTGTACCGGGCCGCCAAGCCCGACCTGGGCAGTGGCAGGGAAACGATAGAACCCATAGGCAAGGCGCACAAGCGGACGGATTCTGGCGTAGTTGTAGGCAATGGCGCAAGGATTCGTAGCTTGGTGGAAGTGTTGCGGAGGGAGAATAAACAAGCTTTCGTAATGCCCAGGATCCGTGGCGAGGGAGCTTGCTCCCGCTCGGCGGCGCAGCCGTCGTAAATCGGCTGATGCGGTTTTTCTGTAGGAATGCGCAGGCCTGTTTTGGGGCGGCTTCGCCACCCAGCGGGAGCAAGCTCCCTCGCCACGGGATTGATGCTGGAGCGGCTAGCGTGGGTCGACGTTATCGAGCACTCGGTTTGCCAGCAACGAACTCAGTTCAATCAGTTGCTGGATGCCAAGGGCGATGTGGCAGCGGGGGCCTTCCAGGTCGAAAGCTAGGTTGCTGATCATCGCGTCGGCTGACGCGAGGTTTTCGCTGAGGTTGGCGAGCAGGCATTCGTTATCGGCTTTTTTTGCCACGGTGAATAGCTGGCCCGGTTTGGATGCATCTTCGGGGTTTTCCGGTTTGGGTAACAGGTAGTGATCCAAGACGCGTTTGGTGGTTTCGTCGTGCTTTTTGTTTTTGCGACCGGAATGGGTAGACGTTGAGTCAGTTTCTGGAGGGTTCGGAGTTATCTTGAACATTCTTACGTCCTTTGTTAGTAGGCCGCGACCATCTCGCTACTAAACGAAGGGGTGGCAGCTGTGCGCAAGTTAGTAGACCGGTAAAGGACAACGGAAACCCGGCGCGCCCGAAGGCGCCATGCGCACAGCCGCCATCGAGTGCAGGCTATGCCTGACTGATGAGACTCATGCACCGTTGTCATTACCGGGCTACTAAACCCGACCACTGATGGGCAGTGGCAGGGAAACGATAGAACCCATGGGCAAGGCGCACAAGCGGGCGGATTCTGGCGTAGTTGTAGGCAATGGCGCAAGGATTCGTAGCTTGGTGGAGGCGTTGCGGAGGGAGAATAAACAAGCTTTCGTAATGCCCAGGATTTGGGGCGAGGAAGCCTGCTCTCGCTCGGCGGCGCAGCGGTTTTTCTGTAGGAATGCGCCCGCCGTTTGGGCTGCTGCGCAGCCCAGCGGGGATAAATCCCATAGGCGCTAACCAAACTCCAAAAATAGTAAACTGATCCGCAATTGAGATGAGTTGCAAGGAAAGCAAGTGTGACACCAGGACTAGATGAAGATTGGCCAAAGCTGTTAGCGCTATTGCCTGCGGGATGGGAAGCCAAGGCCAGGGAATTGGGGGCGTTGAAGTTCGGGGGCCGTTTCACCCCAGAGACTTTATTACGCACCCTATTGCTGTATCTGAGCAGCGATTGTTCGATGCGCGAAACGGCGGCGCGAGCCGACGTAGAATTGTCGGATGTTGGCTTGCTCAA
>NZ_FPIX01000039.1:0-56664 GCF_900119205.1 Pseudomonas sp. NFACC16-2 | reverse complement strand
AAGAAAAATCCCGAAGGTGCAAAAGCCTGGCTGCAAGGGAAATTATTGGTGGCTTGCCTGATCGAGCGGTTGATCGCAGAAGGCGAGCATTTTTCCCCTGAGCCAAAGGAAGAGCTCACAAAAAAACGAACGGGAGCAGGTGGATCTGCGGCGCTCTCGCTGGCGTGAGATGGCGTTTGTCCTTTGGCTGCTTTGTGGCGCAATCGGTCCATGTTTGTCGCTATTCGATTGCCTTGAGCAATGGGATTACTTTAGCAATGCTTTACGTGAGTCCCCGCGAAACACGCGGGGATACCAGCGAGACGGGCTACGGGGCGAGGGGTTTGGTTAGCGCCTATGGGATTTATCCCCGTTGGGCTGCGGAGCGGCCCCAAACCAAGCAACTCGGTGTGTCAGGAAGGTTGAGTTCACTGCTTTCGGGCCGCTCCGCAGCCCAGCGGGGATAAATCCCCTCGCCACAATGGACCGCTCCGTCAGGTACACCGATGTTGACGACATAGAGGGCACCAGAGTCCGATCCGGCCAATCATGTGCAAAACAAACAGGCAAAAAAAACCGGCGCAACCGAAGTTACGCCGGTGGTGTTGCCAGTGATTGCGCGGATGTTCGTGGGTCCGAGCAACCACCGCTGAACGCTTCGCTGGTCAGGCGCGTTCCAGTGCCAGGGCCACGCCCTGGCCGCCGCCGATGCACAGGGTGGCGAGGCCTTTCTTGGCGTCGCGCTTGATCATTTCATGCAGCAGCGACACCAGCACGCGGCAGCCCGACGCACCGATGGGGTGGCCCAGGGCGATGGCGCCGCCGTTGACGTTGACCTTGTCCATGTCCCATTTCAATTCCCGGGCCACCGCCAGCGATTGGGCGGCGAAGGCTTCGTTGGCTTCGATCAGGTCCAGTTGATCCAGCGACCAGCCGGCCTTGTCCAGGCAGCGGCGGGTGGCCGAGACCGGGCCGATGCCCATGATGGCCGGGTCGACGCCGGCATTGGCGTAGGCACTGATTTTCGCCAGCACCGGCAGGCCCAGGGCCTTGGCTTTTTCGGCGCTCATCAGGATCACTGCGGCGGCACCATCGTTGAGCGAGGACGCATTGCCCGCAGTGACGCTGCCGTCCTTCTTGAAGGCCGGCTTGAGCTTGCCCAAGGATTCGGCGGTGGTGCCGGCGCGCGGTTGCTCGTCGGTGGCGAACGCCACGGGATCGCCCTTGCGCTGGGGGATCAGGATCGGTGTGATCTCATCGGCGAAGCGGCCGCCCTCGATGGCGGCGACGGCTTTCTGCTGGGACGCGGCGGCAAAGGCATCCTGTTCTTCACGGCTGATGCCGTACTTGTCCACCAGGTTCTCGGCGGTGATGCCCATGTGGTAATCGTTGAACGCATCCCACAGGCCATCGGTGATCATGCTGTCGATCATCTTCGCGTGGCCCATGCGCAGGCCGGTGCGGGCGACCGGTAACACGTACGGGGCCAGGCTCATGTTCTCCATGCCACCGGCAATGATCACTTCGGCGTCGCCACAACGAATCGCCTGGGCGCCCAGGTGCAACGCCTTGAGTCCCGAACCGCAGACCTTGTTCAGGGTCAACGCCGGCACCGCATGCGGCAGGCCAGCGAGGATCGACGCCTGGCGAGCCGGGTTTTGCCCGGAGCCCGCCGTCAGCACCTGGCCGAGGATCACTTCATCGACCTGCTCACCGGACAGGCCGGTTTGCTCCAGCAGGCGCCGAATCACCGCTGCACCGAGTTCCGGCGCGGGAATGGAAGCCAGCGAACCCTGGAAACTGCCGATGGCGGTACGGGTAGCGGCGACAATCACGACTTCTTGCATCGAATCTCTCCTCACTGGGCACCGAACTGCATTTCAGGCACATGGTCCGGCACGATCAACTTGCCGGCGGTCTTGGCGACGATTTCCTCGACGCTGACGCCTGGGGCACGTTCTTTCAAAATGAAGGCGCCATCCTGGATTTCCAGGTAGGCCAGGTCGGTCAACACCCGCTTGATGCAACCGGCGCCGGTCAGCGGCAGGCTGCAGCGCGGCAGCAGTTTCGACTCACCGTCCTTGGACGCATGGGTCATGGTGACAATGATGTTCTCGGCACCGGCCACCAGGTCCATCGCGCCACCCATGCCCTTGACCAGCTTGCCGGGGATCATCCACGAGGCAATGTTACCTTCGACGTCCACTTCGAACGCGCCAAGCACGGTCAGGTCGATGTGACCGCCGCGGATCATGGCAAACGATTCGGCCGAGGAGAAGATCGAGGCGCCAATGCGCGCGGTGACGGTCTGCTTGCCGGCGTTGATCATGTCGGCATCGACTTCGGCTTCGGTGGGGAATGCGCCCATGCCGAGCAAGCCGTTTTCCGATTGCAGCATGACTTCCATGCCTTCGGGGATGTAGTTGGCGACCAGGGTCGGAATGCCGATGCCCAGGTTCACGTAGTAGCCGTCCTGCATTTCGCGGGCGACGCGTTGAGCCATTTGTTCGCGGGAAAGTGCCATGTTCTTATTCCTTCATTCGGGCCGGGGGCAGGGGATCACTTGCGCACGGTGCGCTGTTCGATACGTTTTTCGAACGTGCCGCAAATGACCCGGTCGACGTAGATGCCAGGGGTGTGGATCTGCGTCGGGTCCAGCTCGCCGGGTTCGACGATTTCTTCGACTTCCACCACCGTGATCTTGCCCGCCGTGGCGGCCAGCGGGTTGAAGTTCTGGGCGGTGTGGCGATAGATCACATTGCCGAAATGGTCGGCCTTCCAGCCCTTGACGATGGCGAAATCGCCGGTGATGGACTCTTCCATCAGGTACTGGCGGCCATGGAATTCACGTACTTCCTTGCCTTCGGCCACCGGCGTGCCGACGCCCGTGGCGGTGAAGAACGCCGGGATGCCGGCGCCACCGGCGCGCATTTTTTCGGCGAGGGTGCCTTGGGGGGTGAGCACGACTTCGATTTCGCCGCTGAGCAGTTGCTGCTCGAACAGGGCGTTTTCGCCCACGTAGGAAGCGACCACCTTGCGGATCTGCCGGTCTTCCAGCAGTACGCCGAGGCCGAAGCCGTCGACGCCGCAGTTGTTGGACACCACAGTGAGGTCACGGATGCCCTTGCGCTTGATCTCGGCGATCAGGTTTTCCGGGATGCCGCACAGGCCAAAGCCGCCGGCGATGACGGTCATGCCGTCCTTCAAGCCTTCCAACGCTTCTTCATAAGAACTCACGCGTTTGTCGAAACCTGCCATAGACACCTCTTTTATTCTTGATGGGGTCGCAATGGAGTGCAGTGTTGCGCTAAGTCATATATTTGTTAAGTTGATTTTTAGGTTGGATTGATTGATAAAACTCAACAGTCGCCGCCATCCACTGGCGGCTCGAAACTTACGGCTTGCCCCTGGAGCGAAGCGATCCCCATGACCCTCAAGCAGATCCGAGCCTTCCTCGCGGTGGCCCAGAGCCTGAGCTTTGCTGTGGCCTGCGAACGGCTGCACCTGTCCCAGTCGGCTCTTAGCCTGACTATCAAGGCCTTGGAAGAAGGCCTCGGCGGTCGCTTGTTCAGCCGCAATACCCGCAACGTGGCGCTGACGCCCGAAGGTGAATCCTTGTTGCCACTGGCCCGACGGCTGGTTGCCGATTGGGACAATGCCGAAGACGAAATGCGTCAACGCTTCACCTTGCAGCGTGGTCGCGTGACGTTGGCGGCAATGCCTTCGTTCGCGGGCAACCTGCTGCCACCGATCCTCAAGACCTTCCGCGCCCGCTTCCCGAATGTCAACGTCACGGTCAACGATGTGATCAACGAACAGGTGCTGGAAATGGTTCGTGATCGTCATGTCGAACTGGGCGTGGCGTTCGAGCCGATGCAGGGTGCGTCATTGGCGTTCACACCTTTGTATCTCGATCGCTTCGTCGCGGTAGTGCCGCTGGATTCACCGCTTGCCCAGCGCGACGAAATCCATTGGGAAACCTTGCTGGAACAGCCCTTCATCACACTGCAACGGCCATCCACCGTACGAGTGATGCTGGAGGAGCATTTGCAGGCCCGGGGCATGAAACTGCCTGTGGAGTTCGAGAGCCACCAGTTGGCGACCGTCGGGCGGATGGTCGCCAGCGGGCTGGGGGTGAGTGCCGTGCCGGCGCTGTGCGTCGGGCAGATGCACGAACTGGGTGCCCGCTGCATCACCTTGAGCGATCCGGTGATCGAACGGGCCATCGGGGTGCTGACCAAGCCGGGGCATGAACTGTCGGCGGCGGCGCAGGCGTTGTTCGATACGCTCAGGGATCAGGAATTGGGTACGCAACTGACCAAGGGCTGAACGCCGAGAACCACTGTGGTGTTGGTCAGCGCAGGTGTTGTGCCAGCAATGGCAGTAATTGCTCACACGGCTCTTCAAGCTTTAGGTCCAGCAACTCATCGGCCCGGGTCTTGCCCCGGTTGATCGCCAGCAACGGCTTGCCCTGGTCCTTGATGGCCCGGCACAGGCGAAACGCCGAATAGGCCATCAGCGACGAGCCCACCACCAGCAGGCCGTCCGCTTGCTCGACGGCTTGCATGGCGCGGGTCGCGGTGAGGGGGGCGACGTTCTCGCCGAAAAACACCACGTCGGGCTTCAACCGCTCGCCGCCGCAATGGGGGCAATTGGGCACTTGAAAGCGCGCCTCGAACGCCGGGTCCAGCAGGGTATCGCCGTCGGGCGCCTGCACGGCGTCGACACCGGCCAGGTAAGGATTCTGCGCTTGCATCAATAACTGGATCTGCTGCCGCTCGCTGCGCTGGCCACAATCCAGGCACAGCACAAGGTGCAGGCTGCCGTGGAGTTCGATGACGTCCTGGCTACCGGCCTGATCATGCAGCGTATCGACATTCTGGGTGATCAACCCGGTGATGCGCTGCTGCGCCTGCAATTGGGCCAAGGCTTCATGGGCCACGTTCGGCCGGGCTTGCCTCACCCGTGGCCAGCCCAGCATCGCCCGCGCCCAATAACGCCGTCGTGCCTGGGCCTGGGCGAGGAACTCCTGGTACATCATCGGCTGTCGGCCCCGTCGCACGCCGTCGCTGTCGCGGTAGTCGGGAATACCCGAGGGTGTGCTGATGCCGGCGCCGGTGAGCACCAGGAAACGACGCCCGGCCATGTGCTCCAGTAACCGATCGAGCGGTGCAAGGTGAAGGTCGTCGGGCATTGGGTGTCTCCGTGGGCCTGGAGCCGTTGAGATTAGCACTGCAATTGCGCAGGGAAACGGTCCCAGCGCCTTTCGTCGCCCTGGATTGCGGTTGCTTCAAACTTTCCCCGGCGCGGCGCTATCCACTTTTATGTGCGGTACTTCATAACCGTCGTGCTGCGTTGCAGTAGCGACCACGGCTAAGGAGAAGGAAATGGCAACGCCTAAAGAGAACCTGCTGGACTGGCTCAACGATGCCCATGCCATGGAGCAACAAGCGGAAAAAATGCTCAAGGCCCAGGCCGAGCGCCTGGAACATTATCCGGTGCTCAAGGCCCGGATCGAGGAGCACTTGCAGGAAACCCTCGGCCAGCAAAAATTGGTCGAACAATGCATCCAACGCCTGGGCGGCAGTACGTCGACGCTCAAGGACCTGGCCGGCAAGCTCATGGCCTTTGGTCAGGCGGTGGGTGGCATGACAATGAGCGACGAAGTGGTCAAGGGGGCCATGAGTGGCTGTGTGTTCGAGAACCTTGAAATCGCCTCGTACACCGTATTGATCGAGGCGGCGAAAGTAGCCGGGGATGTTGAAACGCAACGGGCGTGCGAACAGATCCTGCCCCAGGAAATCGCCATGGCCGAGTGGTTGCGCGAGCACTTGCCGGAAATTACCCAGGCGTTCCTGGAGCGTTCGGCCAATCCGCACACCGAAGCCAAGCGCTGAATACGGCTGAGTGTGAAAGAGCGACCGGATGGCGTGTCGATCGCTCCTTGAAGCGGCCGAGAAGAGGAAACGTATGAAGCAGACCACGGGTGAAGTACGGGCCATCAATCGACAGAGCGCAATGGTGGGGGTGTATGTGGCGCAGGAGGACGGCCATACCGTGCTCGAGCTGAGTTCGGCCAACGACATCGATATTGGCGACATCCTCGAATGGAACAGCGGCACGGCCTTGGGCACGCAGTCCTATCACAACCTGACCAAGGGCTGGACTGCCGATGTGTACGTGGCCAACCACGGCGTTGCGGCGGCGAATCTCGAAGTCCAACTGATGGTCGGGTCTTCCTGACGGCGCCTCGACCCCTTATCCCGGGAGAAAGAGCATGAGCGAATTAAAATGCGGTTGCCCCGATTGCCTGTGTGAGATAGATCCGCAACGGGTTTTCAATCATGACGGCGAAGCCTACTGCAGCCAGGCCTGTGCCGAACAACACCCCAACGGTGAACCGTGTCCGGCACCAGACTGCCATTGCGAACGCAGTGGCAAGGTGGGCGAGCGGGGCGTCACCAATAAGCAGCTGGACGATGCGCTGGAGGAAACGTTTCCGGCCAGTGATCCGATTTCACCTTGATCGAGTCTCTCATCCGGGTGTCGGCGACAGGACATCCGGACGCCGCAAGCCGGTCAGTGCGGTGGTGCAGGAAAACACCGGCAGCCCGCGAGTTTTGGCTTCCTGGAACGGCGCGAGGCCCGGGTGACGAGACCGGTGCAATGGGGTGCCGGCGCCGCCCGACCTTTGGCGGACAGCGTGGAAAGACACGCACTGCTTTCAATTGAACGTAACAAGTAACGGCTAAGGTGTTTAAGATAATTTATGGCTCGCCGCTTATTTGATAGCGAGTTGTAATGTTCAAGCGTTGAATGGATTTGAATTGTCTAGTTCTGACCGTTCGTCGCCGTTCGCTGAATTTCTTTCAAACCTTGGCGAAGTCCAATTCTCATAGTAATACGAGCCAGCGAGGCTCGTTAAACACTAACTAACGAGGTGAATGAAATGGCTAATACAGGAAATAACAATCCTGGCAATTTCGCTAACGATCGTGAGAAGGCATCGGAAGCCGGGAAAAAAGGCGGACAAGCGTCCGGTGGCAACTTTGCCAATAATCCGGAACGCGCCTCCGAAGCAGGGCGCAAGGGCGGCCAGGCATCGGGCGGCAACTTTGCCAACGACCCTGGACGCGCTGCAGAGGCCGGCCGCAAAGGCGGGCAGGCATCGGGTGGTAATTTTGCCAACGATCCTGGGCGCGCCTCGGAAGCGGGCCGCAAAGGTGGCCAGGCTTCGGGCGGCAATTTTGCCAATGACCGGGAAAAGGCCTCCGAAGCCGGTAGGAAGGGCGGCGAAAACAGCCGTGGCGGCGGTCGTGACTCGTAATGCCCGCTGACCAGACAGGCCCCGTGCCCATGGCATGGGGCCCCATGGCCCGGCAATAATTGAATGCAGATATAAAGTTTCGCCTGGCTTTACAAGATTTCCTTTTTATTCGAAATGAGATGTTCGGTATTGTTTTTTAATTGCCGTTCATCTTATTTGTTGAATAAAAATAAAATCACCTTCTCTTAACTTTTTCTCATGCCTTGTGGGCCTTTTATTGCTGACAATGTCTCCATGGCTTATGTCTGATTGAGGGATTTTATCATGTTTTTACATAATAAAAGACTGCAATACACCGTGCGTGTCGCCGAACCTAATCCCGGGCTTGCCAACTTGCTGCTTGAACAGTTCGGTGGTGCCCAGGGTGAGCTGGCGGCGGCGTCGCGCTACTTCACCCAGGCCTTGTCCGAGGACGATCCAGGCCGTAAGGATCTGCTGATGGACATCGCCACCGAGGAGCTCAGCCATCTGGAAGTCATCGGTTCGATCATCGTGATGTTGAACAAAGGTGCCAAGGGCAAGATGGCCGAGGGCGTGGAAAAGGAGGGCCAGTTGTACCGGGACATCAACGGTGCCGGCAATGATTCCCACATCACCAGCCTCCTGTATGGCGCCGGCTCGCCATTGACCAACTCCGCCGGTGTGCCCTGGACCGCCGCCTATGTGGACACCATCGGCGAGCCGACGGCGGACATGCGTTCCAATATCGCGGCCGAGGCGCGGGCGAAAATCGTCTATGAGCGCTTGATGAATGTCACTGACGATCCCGGTGTGAAGGAAGCGCTGGGCTTTTTGATGACCCGCGAAATCGCTCACCAATTGTCGTTCGAAAAAGCCCTGCATTCGATCCAGCCCAATTTCCCCCAAGGCAAATTGCCGGGCATGCCGGAGTTCACCAACGTGTACTTCAATATGTCCCAGGGCGAACCTACCGTGCGCGGCCCATGGAATCAGGGCGACGATTGGGAGTTCGTCGAAAATCCAGCGCCGGCGGTGGATGGCGGCGATGGCCTGGCCAGCGTCCAGCTCAGTGAAAAGGACGAAGCGCTGCTGATGGACATGAAGGCTCGGACGATGTCCAACCCGGAAAGCAACCCCACCACAGGTGCCGACTTGGGTTCAGGGATGCAAGGTGACAAACTGTAAACAACGGCGAGGGAGGAGACTCCCTCGCCTGAACCTTTGCGTCTGAGTGTTCCCGCCATGCAACGCTCAGACTGGTCATGCCCACAGAGCATTAAGGACATTCGATGGACCAGCCCACTTCCCGGATCCGATCCCCCTGGCGCACCTGGCTGGGTCCTGTGCAAAACAACCTGCTGCTAGGGGTGAGTTTCTGGCTCGGGCTGGCGGTGATAACCGCGTTATTACTCTACAGCGGCTACAACGCCTTGGTCGGTGCTGATCGGCACAATCTGGGCTACGCGGTCCTGGGCGGCACGTCCGGTTTCGCCGCCACGGCCCTGGGCGCATTGATGGCGGTGGTGCTGCGCGATATCGCCTCGCGCACCCAGGACATCATGCTGGGTTTCGCCGCCGGCATGATGCTCGCCGCCAGCTCTTTCTCACTGATCCTGCCGGGCATCGAAGCCGCGCAGGTGATTTGTGGCAATCAGTTGCTGGCCGCGTTTGTCGTCGTGCTTGGCCTGGGCCTGGGTGTGGCCCTGATGATCGGCCTCGACCGCTTCGTGCCCCACGAACACGAGTTGAGTGGGCGGCGCGGTCCCGAGGTCGAGCGCATTAACCGTGTGTGGCTGTTCGTGCTGGCCATCACCTTGCACAACCTGCCGGAAGGCATGGCCATCGGCGTCAGTTTTGCCGACGGTGATTTCAAGGTCGGCTTGCCCCTGACCACCGCCATTGCTATCCAGGACATTCCTGAAGGCCTGGCCATTGCCATGGCGCTGCGGGTCACGGGTATCAGCACCTTGCGCGCGGCGCTGATTGCGGTGGGCTCCGGGCTGATGGAACCGCTGGGAGCGGTGATCGGCCTGGGCATGTCGTCGGGTGTCGCCGTCGCGTACCCCATCAGCCTCGGGTTGGCGGCGGGGGCGATGATTTTCGTGGTGTCCCACGAAGTGATTCCCGAGACCCACCGCAACGGCCATGAAACCCCGGCGACGCTGGGCCTGATGATGGGGTTTGCGGTGATGATGTTCCTCGACACGGCGCTCGGCTGAAGGCTGCTCGACTGTCTCGATACCCTCCGTCCACGCTTCGAAAAATTTCTTGAACATCTGAAATTTTCTTCGGGTCAGTGTTGATGACAGGTGAAGCAGCGGATACCGGCTCCACCCTCATCTACCCTTTGAGGCCCGCCAATGCGGCGCCTTTTCTTGACCGGAGGATGATTGAAAATGGCCAGGAAAACAGTGACCGACCTGTTCATCCATGAACTGTCCGATATCTACAGCGCCGAGAAGCAGATCACCCGCGCATTGCCCCGCATGGCCAGGGCTGCGACCAACCCTTTGCTGGCGCAAGCCTTCAACGATCACCTGGAAGAAACCCAAGGCCAGATCGAACGCATCGACACCCTCATCGAAGTGGCCGGCATCAAGCTCAAGCGCATGAAGTGCGTAGCCATGGAAGGGTTGGTGGAAGAGTCCAAGGAACTGCTCGAGGAAATCGAGAAGGGGGCGGTACTCGATGCCGGGTTGATCGGCGCGGCGCAAAAAGTCGAGCATTACGAGATCGCCAGTTACGGCACCCTGCTTGCCATGGCCAAGCACTTGAACCTCGGCGATGAAGTGGTCGGGCTGTTGCTGGCGACGCTCAAGGAAGAAAAGGCCACCGACGAGAAACTGTCCAAGATCGCCGAGCAGGGCGGTAACCAGGCCGCGACGATGGACTCTTGACGACCGGCCAGTCGGGGGCTGGCGCAGGATCGACAAGGCCTGCGCCAAGCGCCTGTCGACTCTGACAGTAGCCAAAGACTCGATGCCGGTATCTCATGGCTCCATTGTTTGCGTTCTCCCCGGAGGCAGCTCATGGAACACCGGGTCACATTCACCGGGCATCTGATCTTCATCGGGTTCGGTTCAATCACCCGGGCAACCTTGCCGTTGCTATTGGGACAGGATCATGTCCCGGTCCAGCACATCACGGTCATTGCGCCTGTTATCGAGAAGCACATCTGGTTCAAGGAGCGAGGCATCAGTTTCGTTCCCAAGGCGCTGACTGAGTCGACCTTCGAGCAAATCCTGGACCGCTTCGTCAGGCGCGGCGACTTCATCGTCAACCTGTCAGTGGCGGTCAGTTCGCTGGCGCTGATGGCCTATGCCTTCGAGAAGGGCGCGCTGTACCTCGATACCTGCGTCGAGCCTTGGGCGGGCGGCTACGACGATCCGCAGTTGAGCCTATCGCGTCGTACCAACTACGCCTTGCGCTACCAGGTCCTGGATTTGCGAAAAAAACTGGGCGAGGGGCCGACGGCGGTGGTGGCCCATGGCGCCAATCCCGGCCTGATCAGCCATTTGCTCAAGGCCGGGCTGGTGGAGCTGGCGGTGCAGCTGAATCATCCGCTGCCACACAATAGCGAGGGTGTGGATTGGGCCCGGTTGTGCATGGAGACGGGCATCAGAGTGATCCATTTTGCCGAGCGTGATACCCAGCGCTCCAAGCAAATAAAGCAGGACGATGAGTTCGTGAACACATGGTCAGTGGAAGGCTTCATCAGTGAGGGTTGCCAACCGGCAGAGTTGGCCTGGGGCACCCACGAGCGCAGGTGGCCGTCGTCGGCACGGCGTCATCGCTTCGGGAGCCGCAACGCCATCTACCTGGAGTGGCCGAGTGCCAGTGTGCGGGTCAAGACCTGGACACCGTTGGGCGGGCCCTGCCTGGGCCTGATGATCACCCATCACGAAACGGCGTCGACCGCCGACCTGCTGACCGTGAAAGACCAACGCCAGTTGATCTACAGGCCGACCCTGTATTACGCCTACCACCCGTGCAACGACGCGTTGCTGTCGATGCACGAGCTGATCGGGCACGACTGGCAGGGCCAGCCCCGGCAGCGCATCCTCAACGGTGAAATCGACAGCGGCGGCGTCGATGCGCTGGGTGTCCTGCTGATGGGGCACGAACTGAATGCCTACTGGTTCGGCTCGGTGTTGAGCATCGATGAGGCACGCGCGCTGTTGCCCTTCAACAATGCCACCAGCCTGCAGGTGGCTGCGGGCGTGCTGGCGGGAATCGTGTGGGCGGTGGAGCATCCGGATCGCGGTATCGTCGAGCCGGAGCAGATGGACCATGAGCGTGTACTGGAAGTGGCCAGGCCTTACCTCGGCACCCTGGTGGGCAAGTGCACCGACTGGCGACCAACCGGCGCCCTCTACGAAGCTTCCCGCAACCGGGCTGTGTTCGATTGGCAGTTCGAGCAGTTCACCCGTTTTTGACCCAGCCCCCTGAAAACCGCCAGGCCGTGGCCGCCAGCGCCGCCACCCAGGCCAGCACGATCAGTGCCGCTGCCAGCTTGTTCACCGGGCGTTGACCGTCGTTCTCCTGCCACTGTCGGGCCTTGGCTTCACACTCGGCCAGTATGGCCGGCGGCATCAATCGAATGGCCAGCCAGATGCCCAGCGGTAACAGGATCACGTCATCCAGATAACCCAGCACCGGGATGAAATCCGGAATCAGGTCGATAGGACTCAGGGCGTAGGCCACTACGATGATTGCGATCCATTTGGGCAGCCATGGCGTCTGCTGATGGCGATAGCAGAACCACAGCGTCATGGTCTGGCGCTTCAGGGCCCTGGCCCAGTGGCGAAGACGTTCGAGGAGCGTTGCCATTCAATAAACCTGCAAGGGCCGAGATACCTGGCCAGGGTAACTGTAAACGCCGGATAAGCCTGCCTGAGCCCGCAGGTTTCGCTGCTCGCCACCTATACTCAACGCCATGGGTGACCTGAATCCGGGGTGGCGCGATCGTGCTGCGTTCGCTGATGCTGGCCGTTATGCTCGTTCTGGCGGGGTGCGCCACGTCACAGCGCGGTCAACAGGCTGCCACGGTGACGATTGACCAGGCCACTTGGCGACAGGTGGACCAGCAGATCATCGCAGCATCGAAAAGCGCTATCGAACAGACCGGGCTCTACGCCCGCGGGTCGATGGAACATTGGCGTGTGTTGGTCTATGAGCGCACCGAGGCTGAGTTTATCCCCTGGTTCAGCAGCTATTGGACCCAGGAATGGCTGGCGGTGAAGGTCAGTTGGTATGCCGCCAGTGCCAAGGCTGAGGAGGATTCCCCGGCCAAGCGCCTGGCGGTTTACCTGCAAGAACAATATCGTGAGCAGGTGTTGGAGCCGGTGGCGATGGAAATTGATCCCGAGGCGATCAGGGCTGCCGCGACGGACTACTACGTACGCCAGCTCAATCAGCAGGTCCAGGTCATCGCCCTGCGGCATCAAATCCCGAACGAACTGATGAACCGGCGTCTGCACGGCATTGCTGCCATCAACCTGGGGCCGCCGGCGGCGCGTAACGCTTCGTTGTACGAAGTGGTGCATACCGAACCGCTGAACACGCTGCCGGCTTATGCGGCCCTGATCGACCACGTCAACAAGGCCGCTGCCACAGGTGCCGGGCCTTCAGAGGCGGTGATCGCAACAGTGGCGCAACGCACCAGCGAAAAAATCGAGGCGCAATTTGCCACGCGCGGGGCGACCGGCGCGGCGGCGGCGGTCGCCGGGAAGGCGGCCGGGGCGTTGATCTCGGTGGGCGTGGCGGGTATTCGCGCGATCATCCACGAGGGCGAGCGGCCGGAAATGGAGGCGCAGATCCGCAAAAGCCTGAGTGCTGCGTTCGATGAGGCCTGGTTCAAGTCGCTCAAGCATCCCCTCAGCGGGGTGATGGCGCCGGTGTACTACCTGGACGAGGAAATAGAAGGCAACCTGGTGGAGGCGGACTTGGCCAATCGAGCGGTGGCATTGCCGGCCATCAAGCCGTGACGGGCTGACTCATTCTGACCCGAGGGTGACACGACACCCCTTGCGCTGGCGGATCTGTTCGTCCGAGGGGCGTTCCTTGATGAACTCGAAGCGCGGCTCGCCTTCGCTGTAGATCACCAGCCAGCCCCATTCCAGCTCGCTTTCATCCTGCCCGGGCTGGGGTGGCGAGGCCCACCAGGGTTCTTTTTGCACGATCTGACGCATGGCGTTCCTCCTATCGGTTGATCCCCTCAACTATAGACCGCTTGATTTCGCGATAAGCGCTGGTGAAAACCCTTGCATCTTGTGGCGAGGGCAATTCAGTGTGCTCTGACGCCGCCCGCCAGCGTCTAGCGTCTGTATCCCCGCACTCGAACGGGGAATGACTGGACCCCGCGCATATGCAAGCACTGTTGAACGAGATCCTCGATGCGGTTCGCCCCCTGATCGGTCAGGGCAAGGTGGCCGATTACATTCCGGCCCTGGGCACTGTGGCGCCTAACCAGTTGGGTATTGCCGTGTATGGCAACGACGGCGAGTTGTACTGCGCCGGCGACGCCGAAACAGCGTTTTCGGTGCAGAGTATTTCCAAGGTGTTCAGCCTGGTGCAGGCCATCGGGCATTCCGGCGAAGCGATCTGGGAGCGCCTGGGCCATGAGCCGTCCGGCCAACCGTTCAATTCCCTGGTGCAGCTTGAATTCGAACGTGGTCGACCACGCAACCCGTTCATCAACGCCGGCGCGTTGGTGATCTGCGATATCAACCAGTCACGTTTCGCCGCCCCGGCGTTGTCGATGCGCGATTTCGTGCGGCGTTTATCAGGCAATCCGCAAGTGATGGTGGACGGCAAGGTGGCCGATTCGGAATACCAGCACCGTGCCCGTAACGCGGCGATGGCCTATCTGATGCAATCCTTCGGCAACTTCCATAACGACGTGGAGGCGGTGCTGCGCAGTTATTTCAGCCACTGCGCCCTGCGGATGAGCTGCATCGACCTGGCGCGGGCGTTCTGCTTCCTGGCCAACGACGGGTTCTGCAAGCACAGTGGCGAACAGATCCTCAGCGCCCGGCAGACCCAGCAGGTCAACTCCATCATGGCCACCAGCGGCTTGTACGATGAGGCTGGCAATTTCGCCTATCGTGTCGGCCTGCCGGGCAAGAGCGGGGTCGGTGGCGGGATTGTCGCCGTGGTGCCGGGGCGGTTCACCGTATGCGTCTGGTCGCCTGAACTCAACGCCGCCGGCAACTCCCTGGCCGGCATGGCGGCGCTGGAATTGATGAGCCAGCGGATTGGCTGGTCGGTGTTCTAGTTTCCTGCCGCACAAAAAAGGCCCGCTCCTGATTCAGGAGCGGGCCTTCTTGTTAGGGGATATCAGCAGAGGCGGTCGATGACCCGGACCTCGGAAGTGTTCTGCATCGACTGCCAGGCCTGGGTCAGCGTTTGCAACACGCGACCGATGAAGTCTTTGTCGGCCGCAGCCTTCTTGCCAACATAGCCCTGGCCACGGCGGTACATCTTCAGCCGGGCACCCAGCTCATGCGTGTTCTTTTCGAACTCGTCTTCGCGGGTGTAGGGCGACAGGCAGTCCATATGCACCTGGCCAGTCTTGCTGATCCACAGGATATGGCTGTCGAGCGTGTCTTTGTGTGCTGCGAATATGCGAGCCAGTTCATCAATAGATGGTTGATTATTCAGATTCATGTGTAAGCCCCTTGACCATTTGGTTGATCTGTCTGGTGGTTCGCAAAAACTTCGCTACTCGGTCAGTACCTGCCTGCTACCGAAACCAGGCCGTCAGCATGCTTCCGTCGAACTTCGACGGGGTCGTGCATCGGTTGTGTAGTATTATCGAAGGGCTGCTACGCAAATGCGCTACAACGAAGAGAAACAGCGAAGAGTCTTCAGGCAGTGTCAACTTTCGAGGGTTGAACCACGTGCGTCATGAGGATCTTCACCGACGTTTCTCGTCCTTGTTACCGGACGGTCAGGCCAGGTCAGCACCTTCAATCTGCCTTGTGGGCAGTCCCTTATCCAAAAAACAGCTCGGCGGTCAGACGAGCTTGCTCAAACAGTTGCCTGTACTCCCGATCGGGGAGACGTCTGCATCATGCAAGGGCAAATCAGAGGCGTCAACGGTTTTGTAGTGATTATTTTTGGTCACTACATATTGTCGGACAAAATGGTTTGGGTATGAAAAATGGCTGAGAAGCAAAGCTGTGTTTTCTGTGGCGAGGG
This sequence comes from Pseudomonas sp. NFACC16-2, assembly GCF_900119205.1. Lineage (NCBI taxonomy): Bacteria > Pseudomonadati > Pseudomonadota > Gammaproteobacteria > Pseudomonadales > Pseudomonadaceae > Pseudomonas > Pseudomonas sp. NFACC16-2. The sequence goes on along the minus strand of NZ_FPIX01000039.1, from coordinate 41,195 downwards.
GATTTATCCCCGCTGGGGCGCGAAGCGGCCCGAATGGTTGGTGAGGTTGTTCTGATACACAGGGGCGGCTGGCTTGGGGTTGCTTCGCAACCCAGCGGGGATAAATCCCCTCGCCACAGAGTCTGTATTTGGAAGACCACCTGACGCTGACAGGCTCATGTCGCCTTGGCCTTGCTCGCTTTGCGCGGTGCACCGGCTGCCTTGCGCTTGGCCGGCTTGCGCTTGTTCTTCCACGGGGTCGCGCCTCGCCCGGCGGGGCTGGCCGGGCCGCTGATGGTCAGGTTCATGCCTTGGCAGCGGGCGACGTGCTTGCTCATCCAGGCGGCTTGCCGGGTCACGAATTCTTCCAGGCTCATTTCGCCGCTTTGCACCATGTCCAGGGCCTGCTCCCAGATGGCCGTGGTGCCCGGGTCGGCGATGGCCCGGGGCACGGCGTCGATCAGGCTGAAGGCCGCCGGGGTGGCCGACAGGGCCTTGCCGTTCTTCACCAGGTAACCGCGGTCGAGCAGCCCCTGGATGATCGAGGCTCGGGTCGCTTCGGTGCCGATACCGGTGGTGTCCTTGAGCTTCTGCTTGAGCAGCGGGTCCTCCACCAGTTTGGCGACGTTCTTCATCGCCTTGATCAGGTCGCCTTCAGTGAAGGGTTTGGGCGGTTGGGTCCACAGGTCCTTGGGTTTCACCTCGTCCACCGTGCAATCGCGACCTTCGGCCAGTGCCGGCAAGGTTTGCGGTGCCGGTGCTTCACGGCCCTTTGCCGGCGCCAGCGCTTCGGGCAGGGCGCGTTTCCAGCCGGGTTCGACGATCTGCTTGCCCACGGCGCGCAGCGCCTGGCCGGCACAGTCGAAGTCGGCCTGGGTCCGGTCGTATTCGTGGTTGGGCAGGAACTGCGCCAGGTAGCGTGCGCGAATCAGCGTATAGACCGCACGCTGCTTGCCGGCGAGTTTGTCGAGGTTCTTCGCGGCGGCGGTGGGAATAATGCCGTGGTGGGCACTGACCTTGGCGTCGTTCCAGGCCCGGGATTTGCGCTGCGGCTGCAGGTGCTCGCGCAGCGGCGCGAGGCTGGGGTCGGCCTGGGCGAGGGCGGCCAGGATGGCCGGTGCTTCGCTGTGCTGGCTCAAGGGCAGGAAACCGCAATCGCTGCGAGGGTAGGTGATGAGCTTGTAGGTCTCGTAGAGCGACTGGGCAATGTCCAGGGTTTCCTGGGCGCCGAGGCCGAGTTTCTTCGAGCAGACTTCCTGCAGCGTGCCCAGGTCGAAGGGCAACGGCGCCGCTTCGCGCAGGCGCTCGGTACGCACCTTCAGTGTCCGGGCAGTGGTGGCGTTGCGCATGGCCTGGGCCGCGTCTCGGGCCAGGGCCTGGTTCAGGCAGCGTTCCTGATCGTCGCAGGCATCCGGGTCGGCCCGCCACTGGGCGGTGAAGGCCATGCCTTCGTGACTGAGCTGCACGTCGATGGCCCAATAGGCGACCGGCACGAAGTCGGCGATGCTGCGGTCGCGATCCACCACCAGGCGTAGCGTCGGTGTCTGCACGCGGCCCACCGGCAGCACGCCCTGGTAGCCGGACTGACGCCCCAGCAGGGTGAACAGGCGACTCATGTTCATGCCGATCAGCCAGTCGGCCCGGGAGCGACCCAGCGCCGAGTGATACAGGTTGAAAGTTTCGACGCCCGGCTTGAGGGCGGCCAGGGCCTTGCGGATCGATGCTTCGTCCAGGGCCGACAGCCATAGCCGCCGGATCGGTCCGCGATAACGGCAATGTTCCACCAGCTCCCGGGCGATCATTTCGCCTTCGCGGTCGGCGTCGGTGGCGATCACCAATTCCTTCGCTTCCCCCAGCAGGCGCTTGACCGCCTTGTACTGGCTGGCGGTTTTCGGCTTGACGGTCATTTTCCATTGCGCCGGCACGATGGGCAGGTCGGTCAGTACCCAGCGCTTGTATCGCGCATCGTAGGCGTCGGGCGGGGCGGTTTCCAGCAGGTGGCCGATGCACCAGGTGACCGTGATGCCAGGGCCCAGCCAACAACCGTCGCCACGGCGCGTGGCACCGAGCACGGCGGCGATGTCCTTGGCCTGGGACGGTTTTTCACACAGGTACAGCTGCATAGCGCCCTTTTCCTGAGCAGGTTTCATGGGGTTGTAGCATGGTCATGGATGCGCGCAAGGGCAAGTTTTATCTGTATGGATATACAGATAAAAACGTTGCGCTGCGTTGCCAAGGGGTGTCTGGCATGACATTCGGCGGCCTGTTGGCACGCAGAATGAATTTCTCGCAGGGGTATTGCTCATAACTTCAAGGCGGTTGCTACCGCAAAGAAGGTTTATGAGGTCAAGGAGAGTCACTTTCATGAATTCGATGCCAAATGGCAACGGCCAGGCGACTACACGTTTGATTCTCGTTGTGGAAGATGATCCGACCATCCTGGAGTTCCTCTGTGAAATCCTCGAGGAGGAAGGGTTTGTCGTGGAGCCTCGGGAAAGCGCCGACGCAGCGCTGACGTTTCTGGAGGAGAGCGCGGATTACGTCGATCTGCTGCTCACCGATATCACCATGCCCGGCAAGATCGATGGCGCGGACCTGGCCAACCTGACCGGAGACCGCTGGCCGCAGATACCGCTGCTGATCATGTCCGGTTTCGAGACGCCGGAAAGCGCCGGAATCAAGCACCACGCGTCCTTCATCGCCAAGCCTTGGGCGTTGGGGCAGATGCTGGATCTGGTGGAAAGTACGGTGAAAAGCCATCAGGTGCACTGATGGCTTGGTCTGAAACCAGACCTTGTGGCGAGGGAGCTTGCTCCCGCTCGGTTGCGTAGCAACCGTCAAAACGGGACTGCTTCGCAGTCCAGCGGGGATAAATCCCCTCGCCACAGATGTTGCTGAAACAGCCGTTTCTCAGTTCTTGTCCAGGTCCACGCTCCGGGTTTCCCGCAGGCAGATCATGCCCACCACCAGGCTCACCCCGGTGATCACCACCGGGTACCACAGCCCATAGAAAATATCCCCGGTGTAGACCACCAGGGCGAACGACACGGTGGGCAGGAAGCCGCCGAACCAGCCGTTGCCGATGTGATAGGGCAGGGACATGGAGGTGTAGCGAATGCGGGTCGGGAACAGTTCGACCATCAACGCTGCCAGCGGTCCGTAGCACATCGCCGAGATGATGATCAGCGCCACGATCAAGGCGACGATCATCGGCCGGTTGATCTGCTGGGTGTCGGCCTGTTGCGGATAGCCTGCCAGGGTCACCGCGCCGCGCAGGGCCGCTTCGTCATAGCCTTCGAGTTTCACGTCACCGACGCTGACCTGCACCGTGCTGCCGGCTGGGGCTGCGACGCTGCTGTAGGGCAGGCCTTGCTTGACCAGGAAGGTCTTGACCTTGTCGCACGGGCTGTCGAAACGCGCCTTGCCCACCGGGTCGAACTGGAAGGTGCAGGTGGCCGGGTCGGCGATCACGGTGATCGGTGCCTGGCGGCTGGCCTGGTCGATGGCCGGGTTGGCGTAGTGGGCCAGGGTCTTGAAGATCGGGAAGTACAGGGCGGTCGCCAGCAGCAGGCCGATCATCAATACCGGTTTGCGCCCGACCTTGTCCGACAGCCAGCCAAAGAAGATGAAGAACGGTGCGCCGATCACCACGCTGACAATCAGCAGGCTGTTGGCCAGGGCCGGGTCCATCTTCAGGAACTGGGTGAGGAAAAACAGCACGTAGAACTGTGCGGCATAGAAGGTCACCGCTTGCCCGGCGTTGATGCTGAACAGGGCGATCAGCACCACTTTCAGGTTTTCCCACTTGCCGAACGATTCGCGAATCGGCGCCTTGCAGCTCTTGCCTTCTTCTTTCATTTTCAGGAAGGCCGGTGATTCGTGCAGGCTCAGGCGGATCCAGGTGGAAATGCCCAGTAGCAGGATCGACAGGAGGAACGGAATGCGCCAGCCCCAGACCTCGAACTGGTCGCCAGTGAAATAGCGGCAGCCCAGCACCACCAGCAGCGACAACAACAGCCCGAGGGTGGCCGTGGATTGAATCCAGCTGGTGTGGAAGCCACGCTTGCCCATTGGCGCGTGCTCGGCAACGTAGGTCGCCGCGCCGCCGTACTCACCGCCCAGGGCCAGGCCCTGGAGCATGCGTAGCACCACCAGGATGATCGGCGCGGCAATGCCGATGCTGGCGTAGTTGGGCAGCAGGCCGACGCAGAACGTCGCCAGGCCCATGAGGATGATGGTCGCCAGGAACGTGTACTTGCGCCCGATCATGTCGCCCAACCGACCGAACACCAATGCCCCGAACGGGCGCACGATGAAACCGGCGGCGAACGCCATCAGGGCGAAGATGAACGCGGTGGTGTCGTTGACCCCGGCGAAGAATTGCTTGCTGATCACCGCCGCCAGGGCGCCATAGAGGAAAAAGTCGTACCACTCGAACACCGTCCCCAGGGACGAGGCGAAGATGACTTTCTGGGTTTCCTGGCTGGTGCCGACGCTGCGCGTGGCTTCCAGGGGCTGAACATGCTCGGACATAGCGGTATCCCTCACAGTGATTGTTTTTGTTGTTCCACTGCGACGCCGGGGTGGCGTCTCCTGATTTGACACACTTTCCTTGAATCGACTCATCCCCTTGTGGGAGCGAGCTTGCTCGCGATGACGGTGGCACATTCAACTTGTGGTGACAGACAGGCCGCTATCGCGAGCAAGCTCGCTCCCACAGGTGTTTCTGTTGTTCTTCAGACCGTAGCAGGTGCTTTTTCGACGTCGGTGTTCCTCATCGCGGGATTGAGCATCATCTGCGCCGCCTTCTCGGCAATCATCAATGTTGGCGAGCAAGTGTTGCCCGAGGTGATGCGCGGCATGATCGAGGCGTCGGCAATGCGCAGGCCCTTGATGCCGTGGACACGCAGTTGTGCATCCACCACCGCGTCACGATCCTGGCCCATGCGGCACGTGCCGACCGGGTGGAAAATCGTCGTGCCGATCCGGGCGGCGGCCTGGTGCAGCTCTTCTTCGGTTTGCAGGCTGGGGCCCGGCAGGTATTCCACCGGTTTGAACGTGCTCAGGGCCGGGGCCGCGACGATGCGGCGGGTCAGGCGGATGGCGTCGGCGGCGACTCGCAGGTCTTCGGGATGGCTCAGGTAGTTGGGCTGGATCAGCGGCGCTTCGTGCGGGTCGGCGGAGCGGATGTCCACCCGGCCACGGCTTTGCGGGCGCAGGTCGCAGACCGACGCGGTGAACGCCGGGAAGCTGTGCAGCGGTTCGCCGAAGCGTTCCAGGGACAGCGGCTGCACGTGGTATTCGAGGTTGGCCGAGGTCTGTTCCGGGCTTGAGCGGGCGAACGCGCCGAGTTGGCTGGGGGCCATGGACAGCGGACCGCTGCGGTCGTACAGGTAGCGCAGGCCCATGCCCATCTTGCCCCACAGGGTGCCGGCGATCTGGTTCAGGGTGCGGGCGTTTTCCAACTGGTAGATCAGCCGCAGTTGCAGATGGTCCTGCAAGTTGCCGCCGACGCCGGGCAGTTCATGGGTCACGCCGATGCCCAGGCGTTGCAGCAGGCTGCGTGGGCCGATCCCGGAACGTTGCAGGATCCCCGGCGAACCCACGGCCCCGGCGCACAGGACGATTTCCTTGCGGGCCTTGAAGGTCATGCCCTTGCCTTGCCAGCGCGCGCTGATGGCGTGAGCTCGGTCATCACGCAGCAACACGCGGTCGACCTCGACGTCGGTCAACACCGTGAGGTTGGCGCGCTGGCGAATCGGCTTGAGAAACGCCTTGGCCGCGTTCCAGCGTACCCCGGCTTTCTGGTTGACTTGGAAGTAGCCGCAGCCTTCATTGTCGCCGCTGTTGAAATCGTCGACGTTGGGGATGCCGCTCTGTTCGGCGGCGGTGCGGAACGCATCGAGAATCGGCCATGACAGGCGCTGGCGTTCGACCCGCCATTCCCCTGCGGCGCCGTGAAATTCGGACGCGCCGGCAAAATGGTTTTCGCTCTGGCGGAACAGCGGCAGCACGTCGTTCCAGGCCCAGCCAGAATTGCCCTCGGCGGCCCAGCCGTCGTAGTCCGCTGCCTGGCCGCGCATGTAGATCATGCCGTTGATGGAAGAGCAGCCACCCAGGACCTTGCCGCGGGGGTAGCTCAGGGCGCGGCCTTGCAGGCCAGGTTGTGCTTCGGTCTTGAAGCACCAGTCGGTGCGTGGGTTGCCGATGCAGAACAGGTAGCCGACCGGGATGTGAATCCACGGATAGTTGTCGCGCCCGCCGGCTTCGAGCAGCAGCACCCGGTGTTGCGGATGGGCCGACAGCCGATTGGCCAACAGGCATCCGGCAGGGCCGGCGCCCACGATCACGTAATCGTATTCATCGACGACAGGTTGCATTCGCGACCTCATTTTTGTTGTTGTGGGATCCATCCTAGTTGTTAGTTTTCGTCAAAAGAATGTTAGTTTTTGCGCAGCGGCTGTGCGTTTATAAGCAGTCATACCTTCAGGCGCGTTCAAGGATCGCCCCATGTTCGACTGGAATGACCTGCGTTATTTCCTGGAGCTGCAACGCAGCGGGCGTCTGCTGACGGCTGCACGGCGCCTGAACACCACCCACGCCACCGTGGCACGGCACATCGAGGCCATCGAGAAAAGCCTCGGCACCGCGCTGTTTGTCCAGCATGCCCAGGGCTATGAACTGACCCCGGCCGGCGAGACGCTGCTCAAGCACGCCGAAGCCATGGAGAACGTGGCGTTGCTGGCCCAGGAGGACATCACCCAGTCCAGTGCGCCCCTGGGCAAGATCCGCCTGGGGGTGACCGAAGGGCTGGGCATCATGTTCCTCGCCTGTCGCATGGAGGGGCTGTTCCAGCGCTATCCGGGGCTGGAAGTGGAACTGGTGGCGGTGCCGCGCTTTGTCAGCATCCTCAACCGTGAGGCGGAAATCAGCATCCACCTCGAACGCCCGGCGGCCGACCTGCTGGTCACCCGCAAACTCACCGACTACAGCTTGGCGCTGTACGCCAGCCAGGCCTACCTGGACCGCTCGCCAGCGCTGCGCAGCCGCGAGGACCTGGCCCGCCATGCCTGGATCGGGTATGTCGATGATCTTTTGTTCAGCCAGGAACTGATGTTCCTCAACAGCTTTTGCCGCAACCCTCGGGTGGTGTTCCACAGCACCAGCGTCATCGCCCAGCAGCAGGCCGCGCGCTCCGGCCTGGGGATTGCCGTGCTGCCTTGCTACATGGCCAGCGGCGACCCGACGCTGGTGCCGTTGCTGCCGGACGAAACCATCCGCCGCAGCTACTGGATCAGCACCCGTCGCGAACTGCACAAATCCGTACGCCTGCGGGTGCTGTGGGATTACGTGGTGCAGTTGTGCGAGCGCGAGCAGGCGCTGCTGCTGCCCTGACCACGTAGTCCCCCTGTGGCGAGGGGATTTATCCCCGCTGGGCTGCGCAGCAGCCCCAAATCGTTTACCTGAAATACCGAGGCGACACATTAGGGCCGCTACGCGCCCCAGCGGGGATAAATCCCCTCGCCACAGAGTCGTCGACTCTCCAGTGCTGGCCGCCCAAGCCCCCTTTTATGGCCCCCAATGACCTCAAGCCAACGCGGTGGCGTGCCTTAGTGTGGGAACTGCCAGACCCACAACAAGAAAGGCGCAACCCTTGCGCCGCCAAGAGGGGCCTTATGTCGGCAATCACGCCTTCCTTCCTGCTTCGAACCGCTGCCGTCGTGTCGTTCGGCGCGTTGCTTGCCGCGTGTGGCGATGAGGCCAAGCCGCCCGCGCCCACGGTATTCACGGCCATGCCGAGCGATGCGGCGTTGGCCCAGGTCTACGACAGCAGCTGCAAGCTCTGCCACGCCAACCCCGGTGCCGGGGCGCCGTTGACCGGCGATACGAACGCCTGGGCGCCACGGGTGGCCCAGGGCGCCGACACCCTGCTGGATCACGCGATCAACGGCTACAACGGCATGCCTCCGATGGGCCTGTGCATGCACTGTTCCGAAGAACAGTTCCTGGCCCTGATCGCCTTCATGTCCGGTCATCACTTCCAATAATAACTACGGGTACTACGGCATGACGATGGATTATTCACGGCGTCGGTTGCTGCAACAGGCTGGCGTTGTCGCAGCCTTTACGGCCCTGGACAACCAGGGCGCCCTGGCCGAGTTGATGCGCGCGCCGCGGCTGATTCCCTGGCGCAATTGGTCCGGTGCGCAGAGTTGCTTGCCAGCGGCGCGCCTGGCCCCCAAGGACCTCGATGAACTGGTGAACGTGGTGAGGCGCGCCGAAGGGCGGATTCGTCCGGTGGGTTCCGGGCATTCCTTCAGCGCCCTGGTGCCCACTGACGGCACCTTGTTGTCGCTGAGTTTTTTCAGCGGCCTGTTGGCTCATGATGCCGCCAGCCTGCAAGCCGAGTTCGGCGGTGGCACGCCCATGTCCCGCATGGGTCCGGCGCTCAAGGCCATCGGCCAGGCACTGCCGAACATGGCCGACGTGGATTACCAGACCCTGGCCGGTGCCATCGCCACCTCGACCCACGGCACAGGCAAGGCCTTCGGCTCGTACGCGTCCCAAGTGGTCGGCCTGCAACTGGTGACGGCCAGCGGCGCGGTCCTCGATTGCGATGCCCAGCGGCATCCAGAAGTATTCAAGGCCGGCCGGGTGTCCCTTGGCGCGCTGGGGCTGGTGACTCGTGTACGCCTGCAAAACCGCGCCGCCTATCGCTTGCGCGAGCACCAGTGGGTGGCGAAAACCGAGGAGTTGCTCGAGGACGTGGGCACCAACACCCGGGACAACCAGCACTGGGAAATGCAGGTCGTCACCCATTCCGACTATGCGTTGTCGATCGCCCTGAACGAAACCACGGATCCGGCCACGCCGCCGATCAGCCCCGAGGAGGAGGGCGGCAACGATTTCGTCAGCCTGATCGAAAACCTCGACAAGTACGGCAGCGACTTTCCAATGATCCGGCGAGCGCTGCTCAACAGCCTGCGGCTGGTGGCCGATTTCGACGACCGCGTCGGTGACTCCCATGACATCTACGCCAACGCGCGCACCGTGCGCTTCAACGAGATGGAGTACTCGGTGCCGGCCGAACACGGCCCGGCGTGCCTGCGGGAGATTCTGGCGCTGATCCGCGACAAGGACCTGCGCACCTGGTTTCCCATTGAATACCGCTACGTGAAGGCCGACGACATTGCCCTGAGCATGTTCGAAGGCCGGGACAGTTGCTCGATCTCGGTGCACCAGCATTATCAGATGGACCATCACAATTTCTTTGCCGCCATCGAGCCGATTTTCTGGAAATACCAGGGCCGTCCGCATTGGGGGAAATTGCATTCCCTGAACGCCAAGGCGCTCCAGGCGCTGTACCCGCGCTGGACGGAATTCACCGAGGTGCGCCAGGCGCTGGACCCCAGCGGCAAGTTCCTCAATGGGCATCTTTCATCGATTCTGGGTTTGAGCTGAAGGAAGAACCTGTGGGCGCGAGCTTGCTCGCGATGGCGGTGCATCAGGCATTCCTGTCAGGCACAAAACCTGTGGCGAGGGAGCTTGCTCCCGCTGGGCAGCGCAGCGGCCCCAATCGGCAAACACTGCTTTGCAGGCAGATCGCGTCAGCCGATTTACGACGGCTACGCCGCCGAGCGGGAGCAAGCTCCCTCGCCACAGGTGCAGTGAAACACTCTAGAACGCAAACGGAATACTGACCTTGGCCCAGAGCATTTCGCCCTCGGTGCGGTTCTCCACTGCAAACTCCTTGGCCCAGCGGATTTCGGCGCTGGCGTACTTGAGGAAGGTCAGGTGCAGCGCCGGGCCGATGGCAAAGACCTGGCCGCGTACGCCGTCGTCGACGTCCTGCCCGGCAAATTGCACGGTGCGGCCGTACTGTTTGTCGTCGGTGGTCTGTTTGAGGTAGTAGCCGTTGAGCCCCAGCATCACGTTGTCGGTCACGCGGTAGCTGGCGGAATAATCGAAGTGGAAGATCTGCCCCGAACGGTAGTCGGTGTCCTTGTTCTTGCGGTTGAAGCTGTAGGTGGTTTTCATCGACACCTCGGTGTTTTCCGTGGGTAGCCAGGTGAAGGAAAACAGCGGCTTGTAGGTGTAGAAATTGTTGCTGGTATTGGCTAGTCGATCGGTGCTGTATTCGCCGGTCGGTACGGTGATTTCCACCGCCGCGGCCAGGGTCAGGTTCTTGCCCATGTCCCAGAGCACGATGGGCGAAATCGTGGTGTCGCCCATGCCTTCGCGGGTGTCATGCAGGCCGAACACCGACACTTCCTGCTTGATCCAGGGTTGGGCGATGTAGATCCCCGCGCGCCCACCGGCCACCCGCAACGGGCTCAGGTAATCGATGCGCGGGACCACTGCCGTGGATTCGATTTCGACATCCGGCAGTTCGCCGCCCAATGAACTGATGTTGAATTTCCGGGCCTTGTAATGGTTGTAGTAGAGGTTGAACGCGACCATGTGGTCCGGAAGGCTGTCGACCTCCAGCGGCAACACAAAAAAGCCGTCGGTGCCAGGGCCGATGTTGTCCACCCCCGATTCGGTAGCCAGGGCGGGCAGGGCACCGCCGCAGGCCAGGCCGAGGGTCAGTTGCAAGGCGAATGTCGTGCGGATCGGGTTCATGTGGGGGCTCATTATTATTGTTGGAAATGCACCGAAAGTCCGAGCCATACAAATAAGCCGTTCGCCGCCAACAGGGCAGGGTATTGGCGGCCATACAGGGGACTTGGGCGGCCAGATTTTTGTACCCCTCGATCCGCCAGGGCATGCTAACTTTGTGAAATAACCGGTTACAAAAACGCCACCTAACGTGCTCCGGAACCCGCCCCATGCAGATGAAAGTCATCGACCCGACCTATGAATTGGCGTTGGTATCGCCATTCCTGCTACAGACCCTGGCCGAGGTTGTGGCGGACAAGGGCTTCGATGCCGCCAGCCTGTGTCGCGGCCTGGGGTTCGGCCTTGATGATCTGCAAGATCCCGCCCAGCGCATTTCCTACCGCCAGGCCGTGGTCATGATTCAACGGGCGCTCAAGCTGGTGCCTGACCAGGGACTGGGGTTGTGGGTGGGGGACCGCAACGTGCTTGGCACCCTCGGCCTGCTGGGCCACGTCCTATCATTGTGCGAAACCCTGCGCGATGCCTTTGCCCTGGGGGTTCGTTACCAACACACCACCGGCGGCATCGCGGTGACCAGCGTTGAAGAAGCCACTGACCGGATCATGGTCGAGGCGACCTGCCGGCTGCCTTTCGCCGAGATCCAGGTGTTTGCCGTGGAAGAGTTCTTCGCCAGCCTGATGGTCTATGGCCGGGCCTTGGCGGGGCCCGATTTCAAACCCCTGGCCGTGGAGTTCATGCACGCCGCGCCGTCCTATGCCCAGGAATATCAGCGGATATTGGGGCCGGAGGTGCGCTTCGGTTGCCGACACAATCGCATGCTGATCGACGTGCGCTGGCTGGACATGCGTTTGCCCAATCACCATCCGTTGGCCCTGCGCCAGGCATTGGCCTTGCTGGAGCAGGAGGCCACCGAGGTGCACCAGAAAATCGATCTGATCCAGGCGGTGGAACGGGCGATTGCCCGGGACCTGACTCGGGGCAGCCACATCGAGAAAATCGCCAGCGATCTCAATATGAGCAGCCGCACCTTGCGTCGGCGCCTGACCGAACACAGCCTGACTTTCGAAGCCCTGCTCGAACAAGTGCGCCGTGGCCGGACCCTGAACCTGTTGGCCAACCCGGAACTGTCCATCGAACGCATCACCGAAGAAGTCGGCTACAGCGATGTGCGCAGTTTCCGCCGGGCGTTCCGGCGCTGGACCGGCATGAGCCCGAGCGCGTTTCGCAATGAGAGCGCCGACGCCCGGCTCTAGCCACTGGGGTGTCGAACACCTCGGCCCGAGCTGTGAACTGACTGGCGGCGCTTGTCAGAAAAATCCTTAAAGAGTACAAATGTACTCCATGACGACTCTCACTCCCCGCCGCACCGCCATCCTGACCTTCATCCGCGAGCGCATCGCCGATCAGGGCCAGCCTCCCAGCCTCGCTGAAATCAGCGAGGCGTTCGGTTTCGCCTCCCGCAGCGTGGCGCGCAAGCATGTGCTGGCGCTGACCGAAGCCGGTTTTATCGAAGTCAATCCGCACCAGGCCCGGGGTATCCGCTTGCTGAATCAGCCCGCGCGCCCCGAGCTGCTGGACGTCCCGGTGCTGGGACGAGTAGCGGCCGGCTTGCCGATCGGCGCCGATGCCGAGGTCCACAGCCGCTTGATGCTGGACCCGGCGATGTTCACCAAGGCGCCGGATTACTTGCTGCGGGTCCAAGGCGACTCGATGATCGAGGACGGTATTCTCGACGGCGACCTGGTGGGCGTGCAGCGCACCCCCCAGGCCTCCAACGGCCAGATTGTCGTGGCACGGCTCGACGGTGAAGTCACCATCAAGCGCTTCGAGCGAATCGGCGAACGGGTGCGCCTGCTGCCGCGCAACCCGGCCTACCAGCCGATCATCGTCGAAGCCGACCGGGACCTGGCCATTGAAGGCGTGTTCTGTGGCCTGTTGAGGCAAGGCTGATGGGCGCTGTCGTTGCGCTGGACACGCTGTTCAATGGCGGCCAGGTCTGGAAGGGCCGGCCTGCGCCTCCGGCCGCCAGCCCACAACCCACCGGCCATGCGGCACTGGATGCGGCGTTGCCCAGTGGCGGCTGGCCGGAAGCGGCGTTGACGGAATTGCTTATCGCCGCGCCGGGCGTGGGTGAGTTGCAACTGGTGTGGCCGACCCTGGCGCGGTTGTCGGCGGCGGGGGAGCGGATCGTGCTGGTGGCGCCGCCGTTCGTGCCTTATCCCCAGGCCTGGCAGAACGCCGGGGTAGACCTGCGCCATCTGTCAGTGATCCGGGCCGATGAACGCGATGCCCTGTGGGCCACCGAACAATGTCTGCGCTCGGGCAGCTGCGGCGCGGTGCTGTGCTGGCCCCGCCAGGCGGACGACCGGGCCCTGCGCCGCCTGCAAGTGGCGGCGGAAACCGGCCAGACCCTGGCGTTCGCCTGGCGCTCGATCCAGGAAGCCATCAACCCGTCGCCGGCGGCGCTGCGCATCGCCATCGATACCCGACCGGCGCAATTGCGCGTGCTCAAGTGCCGCGGCGGGTTGGCTCGTTCGGCGCCGATTGCCTTTGCCACGCTCGCCACACAAACCGGGCATTGAGGTTGCGATGCGCTGGGTCTGTATTCTCTTCCCGCAATTGGCGCTGGACGCCGCGCTGCGTCAGCGCCCCGATCCTGACCAGCCCCTGGCATTGCTGACCGGTCCGGCCCAGCGTCGTGTGCTGCAAGCGGTGAATGCGCCGGCACGAGCCCTGGGCTTGCGTCCCGGCCAGACCATGACCGCCGCCCAGGCCTTAAGCAAAGGCTTTGCCACCGCCGAATACGACGCGGCGCAAATCGAACACTGGCAACAGTTCCTGGCGGCCTGGGCCTACCGTTTCAGCGCCCAGGTCAGCGTGCATTATCCGCGTACGCTGCTGTTCGAGATCGAGTCGAGCCTTGGCCTGTTTGGCCCCTGGCCGGTGTTCGAGGCGCGCTTGCGGGCCGAGCTGACCGAGCTGGGCTTTCGTCATCGCATCGTCGCCGCTCCCAATCCGGTGGCGGCGCGGGTGTTGGCCAATGCCTATGACGCCCTGGTGGTGCCCGACGCCGAGACCTTGCAACAGTGCCTGGGAGACATGCCTGTGGAGCGAATCGGCCTGGAACCCGACGTCGCCACGGCGCTGTCGCGCATGGGCCTGCGCCGCTTGAGCCAGGTCCAGGCCTTGCCCCGGCAGACCCTGGCTCGGCGCTTCGAAGCCCAGGTGCTCAAGCACCTCGACGCGCTGACGGGCAGTCGCACCCTGGCGCTGTCGTTCTACCTGCCGCCAGACCGTTTCGATGTGCGCATCGAGCTCAACTATGACGTGCAATCCCATCAGGCGCTGTTGTTTCCGTTGCGCCGCCTGACCGGTGACCTGTCGGCCTTCCTCTGCGGACGCGACAGCGGCGTGCAGCGCTTTGACCTGCACCTGGAGCACGCCGGGTTGCCGGATACAGTGATCAAGGTCGGCCTGCTCAGCGCCGAGCGGGCCCCGGCGATGCTCTTCGAACTGGCCCGCGGTCGCTTGGAACAGGTGCAGGTCAAGGCCCCGGTGCGGGGTTTTCGCTTGTGTGCCGAGGACCTGCCGAGCTTCGTGCCCCAGCGCCTGGAGCTGTTCGACGAGCGTCCCCAACAATCATTGCCCTGGGAGCAACTGCGCGAACGCTTGCGGGCCCGGCTGGGGGATGACGCCGTGCAGGGCCTGGGGTTTCGCGACGACCATCGGCCTGAGTGCGCCTGGCAGATGACGTCCCAGCCCCGATCCCAGGCTTGTCCGGTGCGCGACGGTGTGCAGCGTCCCGGCTGGTTGCTGGAGGAGCCCCAGGCATTGGCGCAAGGTCAGGCGCACATCCTCATGGGCCCCGAGCGCATCGAGACCGGTTGGTGGGACGGCGCGGATGTGCGCCGCGACTATTACCTGATCGAAACCCGCCGCGGACAACGTGGCTGGGCCTATCGACCGGTGGGCGAGGGCGGGCCGCTGTGGCTGCAGGGCTGGTTCGCATGAGCGTTGAGTATGCCGAGCTGCATTGCCTGTCGAACTTCAGCTTCCAGCGCGGTGCCTCCAGTGCCCTGGAATTGTGCCGTCGCGCCAAGCAGCAGGGCTACCAGGCCCTGGCGATCACCGACGAATGCACCTTGGCCGGAATCGTCCGGGCCTGGCAGGCGGCCAAGGAGCTGGAGCTGCAACTGATCGTCGGCAGCGAAATCCAGGTCGAGAACGGCCCGAAACTGGTGTTGCTGGTGGAAGACCTGGAAGGCTATCAAGCCTTGTGCCGGCTGATCACCCGCGCCCGGCGTCGCAGCGAGAAGGGCCACTATCGCATCGTGCGAGAGGACTTCGACCAGCCCTTGTCGGGGCTGCTGGCGTTATGGATAGCCGAGGGCAAAGATGCCGAGGAACATGGCCGTTGGCTCCAGTCGACCTTTGCCGGGCGCCTGTGGCTGACGGTCCAGTTGCATTGCGCACAGGACGACCGCCGCCGATTGGCAGACTCGTTGGCGCTGGCCGAACGCTTGGATCTCCCAATCGTGGCCAGTGGTGATGTGCACATGCACGTGCGCGGCCGTCGTGCCCTGCAGGACACCATGACCGCCATCCGTCACCACGTCACGGTAGCCGAGGCCGGCCAGCGCTTGCACCCCAACGGCGAGCGCCACCTGCGCCGCCGCGAGGATCTGGCCGATCTCTATCCGCGGGCCTTGCTCGACGATACCCTGAACATCGCCCGGCGTTGCACCTTCGACCTCGGCCAACTGCGTTACCAATACCCCCGTGAGCTGGTGCCCGCGGGGCATGATCCGGCGTCCTGGCTACGAGAGCTGACCGAGCGCGGCATGCGCGAGCGGTGGAAGGATGGCGTGACAGACAAAGTGCGGGCACAGATCGACAAGGAGCTGAGCCTGATCGCCGAGCTGGGTTATGACAGCTATTTCCTCACCGTACAGGACATCGTTAGCTTCGCCCGCAGCCGTCATATTCTTTGCCAAGGGCGTGGTTCGGCGGCCAACTCGGCGGTGTGCTACGCCTTGGGCATCACCGAAATCGATCCCAGCCTTACCAGCCTGTTGTTCGAACGCTTCCTGTCCCGGGAGCGCAACGAGCCGCCGGACATCGACGTCGACTTCGAACACGACCGTCGCGAGGAAGTGCTGCAGTACGTGTTCCAGCGCTACGGTCGTCATCGCGCGGCATTGACGGCGGTGGTCAGCAGTTACCACGGCGCCGGGGCGGTGCGCGATGTGGCCAAGGCCCTGGGCTTGCCGCCGGACCAGGTCAACGCCCTGGCCGATTGCTGTGGCCGCTGGAGCGACGAGGCGCCGCCAGTGGAGCGTTTGCGTGAAGGTGGCTTCGACCCGGACAGCCCGGTGTTGCGCCGGGTCCTGAGCCTGACCCGGCAATTGATCGGTTTTCCCCGGCATTTGTCCCAGCACCCTGGTGGCTTCGTGATTTCCGAGCAACCCCTGGACACCCTGGTGCCGGTGGAAAACGCTGCCATGGCCGAGCGCACCATCATCCAGTGGGACAAGGACGATCTGGACGCGGTCGGGTTACTCAAGGTGGACATCCTGGCCCTGGGCATGCTCAGTGCGATTCGTCGCTGTTTCGACTTGATCGAGCGCTATCGGGGCCAGCGCTACGCCCTGGCGTCGCTGCCCAAGGATGATCGGGCGACCTACGAAATGATCAGTCGCGCCGACACCATCGGTGTGTTCCAGATCGAGTCCCGGGCGCAGATGTCGATGTTGCCTCGGCTGAGGCCCAAGACGTTCTACGATTTGGTCATCGAAGTGGCCATCGTACGCCCCGGGCCGATCCAGGGTGGGATGGTGCATCCGTACCTGCGCCGCAGAAACAAAGAAGAGGCGGTGACTTATCCCTCTGAAGCGTTGAAGCAAGTGCTCAATCGCACCCTGGGTGTTCCCTTGTTCCAGGAGCAGGTCATGCAGATCGCCATCGTCGCGGCCGATTACACCCCGGGTGAGGCAGACCAATTGCGTCGCTCCATGGCGGCCTGGAAACGTCACGGTGGGTTGGAGCCCCATCGGGAGCGCCTGGCACAGGGGATGAAAAAAAACGGCTACACCGCTGAGTTCGCCGCGCAAATTTTCGAACAGATCAAAGGCTTCGGCAATTACGGCTTCCCGGAATCCCACGCCGCCAGTTTCGCCTTGCTGACCTACGCCAGCAGTTGGCTCAAATGCCACGAACCGGCGGCGTTCGCCTGTGCCCTGATCAACAGTTGGCCGATGGGGTTCTACAGCCCGGACCAGATCCTCCAGGATGCCCGCCGGCATCAACTGTCGATCCGCCCGGTGGACGTGCGCGCCAGCGATTGGGATTGCAGCCTCGAGCCCATGGACGGTCGACAACCGGCGATCCGCATGGGGTTGTGCATGATCAAGGGCTTTCGCGAAGAGGATGCCCGCCGTATCGAAGCGGCCCGCCGGCATCGGCCCTTCAGCGACGTGGCTGACTTGGGCGAGCGCGCGCAGCTCGATGCCCGGGCCCAGGCGCAATTGGCCGATGCGGGGGCTTTGCAGGGCTTGGCCGGTGATCGCCATCGTGCCCGCTGGGAAGTGGCCGGGGTGCAGAAACAACTGGGCTTGTTCGCCGGTTTGCCCTGCCAGGAGGAACCGCCCGTGGCCCTGCCAAAACCAACGCTGGGGGAAAACCTGTTTGCCGATTACACCACGCTCGGCACGACACTGGGCCCTCATCCACTGGCCCTGCTGCGCCCCGAACTGCGCGCACGGCGCTGCCGCAGCTCACGGGAGCTGCAAGAGGTGGAGCATGGCCGCAATGTCAGCGTCGCCGGGCTGGTGACCGGTCGCCAACGTCCGGGCACGGCCAGCGGGGTGACCTTTGTCACCCTGGAAGATGAATTCGGCAACCTCAACGTGGTGGTCTGGCGCGACTTGGCCGAACGCCAGCGCAAGACCTTGGTGGGCTCGCAACTGCTCAAGGTCGACGGGCGCTGGGAAAGCGTCGGCGAGGTCCGCCACCTGATTGCCGGGCGCTTGAGCGACCTGACCGAGTTGTTGGCGGGTATCCAGGTGCAAAGCCGTGACTTTCGCTGAACCCGCAGGCTGGAGACACGATTTCTGGGGTATCGGAATTACGTGGCGAGGGGATTTATCCCCGCTGGGTTGCGCAGCAACCCCCTGCGTCCTGTCTGACACACCGCGGTGGCTGATGAATCATGGGGGCTGCTTCGCACCCCAGCGGGGATAAATCCCCTCGCCACAGTGTTAATCGTCTCCCCGACCCGAACTGCGCCCTCACATGAAACCAAACGCCAACCCAGCGCTCGAAGCTCTGACCGCAAGGGGTTTGTGGATGCCGACTCCCTGCAGGCATTTTGAGGTTCAGAATCGATCATGCAGTTTCTATCCCAAAATCACGGGTGCCCTGGATGGGGCGGTGAAATGGCCGGGCGTATCCGGGCGTTCGATTGGAGCCGGACCGAGTTGGGCGCCATCGAGCACTGGTCCGCCAGCCTGCGCAGTGCCGTCCAGTTGTTGCTGGCTTCACCCCTGCCGATGGTGATGTTGTGGGGCCGCCAGGGCTTCATGATCTACAACGATGCCTATGCCGAGTTTGCCGGTGGCCGCCATCCTTACCTGCTGGGGTGCGCAGTGGAGTTGGGTTGGCCGGAGGTTGCCGAATTCAATCGGCATGTGCTGGACGTCTGCCTGGCCGGCGGCACCTTGTCCTACCGCAGCAAAGAGCTGGTCCTGCTACGCGATGGCAAGCCTGAAGATGTGTGGATGGACCTCTATTACAGCCCGGTGCCCGATGACGACCAGTCCCCGGCGGGCGTGCTGGCGATTGTGGTGGAAACCACCGAGCTCGTGTTAACCGAGCGCGCCCGGCAAGAGGCCGAACGCAGTTACCGAGCCGTCAACGAGCGCATCCAGCTGGCCCTCTCGGCCGGACCATTGCTGGGGTCGTTCGTCTGGGACATCCAGGCCGACACACTGTCGGGCGATGAGCGTTTTGCCCGTACCTTCAACTACCCGCCAGACTGTTCGCTGGACGCATTGCCCATCGAAATTGCCCGCCAGCGCATCCACGCCGATGACCTCGAAGAGGTCAACCAGCGGATCGAACTGACCTTGCGCACGGGCATCCCCTACAGCGCTGAATATCGGGTGCGCCGCGTGGGCGGTGATTACCGGTGGGTGCTGGCCAGCGGTCGCTGCGAATTCGATGCCACGGGCAAGCCCTTGCGTTTTCCAGGTGTGCTGATTGACATCAATGAACGCAAGACGGCCGAAGCTTCGCTGCTCAAATTCACCCGCGACCTGGAACAGCGGGTCGCCGACGAGGTGCAGGCGCGGCTGGCGGCAGAAGAGCAGTTGCGTCAGTCGCAAAAGCTCGAGGCCATTGGCGGTCTGACTGGCGGCGTGGCCCATGACTTCAACAACCTGCTGCAAGTGATTGCCGGCAACCTGCACTTGCTGGCCCGCCACGAACGGGACAACGTCAACGTGCAACGGCGGGTCAGTGCCTCCATCGAAGCCGTGGAGCGGGGGGCCAAGTTGTCATCGCAACTGCTGGCTTTTGCCCGGCGCCAGCCATTGTCACCGGCGGTCTACAACCCACGCCGTATCTATGATGGCATGGGTGAACTGTTGCAACGGGCCTTGGGCGAAACCATCCAGATTGACGTGAGCCTGCCCCAGGAGCCCTGGTGCATCCATGTCGATCGCAATCAATTGGAAAACGCCCTGTTGAACCTGGCGATCAATGCGCGCGATGCCATGGGCGGCGAGGGCACCATCCGCATGATTGGGGAGAACATCGTGCTCGATGAAGCGTTCTGTGCCGGCAAGGGGATCTCGGCCGGCGACTATGTCCGGCTGTCGGTGATCGACTGCGGTGCCGGCATGCCGCCCGAGATCCTGAAGCAGGTGTTCGAACCCTTTTTCACCACCAAGACCGATGGCCAGGGCACGGGGCTTGGACTGAGCATGGTGTTCGGGTTCGTCAAGCAGAGTGGCGGCCATATCGAAATCTCCAGCGACCTGGGCGAGGGCACGCGAGTACGGATGTATTTCCCTCGAAGCCTTGCGCCCGAAGCGGGCGAAGCCGAGCAACACGACGTGCTTCAGTCCGGCAGGCAAGAGACGATCCTGGTGGTGGAGGACAACAACGAGGTGCGCAGCGCGTCGGTGGAACTGCTGGAACAGTCCGGCTATCGGACCCTCACGGCCGCCAACGGTGATGAGGCGATGAAGCTGCTGCTGGAAGGCATCTCGGTCGACCTGATCTTCACCGACGTCGTCATGCCCGGCCTGATCAAGAGTTCCGACCTGGCCGCCTGGGCCAAGATGCAGGAACCGCCGGTCCCGGTGCTGTTCACCTCGGGGCACACCCGGGACATCATCTCCCGGAATCATCAACTGAGCCCCGATACCCATCTGCTAAGCAAGCCCTATGGTCCGGACGCGCTGATGCGGATGGTCAAGAGTGTGCTGGGCGGTTGATCGTGGGGCCGCAAACAAATGGAACCGAAGCCGTCGCGTCACCTTCGAATGTTCAAGACCGGTCATCCATCCGGCCCTGCCATGAACGAGGTGCCTATGAACGACGATCCCGCAAACACCCAGCAACAAGGCCAGGCGCAAACCCCGTCCCCGCGCAATGACCCGGCCATCGATCCTCAGCTTCCGGCTGATTTATCGGACACCCAGCCCGTCAGCCCCGCCGGGACAGACCAAGCCCAGAGCGCGGCCCCAGAGGTCGATCAGAAGAATCTTCATCGGGACAACGACAATACCTTCAGCCCTGGCTTCGAGCCGGATCCAGATCGGCCGAAGTCCGGCGAAAGCACGGATGCGGATATCGACACCGACGGTGGTTAACCGATAACCCGATTTGTCGGAGCAGTGGTGCTGATGAGTCGTTTGGCGCTTGGGCTGCCTCAGTGCCTGCCTTTCCAGCGGTCCAAGGCAATCAGCACCAGTGACACCACGACGAATCCCAGCAGTACCATCACCGCATTAAGGAACACCCGGGGGTAACCCAGCGTGTCCACCTCGATAAAGGGATAGGGGTAGGCGCCGACAAAGTAACCACGCACCAAGGCGTAGATGAAATAGACCAGCGGATAGATCAGCCACGGCCAGACATCTTGCCATTGCAAAGTGCCCTTGGGCACGCAGAACCACCAATAGACCACGAACAGCACCGGCATCACGTCATGCAGCAATTCATCGGCCATCCACTGCAAGCCCTGGGGGTTCCAGACATTGCGCAGCAGCAGGTTGTACGCCACCCCCACGAGTATGATGGCAGCGGCGACACCGCCCTGGACCGTGGGTTTGAGAAAAAATCGCCGCAGCGCCGAATCCCCTGAAGTGGCCGCGCAGGTCAGCACCACTGCCACCAGGATATTGGTCAGCACCGTGAAATAACTGAAGAAGATGTCTACTCCGCCCCACAGGCTCTTGCCGCCCTGCCAGCGCGAAGTCAGGATCAGGTAGAGCTGGAGGATCAATGCGAACCATCCCAGCAGTGCGGCGATTTTCACCGCGATACCGCCAGCGCTTTGCGTTAACACCGGTTCATCGCTCATGACTTGGCTCCTGCTTCGCGGCACCTGCGACTGCAAAGCCCCAAGAGGTTGGATGCTTGTATCAGCAGGATGGTCTTGAGCAAGACCCTAGGAGCGTGGGTTGCAATATTCTACTGTCAGAAATGACAGTGCTGACCAGCGGTAGCCATGAACACCGACGGACTTGGGCTGAACAAGGCCATCTTCATGAAGACGGCCTCATTCTGTGCCTGCGGATTACTTGCTCGGATGGGCAGCCTGCAGTTTCTTGGCTTCTTCCAGGTGATGTTGCAGGTCTGGCAGCATCTTCTGGGCGAACGCCTTGAGTTCGGTATTGCCAGCCTTCTTGTCGTCGGTAACGGTTTCGGCTTCTTTCTTGAACAGGGCGATGGTTTCTTCGTGGGCCTTGACCTGGTTGTTGGCATAGGCCGCATCAAAAGACTCATCGCGCACGTCGAGAATCTTCGCCTTGGCTTTTTTCATCAACGTGGTGTCGTCGGGTACCTCGATGTCATGTTTTTGCGCCAGGGCTTTCAGCTCTTGGTTGGCCTTGGTGTGGTCAGTGATCATCTTGTTGGCGAATGCCTTGATGTCCGCCGATTGGCTTTTTTCCAAGGCCAGTTTGCTGGTCTCGATTTCTGCAATTCCACCGGCCGCCGCGCTATCGACAAAGTCGTTGGAAGTCGCGGCCCATGCCATGCCCGTGCTGGTACTCAGGGCAACTGCCAGGCCGAGTTGACGCAGGGTGAATCTGTCCATAGGTAAGTCTCCACACAGGTTGAAAGAGCGATTCTTTTCGTCTCTGATCAATGGAGAGCGGGGGCCAGACAAAGGTTTGATTGGAGCGCATTGCGTTACGACGAACGGTCACCGCTGGTCGGATTGGCGGTCGACAGAACCCCGTCGACGAGGCCATCCTGATCATCGATGAGCGCTGTAAAGGCGTCTTCCACCGACCCACTGAAGGAGGTGTTCCATGCCGGTGTCCCACGATTTGTGCCAGGACCTGAACTGCACAAAAGACCACATCCAGCAAAAACGCAGCGAGGATCCGAGGCTCGACTCGTTACTTCAGAAATATTCCCAACTTGATGCCGAGGTCGTTGACGCTGAAAAACCATCATCGCCGGGGCTGTCCGACGATGTCCTGGAGACGCTCAAGAAGAAACGCTTGCTGCTCAAAGATAAGATTGCAGACAAATTGAAGGAGCCGTGAGGCTGGCCTGCCTGAGGGGCCCTTTTTGAAGGGCCCTGAACGTGTAGGGCGAAACTCAATGAACCCGTGGCGAGGGAGCTTGCTCCCGTTGGGCTGCGCAGCAGCCCCAAACCATTCGACACGGGGCACCCGGAAAAACGCTTTGGCAGGTTTTACACTTTTGTGGCAAGGGGATTTATCAGGTCAGTGGATCCCAGCGCTGCGACCAGTCGCTGCCGGTCTTGACGATCTCTCGCAGCACCTCGAATGCCTGCTGCAACGCCGCTGAATCCCGATCGCGGGAGTAGACCAGGTAGGTGGGGTAGTTGAATTCCGGTGCCTTGGGCACCCGTTCCAGGATGCCGCTGTCCAGGTAGCTCTGCACGACTCGGGTGCGGAAGTAGCCGCTGCCGCCGTTTTCCAGGATGTACTGCAGGGCCAGGGGGCCGAGGTTGAAGGTCACGGCGGCCTTGGCCTTGTCCGGTAGCGCGGTGTCGTGTTGGCGCCGGAAGTCAGCGCTCCAGTCGATGTACACGTAGGGCTCGGGACGGGCGGCCAGGCGTACCAGGATGAGTTTCTCTTCCAACAGCTGTTCTACCTGCAGGCGCGGCCAGTATTCGGGCTGATAGACCACTGCCGCGTCCAGCAGACCCAGCTCCAGCTGTTGTAGCAGTTTCTCGCCGTCGCGGATGTCCATGCGCAGGGCATGGCCGGGAATTTTCTGGCGCAGCTCGCCGGCCCAGGCGAGCATCAAGGGATTGCACAGGCTGACCTCGCCCCCCAGGTGCAAGACGTTGCGATAGCCCTCGGGCAGTGGCAGGTCCCGACGGGCCGCTTCCCAGGTTTGCACGAGCTGGTTGGCGTAGACCACAAACGCCTCGCCGTCGCTGGTCAAGCGCGCGCCGGCACGATTGCGTACGAACAGCGCGCAGCCAAGCTGGCTTTCGAGCTTCTGGACCCGGGCGGTGATCGCCGTCTGGGTCACGTGCAGCTTTTCGGCCGCTGCAGCGAGGCTGCCGTGGCGGACGATTTCCAGGAAGGTGCGGGCGAGATCGATGTCCATGTTCAGGCCGATACGGGGGAAGCGGGCATTGTAAGAGCTGCCGCGCCTCGCCGATACCGGACATTATTGGACGGCTTGGACCTGTGCCGTTCGCGCCCAAGGGGCGACCAGGCGTTCTGGTGTGCGGCAGGCCTTGTGCTTGAAGACGAAACCACGGCATTTGTCGGCGAAGCCGTGGCGATTGTCCACCATGTCATGTCGCATCTGCGCGAGCTCACCCTCGCGGCACGCCTGGATCGCTGACAGGCTCCGCTCGGCCTTGCGAACCCGGATGCTTTCATAGTTCGGATCGAGCAGCGCACTGTTGGCTCGTTGCAGCAGCCACAGGCCGAACTCGTCGGGGCAGCGTGGTCCGATCTCCTGGACCATGCCGTAGCGCAACGCCTGGAGGGCGCTGATCGGCAGGCAGTCCCGGGTGAGTTTCCAGGCCATGTCCGGCCCGACCGCGCGGGGCAGGCTGTAGGTCCAATATTCAGAGCCGTACAGGCCCATGGTCGCGTAGTGCGGGTTGAGCACGATGTCACGGCGCGCCAGCACGATATCGGCCGCCAGAGCCAACATCACACCGCCGGCCCCGGCGTTACCCGTCAGACCGCTGACCACCAGTTGCCGTGCGCTGAACAACTCAAGGCAAACGTCATCGATGGCCTGTATGTTGGCCCAGGCCTCCAGGCCGGGTTCGGCGGCGGCCTGGATAACGTTCAGGTGCACGCCGTTGGAAAAGCTGCCGCGCCCGCCGCGGATCAACAGCACCTGGGTGTCCCGGGACTTGGCCCAGCGCAATGCCGCCACCAGCCGTTGGCATTGCTCAGTGCTCATCGCCCCGTTATAGAACTCGAACGTCAGCTCTCCCACATGGCCGCATTCCCGGTAGCGAATGGGCTGATAAGATTCATCGCTGAACGGCTGGCGGGCCAGGGAACCGTCGAGCACCGGGACGCCTTCGAGGCGGTTCGACAAAACATGGCGCGCCGGACGCTTGAAGGTCTGGTCGCCGGACAGCGGCTTGCGGCGCAGGGCGCCGATCCACAGGCTTGTATCCCCTGTCGCCACCAACACCGCATCGTCACGCACGGCCAGCAGATCGCCGGGCAGGCCGTGGCGAACGTCCGGATGGGCGTCGTACAGGTAAAACTGTTCGCCGGCCAGGCTCGCGAGCACGCCGGGTTGACCGTCGGCGGCGTCGATGCAGCGCTTGATGAAAGCGCTGCTGTCGTGCCAGCTGAAGGCGCGATGGGCCTGGGTCATGTTCGGTTGCAGGCGTCCGACCACGTCATGGCGGCCATAGTCCAGTGGCACCGAGATGAAACCGTCAAGGTACTTCTCCACGACCTCGCGGATGCAACGAATGGCGGCGTCGCTGACCGGGCCGTTATACAGCTCGGATTTGCGCAGGCCTTGGGGCAGGTCGAATTCGCACGTGGCCCAGACTGGCCCGGCGTCCATTTCCTCCACCGCCTGCAATGCCGTGACGCCCCAGCGCTCGGGCTGCCGAGTGATCGCCCAGTCCAGGGCGCTGGCGCCGCGATCGCCGATAATTCCGGGATGAATGATCACTACCGGGCGCCGCGGATTGCGCCATAACTGCTCGGGTACACGGTCCTTGAGAAACGGGCAGATCACCAAGTGGGCGCCGCTTTCTTCGATTTGCCGGCAGACCGAGGCCGGATCGGTGAACAGCACGACGCTGGGGTGATAGCCGGCCTCGCGCAGGTCCAGCCAGGCGCGTTGGGTCAGGCCGTTGAAGGCACTCGAGAGCAAAATGATCTTCAGTGTGGGCATGAGTCTCTCTTCCGTGAGATGAGCAGGCGCCGGCTCCCGATGAGCCGTCCCTGGCTTGATGGAAGCGCTACATTAGCGGCTGGGGGAGGAGCGACCACTGACAGGGATCAAGGTTGTGAGTGCAAGGCAGAATCAGCGCAGGGCAGAAACACGAATCCCGCCACGGGGGCGGGATTGGTTTGCAGTCAAAGGCCCGCGAAGAACGCGAGCGCAGTCTCAGCCAGGGAACAGCTCGGACAGTTTCATGGCCAGCATCATGTCGCCTTCGGTACGCAGCCTGCCGCTCATGAACGCTTGCATGCCGTCGGTGCTGCCGTCGACGATGCCTTGCAGGGTTTCGCCGTCCATCACCAGGGTCACCTGGGCGTCCGGGTTTTCACCTTCCTGCAGTTCGCAGGTGCTGTCCTTGACGACCAGCGAGAAATTCTTGGTATCGTCGATGCGGAAACCGAATACCAGATCCAGGCCGGCAGCGGCGGCTGGGTTGAACTTGGCTTTCATGGCTTGTACGGCGTCGGCTACGGAGGTCATGGTTTCGATCCTTATTTGGGTGGTACAGCAAGGGTCTACAGTAATCCGGACTCAGCGAAAGGTGATGAGGTCCGGGGCCTTCAGCAGTTGCAGGTGGGCATGGCTGTTGAAGGAAGCCAGGGCCACCTCGCGGCCCCTGAATTTCAGGTGGTTGAGCGAGGTGTTGACGATTTGCCAATTCAGTTCGAAGGCCTGTCGGGCCGGTATCTGGGTGATCAGGTGGAGCAGGGCGGTGATGGTGCCGCCGGAGGTGAACACGGCGATTTTGTGGGTGTTGTCGGCTTGCTCCAGGATGCGCTGCAGGCCCGCGTGGACCCGCTCGACAAAACCCAGCCAGCTTTCCAGGCCCGGCGGGTCATACTGGCCGCTGAGCCAGCGTTCGACGATCAGCGCGAAGATGCGCTGGAATTCGGCGCGGTTCTGCGCAGCGTTGCGCAGGATATGCAGCGCCTCGGGCTCCTGGGAAAGCATGTCCGGCAGCAGGGCGCGAATGACCGCGTCGGCATCGAACTCGTTGAACGCGGTGTCGGTTTCCAGCCCGGGAACCGGTAACCCGGCGGCGGACATCTGTCCCAGCGCGCCGATGGCGGTGTCCTGTTGGCGACGCAGGTCACCCGAGAGGCAGCGATCGAATACGACACCGAGCTCCGCCAGGTGGCCGCCGAGCACTTGCGCCTGGCGCACGCCATTGGGTGAAAGGACATCGTAGTCGTCCGCACCAAAGGAGGCCTGGCCATGTCGAATCAGATAGATACTGCCCACGTCCGCGTCATCCCGGTACGTTGAAGGTTTGGCGAGGTTATGGGGATGGCGGTGAGCTGTCAATGAAAAAACATACGCTTGTTTGAAATGCCCGTTACAGCCTTGTCCTGCCAGGCTCGCGTTAAGGTAACCACAGGTTTCATGGCTGGTCGCGACGCAGGCGCATGGGTATGCTGGGGCTGTTACGCGCCTGCGTTCAGTGGCGCATTACATTTAAGGAGTTGCTGTGGAGTTTTTCATCGAATACGCCGGTTTTCTGGCCAAGACCGTGACGCTGGTGATCGCCATCCTGGTGGTGCTGGTCAGTTTTGCTGCGTTGCGCAGCAAGGGGTGGCGCAAGTCGACCGGTCAGTTGCAGGTGAGCAAACTCAACGATTTCTACAAGGGGCTACGTGAGCGCCTGGAACAGACGCTGCTGGACAAGGACCAGCTCAAGGCGCTGCGCAAGGCCGAAGGCAAGGCTGAAAAGGCCGGGAAGAAAAACAAGGACAAGCCGGCGGCCAAGCCCCGGGTGTTCGTGCTGGATTTTGACGGTGACATCAAGGCCTCGGCCACCGAGAGCCTGCGTCATGAAATCACTGCGCTGCTGACCCTGGCGACGCCGAAGGATGAAGTCGTGCTGCGCCTGGAAAGTGGCGGCGGCATGGTCCACAGCTACGGCCTGGCCTCCTCGCAACTGGCGCGGATCCGTCAGGCCGGCGTGCCGCTGACGGTCTGCATCGACAAGGTCGCGGCCAGCGGTGGCTACATGATGGCGTGCATCGGCGAGAAGATCATCAGCGCTCCCTTCGCGATCCTGGGTTCCATCGGCGTCGTCGCGCAATTGCCCAACGTCAACCGGCTGCTGAAGAAACACGACATCGATTTCGAAGTGTTGACGGCCGGGGAATACAAACGCACGTTGACGGTGTTCGGCGAAAATACCGAGAAGGGCCGGGAGAAATTCCAGGAAGACCTGGACATTACCCATGAGCTGTTCAAGAACTTCGTGTCCAACTACCGCCCGCAACTGGCCATCGATGAAGTGGCGACCGGTGAGGTCTGGTTGGGTGTCGCGGCGCAGGGCAAGGGCTTGGTGGACGAGCTGAAAACCAGCGATGAATACCTGGCCGAACGCGCCAAGGGTGCCGAGCTGTACCACCTGCACTACGCCGAACGCAAAAGCCTGCAGGAACGCATCGGCATGGCGGCCAGCGGTTCGGTGGATCGTGTGCTGCTCAGTTGGTGGAACCGCCTGACCCAGCAGCGGTTCTGGTAATCCGCGTAGCCCGCCCTCGCACTGCCCCTGTGGGAGCGGGCTGGGCCGCCACGGTGGTAGGACCACCAAATGAAAAAGCCCTGAACCGGTACACCCGGCTCAGGGCTTTTTCATAGGGCTGTCTCAGCGACGACGGAACAGCGGCAGCGGTTCGTCAGTGGCAGCCTGGTAGGTCACCGAGAAGTCCTTGAGACTTTCGAGGGCCTCAAAGGGGTCTTTGTCGGCACGCAAGGCAAAGGCGTCGAAGCCGCAGCGGCGCATGTAGAACAACTGGTCGCGCAGTACGTCACCAATCGCCCGCAATTCACCCTTGAAACCATAGCGTTCACGTAGCAGGCGGGCGTTGGAGTAGCTGCGCCCGTCGGTGAAGGCCGGGAAGTTCAGGGCGATGACCTGCAACTGGTTGGCGTCATCACCGATTTCTTCCGCTTCCTCGTCGGCGTCCAGCCACACGCCCAGGCCGCCGTCGCGGGCCTTGAGGGCGTGGGCATGATCGCGCCACAAGGCCAGTGGCACGATCAGGTCGTCACAGTTGGAGATGCCGTCGAGGGTCGCGTCCTTGGGCAGCAGGTGCCAGGTTTCGTCGATGACCTCGTTGTTCTTAATGATTCGCTGCATAGACGCGTTCCTTGAAGAGGTCGATGCCAATACGTTGGTAAGTGTCGATGAAACGCTCGTCTTCGGTACGTTGTTCGATGTACACGTCGATCAGCTTCTCGATCACGTCAGGCATGTCGTCCTGGGCAAACGACGGGCCGAGGATCTTGCCCAGGCTGGCGTCGCGGCTACCGCTGCCGCCCAGGGAGACCTGGTAGAACTCTTCGCCTTTCTTGTCCACGCCCAGGATGCCGATGTGGCCGACGTGGTGGTGACCACAGGCGTTCATGCAGCCGGAAATGTTCAGGTCCAGCTCGCCGATGTCGAACAGGTAGTCCAGGTCGTCGAAGCGACGCTGGATCGATTCGGCGATAGGAATCGACTTGGCGTTGGCCAGGGAGCAGAAGTCGCCGCCCGGGCAGCAGATCATGTCGGTCAGCAGGCCGATGTTCGGGGTGGCGAAACCTTGCTCGCGCAACTCGCCCCAGAGGGTGAACAACTGGCTCTGTTCAACGTCCGCCAGGATGATGTTCTGCTCATGGGAGGTGCGCAGTTGGCCGAAGCTGTAGCGCTCGGCCAGGTCGGCCACGGCGTCCAGTTGCTTGTCGGTGATGTCGCCCGGCGCGACGCCGGTCGGCTTCAGGGACAGGGTCACCGCGACATAACCCGGCTTCTTGTGGGCCAGGGTATTGCGGGTGCGCCAGCGGGCGAAGCCAGGGTGTTCCTTGTCGAGGGCAGCCAGCTCGGCGTCCTGATTGCTCAGGGCCTTGTAGTCTGGATCGACGAAATGCTTGGCCACACGGTGGACTTCTGCTTCGGTCAGGGTGGTCTGGCCGCCACGCAAGTGAGCCATCTCGGCTTCGACCTTCTCGGCGAACACTTCAGGCGTCAGGGCCTTGACCAGGATCTTGATCCGCGCCTTGTATTTGTTGTCGCGACGGCCGTAGCGGTTGTATACCCGCAGGATGGCGTCGAGGTAGCTCAGCAGGTCCTGCCACGGCAGGAACTCGTTGATGAACGCGCCGACCACCGGCGTACGCCCCAGGCCACCGCCTACCAGTACACGGAAGCCCAGTTCGCCGGCCGCGTTGTAGACCGTCTCCAGGCCAATGTCGTGGACTTCGATGGCCGCACGGTCAGAGGTCGAGCCGTTGATGGCGATCTTGAACTTGCGTGGCAGGTAGGCGAATTCCGGGTGGAACGTCGTCCACTGGCGGACAATCTCGCACCACGGGCGCGGGTCGATCAACTCGTCGGCTGCGACACCGGCGAACTGGTCGGTGGTGACGTTGCGCAGGCAGTTGCCGCTGGTCTGGATCGCGTGCATCTGCACGGTGGCCAGTTCGGCGAGGATCTCGGGCACATCTTCCAGGGCTGGCCAGTTGTACTGGACGTTCTGCCGGGTACTGATGTGGGCGTAGCCCTTGTCGTAGTCGCGGGCGATTTGCGCCAGCTTGCGCACCTGGCGCGAAGTCAGCTGGCCATAAGGCACAGCCACCCGCAGCATCGGGGCGAAGCGCTGGATATACAGGCCATTCTGCAAGCGCAGGGGGCGGAATTCTTCTTCGCTCAGCTCGCCTGCCAGATAGCGTCGGGTCTGATCACGGAACTGCTTGACGCGGTCCTCGATGATCCGCTGATCGTACTCGTCATATACGTACATATAAGTCTCGGTCTCAGGCTTGGGCCGATCAGAAACAGCTGCATGTTGGCTCGCTGGAATCGGGTTCTGCCTCGGCAATTCTGCGCGCACGGCCGCGCACTCCTAGAGGAGCCGGTGCAAGATACCTGTTTTGAGTTATGCGCAAAAGTGATGTTTGAGTATATGTAAAGAACCAAATCGACTAATGAGATTGATTATTGCCTAACCCACATTTGTCGTGCGGGCAATCATCGTCTTAACTGTGGTCGAGTCCCTATGCAATCACCTACAAAACCGACAAGAGGCGATGCAATGAGCAATCCGACCAAAGCAAGGAAAAGCGACAGTACCGTTGATGCCTGGGCCATTTTGTTCCTGATTATCCTGGTGGTGGGCACCGCAGTGTTCTGGGTCAGTCATCAATAGGTTCGAGCCGCTGCCAGCCACATGAAGGTCTCGCGTTCATGTGCCCGTTCGCCACCCGGGTCGTTATACTGGGTGGCGTATTATTCAGGACGGGCGGGATGTTTAAGTTTATCTGCAGGCTGGTAGCGTTGTTATGCCTGTCATTCTGGTTACCGGTGCACGCCGCCGGCGCTGTTTCTCCTTCAGCCCAGGTGAGGGCTGCGACTTCGGTGGTGTTCCTCAATCCGGGGCGTTCGACCGAGACGTTCTGGGTCAGCTATAGCGAGTTCATGCAGGCCGCGGCTAATGGCTTGGGGTTGCGCCTGCGCGTGGAGTACGCCGAGCGCGATCCCGAGCGCATGATCCGCCAGGCTCAAGACGTCATCACGTCGGTTGACCGCCCGGACTATCTGGTGCTGGTCAACGAACAGTATGTTGCCCCGCGCATCCTGCAATTGGCCCAGGGCAGCGGGATCAAGCTGTTCCTGGTGAACAACACGCTGACCAGCGACCAGACCCGCCTGCTGGCACAGCAAGGCGCGCCGCCTCCCGAACTGCTTGGCAGCCTGGTGCCCGACGACGAGCGCAGTGGCTACCTGATGCTCACCGAGCTGTTGCGCCAGCATGGGCCGCTGGCGCCTGGGCAAACCCTCGACCTGTTGGCATTTTCCGGAAAGAAGTCCACGCCTTCGGCGCAACTGCGTGAGAAAGGTCTGTACCGGGCGCTGGCCGAGCATCCACAGGTGCACCTGCGCCAACTGGTCTATGGCGAGTGGAATCGCGAGCGCTCCTACGAGCAGGCCAGCCAACTGGCCAAGCGGTATCCGCAGACCGCGCTGGTGTGGTCCGCCAACGATGAGATGGCCCTGGGCGCCATGCAGGCGTTCGAGGAGGCGGGTCGCCAGCCGGGCAAGGATGTGTTGTTCAGCGCCATGAACAGTTCCAGGGCGGCGCTCCAGGCCCGTATCGACGGGCGCTTGAGCGTGCTGTTCACAGGGCACTTCAGCTTGGGAGGGTGGGCCATGGTGCTACTCCATGATCACGCCCGGGGCACTGACCTCGCGCGTCATGGCGGCTACAACCAGCAGATCGACCTGATGCAATCGCTCGATCCGGCCCGCGCTCGAGCGTGGCTGAACATGGATCCTGCCAAGGACTATCGCCTGGATTTCAAGCGCTTCAGCCTGGTGTCTCGCCCGGATGGCGAGCGCTATGCCTTTTCGCTCGATGGGCTGGGGCGTCGCTAGCCTCGGCCCGGATTGCAGGCAAGCTGTCCATAATGATCTGTGGATACTAAGTGTTCACACACCCGCAAAGTACAACACCAAATTAACGATCCCATACAACGTCAACCCGAAAATGACCGTAAACAGGATGCCGAGGATCACGAAGTGACTCGGCTTTCCATGGGTAAAGTCCCGGGCGCGGTTTTTCCCGCTTTGCACGCCAAAGGCCGCCGCCCCCACGCTGTGCAGCATTTGCAACAGAGTGGGTGGCTTATTGTCGGTTGGATCGTCCATAAATCCCTCGTCTGTCATGTGTGTGGGACAAGCATAGACAAAAGATCTCGATCTGCGGTGGCCTCAGCCATGGATCTCTGGCGCCCGGTTTTCCCCCAACGCCTTGGCAGACAGAAAATCAGTCAACCTAAGCCTTCCTGACCCGTGTCGCTACTGGTACTTCTGTCAGTATCCGCTTCGGTGGGATTGGATCACGCTGATGACTCCTGTCACTTGCGGAGATATCAGCCATGAACGTCCGAAGCTCGTTCACGGCCACGGTTTTTTACCGTTGGGCTACGGCTACGCTGGTTTTCCTCTTGGGGTTGCCGGTAAGCAATGCGGCAACCGAAAGCCAAGAGAACACACCTCAACCGACGTCGGCGAGTGTTTATGCCAATGCGATTGGCGATGCCCGCTTTGAACGTTCGGCGATACACGTTGAGCAGGGCTATACGATTGAAAGTGGCAATCTGTATACCCGTGATGGCGGAATAGGCTCGCTGGTGGTGGTCAGGTCGCCGGATGGTGCGGTTATCGCGAGGATCGATGAGCCCGGCAAGCGCGGTTTGCTCCGCGTAGATACGCAAGGTGTCGGTGCATTCACGGCGGCCGCAACGAACGAATCCAGGGCATCGGACACTGTTGAAACGCAAGAACCGATGGGCCGTGATACGACAATATCAGCGGAGCATCGCTATATTGATTTGTTGATGGCCTATTCCGACTATGCACTGAGCAAAATGCTCGTAGATCCTCTCGCGTTTGCGTTTATGCAAGTAGAGGAGGTCAATCTCAGATTGAGAAATTCGCTTATTACTGGTGTTTCCCTGCGGCTCGCTGCTGTCAATATGTTCGATGTACCCTACGCTACTTCAGCGGGCGGGCTGTCGGAGTGGCAGAAGCTATTGGCTCCCTATAGGAGCATGTACAAGACCGATCTCAATGCCGCTTATAGCGGATGGGATGGAGGTACTGCCGGAATAGCATACCGGCCTGGCTATACAAGTGCGCTGGGTTGGACTTCATCCGGATCTAACACATTTGCCCATGAGGTCGCGCACAACGTCGGCGGTAGACATTGTTGGGATCAAAACGGAAGCGACTACAATTTCGGTCA
Organism: Pseudomonas sp. NFACC16-2; assembly: GCF_900119205.1. Taxonomy (NCBI): domain Bacteria; kingdom Pseudomonadati; phylum Pseudomonadota; class Gammaproteobacteria; order Pseudomonadales; family Pseudomonadaceae; genus Pseudomonas; species Pseudomonas sp. NFACC16-2. The sequence goes on along the minus strand of NZ_FPIX01000039.1, from coordinate 8,175 downwards.
TGACAACGGCAAGACCAAAACCAGTTTATGTTATGGGGATCTAGCTCCTTACTTTTCAACACCAGCCGTCAGGGACACTCACGGCCTCCCATTGGGCAACGCGCAGACGGCCGATATGGCTCGCGTATGGCGAGAAAATACGGCGCGATTGATGGGTTACAATCCGGAAATGCCAGGTCTGCGTATGCTTGTTGTCAGCGGTCTCCATGATCAGGTATCGGCTTATATCCGGATTCCCGGTATAGAGCGACTTTACATGGGCGGGATTGTTGCTTTGTCAGCCGATGTGGGGCCTACCGAATTGGTGCCAGGGACAGATGAAAAGTTCACGATGTTGAGGGTGAAGTTGCTCAATGCGGCAGGTAATGAGGCGGTCGTGAAACTACGAGCTATTCGCGCTCAAGAAGAGGGCGGTTGGCGGGAACATATGAATAGCCAACGTTTTCTCGGAGCGCTCGGTCCGTTTCAGGGGCTCGAGATACAATATGACGCTCGTGATAACGCAGGGCTTCCGACGGGGTATTACAATGGGTTATTGAAATTGGAGGCTCGAAGGGCTAATTCTGATTGGAAACAGCCAATAAATATCGTTGTCTCTGTAAAAAAATAATTATCGTTCTTGCCGCCGCACGGTATTACGCTTGGCCTCGAATTTTCACCTAATGTCTCGACTGACAGAAAACCAATAAAATTAAGCCTTTCTGGCTCGTGTCGCTACTGGTACTTCTGTCAGTATCCGTCCCGGTGGGATTGGATCACGCTGATGACTCCTGTCACTTGTCGCGGATTTTGCATCGGAAATTGCTGCTGGGGTTTGGCAACGCTATAACTGATTTTTGAAAGTCGCAGCCTTCGGAAACTTCAGGATTCTATATCCATGTAGGTTGGCGAAGGCTGGGGTCTGTTTGGGCGAAGGTTTTATATCAGTTGTCGTAACCCAGGTTCGGCGACAACCACCGCTCCGTCACACTCAACGCCTGACCCTTGCGCGCGGTATAACTCTGCACCTGATCCTTATCGATCTTGCCCACCGCAAAATACTGCGCCTGGGGATGGGCGAAGTACCAGCCGCTGACCGCCGCCGCCGGGAACATCGCATAGTGTTCGGTGAGGAACACGCCGCTGCGCCCGGCCTTCAGTTCGCTGGCCTCGGGATCGAGCAGGCGGAACAGGGTGGCTTTCTCGGTGTGGTCCGGGCAGGCCGGGTAACCGGGGGCAGGGCGGATGCCGGTGTATTGCTCCTTGATCAGGGCGTCGTTGTCCAGGCTCTCGTCCTGGGCGTAGCCCCAATAATTTTTGCGCACTTGCTGGTGCAACCATTCGGCGCAGGCCTCGGCCAGGCGGTCGGCGAGGGCCTTGACCATGATCGAGTTGTAGTCGTCGCCGGCCTCCTGATAGGCCTTGGCGACTTCTTCGGCGCCGATGCCGGCGGTGGTGATGAAGCCGCCGACGTAGTCGGTCACGCCGCTGTCCTTCGGCGCGACGAAGTCGGCCAGGGAGAAGTTGGGCTTGCCGTCGGTCTTGATGATCTGTTGGCGCAGGTGGTGCAGGCGGGCCAAGGGCTTGCCGTCGTCGCCGTAGACTTCCAGGTCATCGTCATGCACCTGGTTGGCCGGCCAGAAGCCGAACACCGCGCGAGCGCTGATGAGTTTCTCGTCGATCAGCTTGCGCAGCATCGCCCGGGCATCGGCGTACAGTGCGGTGGCGGCTTCGCCGACCACTTCGTCGGTGAGGATGCGTGGGTACTTGCCGGCCAGGTCCCAGGAAATGAAGAACGGCGTCCAGTCGATGTATTCGGCCAGGACGTTCAGGTCGATGTTATCCAGCACCTTGGCGCCGGTGAAAGTCGGCTTGACCGGCTGGTAGCTGCTCCAGTCGAACTGTGGCTTCTTGGCGATGGCGGCTGCATAGCTCAGGCGTTCGGTCCGAGCGCTGCGGTTGGATGTACGCTCGCGCACGTCCATGTAGTCCAGGCGGGTTTTCTCGACGAAAGCCGGCTTGAGTTCCTTGGACAGCAACTGGGTTGCCACGCCCACGGCACGGGAGGCATCGGTGACGTAGATGACCGCGTCGTTGCTGTACTTGGGCTCGATCTTCACCGCCGTGTGGGCCTTGGAGGTGGTGGCGCCACCGATCATCAGCGGCAGGTGGAAATCCTGGCGCTGCATCTCCCGTGCCACATGCACCATTTCATCCAGGGACGGGGTGATCAGGCCGGACAGGCCGATGATGTCGCATTTCTGCTCCTTGGCCACCTGCAGGATCTTCTCCGCTGGCACCATCACGCCCAGGTCGACGATGTCATAGCCGTTGCAACCGAGCACCACGCCGACGATGTTCTTGCCGATGTCGTGGACGTCGCCCTTGACCGTGGCCATCAGGATCTTGCCCTTGGCCTCCGGCTTGTCGCCTTTTTCCGCCTCGATGAACGGAATCAGGTGGGCCACGGCCTGCTTCATCACACGGGCGGACTTGACCACCTGGGGCAGGAACATTTTACCGGCACCAAACAGGTCGCCGACGATGTTCATGCCGGCCATCAGCGGGCCTTCAATGACCTCGATCGGTCGGGCGAACGACAGTCGCGATTCTTCGGTGTCTTCGACGATGTGGGTGGTGATGCCCTTGACCAGGGCATGTTCCAGGCGCTTGTTCACTTCCCAGCCGCGCCATTCCTCGGTTTCCGCTTCCTTGACGCTGCCGTCGCCCTTGTACTTGTCGGCGATGGCGAGCAGGGCGTCGGTGCCTTCGGGGGTGCGGTTGAGGATCACGTCCTCCACGGCGTCACGCAGTTCCACCGGGATCTGGTCGTAGATCTCCAGTTGGCCGGCGTTGACGATGCCCATGGTCAGGCCCGCGCGGATCGCATACAGCAGGAACACCGAGTGGATCGCCTCACGCACCGGGTTGTTGCCACGGAACGAGAAGGACACGTTGGACACGCCGCCGGAGGTCAGCGCGTAGGGCAGTTCGTCGCGGATGTAGGCGCAGGCGTTGATGAAATCCACGGCATAGTTGTTGTGCTCTTCGATACCGGTGGCGACGGCGAAGATGTTCGGGTCGAAAATGATGTCTTCCGGCGGGAAGCCGACTTCATTGACCAGGATGTCATAGGAGCGCTTGCAGATTTCCTTCTTGCGCGCCTCGGTGTCGGCCTGGCCGGCTTCGTCGAACGCCATCACCACCACGGCGGCGCCGTAGCGCTTGCACAGCTTGGCGTGATGGATGAACTGCTCGACGCCTTCCTTCATGCTGATGGAGTTGACGATGCCCTTGCCCTGGATGCACTTGAGGCCGGCCTCGATCACTTCCCACTTGGAGGAGTCGATCATGATCGGCACGCGGGAGATGTCCGGTTCGCCGGCAATCAGATTGAGGAAGGTCACCATGGCCTTCTTCGAATCGAGCATGCCCTCGTCCATGTTGATGTCGATCACCTGGGCGCCGGCCTCGACCTGCTGCAGTGCCACTTCCAGGGCTTCGGTGTAGTTGTCCTCGCGGATCAACCGGGCGAACTTGGCGGAACCGGTGATGTTGGTCCGCTCGCCGACGTTGACGAACAGCGAGCTGCGATCGATGGTGAACGGTTCCAGGCCCGACAGGCGGCAGGCCCGGGGAATCTCTGGAATCGGTCGCGGGGCATAGCCGGCCACGGCCTTGGCGATGGCTTCGATGTGCGCCGGGGTGGTGCCGCAGCAACCGCCGACGATGTTCAGGAAGCCGCTCTGGGCGAATTCCTCGATGACTTTGGCGGTCTCGGCCGGCAACTCGTCGTATTCGCCGAATTCGTTGGGCAGGCCGGCGTTCGGGTGGGCCGAGACATGGGTGTTGGCCTTGTTCGACAGCTCTTCCAGGTACGGGCGCAGTTCGCTAGCGCCGAGGGCGCAGTTCAAGCCCACGGAAATCGGCTTGGCGTGGGCCACCGAGTTCCAGAAGGCTTCGGTGGTCTGGCCGGACAGGGTACGACCGGACGCATCGGTGATGGTGCCGGAGATCATGATCGGCAGTTCGACGCCCAGCTCTTCGTAAACACCCTGCACGGCGAAAATCGCTGCCTTGGCATTGAGCGTGTCGAAAATGGTTTCGATCAGGATCAGGTCGGCACCGCCTTCGATCAGGCCCTTGGTGGCCTCGGTGTAGTTCTCCACCAGTTCGTCGAAGGTCACGTTGCGGTAGCCGGGGTTGTTCACGTCCGGCGACAGCGAGCAGGTGCGGCTGGTCGGGCCGAGTACGCCGGCAACGAACCGTGGCTTGTCCGGGGTTTCCAGGGTCTTGGCGTCAGCCACTTTACGGGCCAGGCGCGCGCCTTCCAGGTTCAGCTCGTAGGCCAGGCCTTGCATGCCGTAGTCGGCCTGGGACACCTGGGTGGCGTTGAAGGTGTTGGTTTCCAGGATGTCGGCGCCGGCATCCAGGTAGGCTTTTTCGATGGCGCCGATCACGTCCGGGCGGCTCAGCACCAGCAGGTCGTTGTTGCCCTTGACGTCGCTCGGCCAGTCGGCGAAACGCTTGCCACGGTAGTCCTGCTCTTCGAGCTTGTAGCTCTGGATCATCGTGCCCATGCCGCCGTCGAGGATCAGGATGCGCTCCTTGAGGGCTTGCTGGAGAAGATAAAGGCGAGCGCTGCGATCGGACATAGGACTACCTGGAAAAAAAGACCATTACGAAGGCCAGGATGATAGCAAACCTGTGCAGGATTTGATCATGATGGGCTTTTGCATGAATATCGCTCATGTTTGCAAGGTGATGCTGGCCCGGTAGAATCGCCGGACTATCTCTTAGGGACCCGAGACATGCCGTACCGCGTCTTATTCGGCAGTCTGTTGCTGCTGTTGTGTTTTACCGCAGCCGCCGGGAGCCGCGCTCCAGCGATCTCCTACACCCGCGACATCCAGCCGATCTTCACGGAAAAATGCGTGGCCTGCCATGCCTGCTACGACTCCGCTTGCCAGTTGAACCTGGGCAGCGGCGAAGGCGCGGCACGGGGCGCGAGCAAGCTGTCGGTGTACGACGGCGAGCGGCGCCAGGCGGCCGAGCCGACCCGCTTGTTCTATGACGCCTCCGGCCAGCGCGCCTGGCAGCGCAAGGGCTTCTATTCGGTGCTCGATGCCCAAGGCAGCCAGGCTGCCCTGATGGCGCGCATGCTGGAGTTGGGCCACCGCACGCCGTTGCAGCCCAACGCCAAGCTGCCGGAAGAGATCGTGCTGGGCCTCAATCGCGAAAACAGCTGCGCGATGCCGGATCAATTCAATGAATACGCAGGCGCCCATCCCAAGGAAGGCATGCCCCTGGCCGCCACCGGCCTGACCGACCAGCAATACCAGACCCTGCAACGCTGGCTGGCCGCAGGCGCCCCCATCGATCAGCAGGCCCTGGCCCCGAGTGCCGCCGAAGCCTTGCAGGTGGTGCAATGGGAAAACCTGCTCAACGCCCCTGGCGCCCGGGAAAGCCTGGTGGGCCGCTGGTTGTTCGAGCACTGGTTCCTGGCGCACATCTATTTCAAGGACGGCGAGCCGGGGCATTTCTTCCAGTGGGTCCGTTCGCGCACGCCCACCGGCCAGCCGATCGACCTGATCAATACCCGCCGTCCGAATGATGACCCTGGCACCCGCGTCTATTACCGGCTCTGGCCGGTGCAAGGGGTGATCGTGCACAAGACCCACATCACCTACGGCTTGAGCGCGGCAAAGATGGGGCGCATCAAGAGCCTGTTCTACAGCGGCAAATGGCAGGTGACCGCGTTGCCGGGCTACGGTCCGGAGCGCCGGGCCAATCCATTTTCCACCTTCGAAGCGATCCCGGCCCAGGCTCGCTACCAGTTCATGCTCGATAACGCCGAGTATTTTGTGCGCACCTTCATTCGCGGGCCGGTGTGCCGGGGCCAGATTGCCACGGATGTGATCCGCGACAATTTCTGGGCGCTGTTCCAGGCCCCCGAACATGACCTGTACATTACAGACCCGAACTACCGCGGCCAGGCCACGCCGCTGCTGGCAATGCCGGGGCAGAACGACGATGTGGGCAGCGTTCTCAGCCTGTGGCTCGACTACCGGGACAAGCGCAACGAGTACGAAGCCTTGCGCCGCGACGTCTATGCCGATGCGCCGGCGCCGAGTTGGTCGACGCTGTGGGCCGGGAATGACAATGCATTGCTGAGCATTTTCCGGCATTTCGACAGCGCTTCGGTCACCAAGGGGTTGATCGGGGAGGTGCCGCAGACGATGTGGCTGTTCGACTTCCCATTGCTGGAGCGCACCTATTACCAATTGGCGGTGAACTTCGATGTATTCGGCAACGTGTCCCACCAGGCCCAGACCCGGCTGTATTTCGATCTGATCCGCAACGGTGCGGAGCAGAACTTCCTGCGCCTGATGCCAGCCGACTCCCGGGAAGGCTATCTTGACGACTGGTACCAGGCCGGTGGCAAATTCAAGATGTGGCTCGATTACGAGGCCATCGACGATGACAAACCGACCGCTCTCAAGCTTGATGAACGCGACCCCAAGGGCGATTTCACCCAGCAACTGCTGGCCCGGTACGGCGAGCTGAATGCCCGCCCCGATCCGATCAACCGCTGCGACGGGGCCTACTGCTCGCGCCCGAACATCGACCCGGCGCTGCAAAACGCCGAACAGGCCCTCAGTCGGCTGGTGTCGCGCCCGGCGGCGGGGCTCAAGGTGATCGACCAACTGCCGGAAGCGACTCTGCTGCGCGTCGAAACCGCCAGTGGTCATCGTGAAATCTACAGCCTGCTGCGCAACCGAGCCCACAGCAACGTGGCGTTCCTGCTGGGCGAGGAAACGCGATACCAGCCGGGGCTGGACACACTCACGGTCTACCCGGGTGTGCTCAGCAGCTATCCGAACTTCATGTTCAACATTCCGGCCGGGCAAGTGCCGGCATTCGTCGAGGCCATGCAAGGCGCCCAGGATGCACCGGCGTTCGAGCGGATTGTCGAGCGCTGGGGCATTCGTCGCAGCCACCCGCAGTTCTGGTACTACTTCCACGACCTGAGCCAGTACATCCAGGAGACGGAGCCCCTGGAAAGCGGCGTGCTGGACATGAATCGCTACCAGAACCTCTGATCGACAGCTCCGGCGGCAAACTCCGTGCCGCCGGACGCTTTCCTGACAAAAATACTGGGACTTTGTCCGGCGCGATGATTGGCGTAAACTGCCGGCAAGCCTGCGAGGAGTTTCCATGACCGCCATTACCATTACCGATGCCGCCCACGATTACCTGGCCGACCTGCTGTCCAAGCAGAACACCCCGGGTATCGGGATCCGCATCTTTATCACCCAGCCCGGCACCCAGTACGCTGAGACGTGCATTGCCTACTGCAAGCCGGGGGAAGAAAAACCCGAAGACACCGCGCTGGGGCTCAAGAGCTTCACCGCGTACATCGACTCGTTCAGCGAAGCCTTCCTGGACGATGCGGTGGTCGACTACGCCACTGACCGCATGGGCGGCCAACTGACCATCAAGGCGCCAAACGCCAAGGTGCCGATGGTCAACGCCGACAGCCCGGTCAACGAGCGCATCAATTACTACCTGCAAACCGAAATCAACCCGGGGCTGGCCAGCCACGGCGGCCAGGTTTCGCTGATCGACGTGGTGGAAGACGGCATCGCCGTGCTCCAGTTCGGCGGCGGCTGCCAGGGCTGCGGCCAGGCTGACGTGACCTTGAAGGAAGGCATCGAGCGCACCTTGCTCGAGCGCATTCCAGAGCTCAAGGGCGTGCGCGACGTGACCGACCATACGCAGAAAGAAAACGCCTACTACTGATAGGTGTTCGCTGTGGCGAGGGAGCTTGCTCCCGCTCGATTGCGAAGCAATTGATCGTTCCCACGCTCCCGCGTCACTAGTGTCCGGTAAAATCTTTTCAGAGCTGAAGGTTACCTTGGGTAGCCTTCAGCTCTGTTCGCTTCTGCCTTCGGTCTTCAAGGCGTTCGATGCTCAATGGGCGTTCGAACAAGCTGTGGGCCAGCCTGATAGCAAAGTCTGAAATAGACCCCGAACATCCTGAGCGGTGCTGATAAAGGTGCAGCAAAAGGTAGGTAATCAAGGCGCTGTAGATCTGCAGACGAACGGCATTTTCGGAGAAGCCGAAATATCGTTTTAACTTGAGGTTTTGCTTGATCCACTTGAAAAACAACTCGATCTGCCAGCGTTGTTTGT
>NZ_FPIX01000085.1:0-2298 GCF_900119205.1 Pseudomonas sp. NFACC16-2 | reverse complement strand
CCAGTGAGATCTCATCTTGAGGCAAGTTTCCCGCTTAGATGCTTTCAGCGGTTATCTTTTCCGAACATAGCTACCCGGCAATGCCACTGGCGTGACAACCGGAACACCAGAGGTTCGTCCACTCCGGTCCTCTCGTACTAGGAGCAGCCCCTCTCAAATCTCAAACGTCCACGGCAGATAGGGACCGAACTGTCTCACGACGTTCTAAACCCAGCTCGCGTACCACTTTAAATGGCGAACAGCCATACCCTTGGGACCGGCTTCAGCCCCAGGATGTGATGAGCCGACATCGAGGTGCCAAACACCGCCGTCGATATGAACTCTTGGGCGGTATCAGCCTGTTATCCCCGGAGTACCTTTTATCCGTTGAGCGATGGCCCTTCCATACAGAACCACCGGATCACTAAGACCTACTTTCGTACCTGCTCGACGTGTCTGTCTCGCAGTCAAGCGCGCTTTTGCCTTTATACTCTACGACCGATTTCCGACCGGTCTGAGCGCACCTTCGTACTCCTCCGTTACTCTTTAGGAGGAGACCGCCCCAGTCAAACTACCCACCATACACTGTCCTCGATCCGGATAACGGACCTGAGTTAGAACCTCAAAGTTGCCAGGGTGGTATTTCAAGGATGGCTCCACGCGAACTGGCGTCCACGCTTCAAAGCCTCCCACCTATCCTACACAAGCAAATTCAAAGTCCAGTGCAAAGCTATAGTAAAGGTTCACGGGGTCTTTCCGTCTAGCCGCGGATACACTGCATCTTCACAGCGATTTCAATTTCACTGAGTCTCGGGTGGAGACAGCGCCGCCATCGTTACGCCATTCGTGCAGGTCGGAACTTACCCGACAAGGAATTTCGCTACCTTAGGACCGTTATAGTTACGGCCGCCGTTTACCGGGGCTTCGATCAAGAGCTTCGCGTTAGCTAACCCCATCAATTAACCTTCCGGCACCGGGCAGGCGTCACACCCTATACGTCCACTTTCGTGTTTGCAGAGTGCTGTGTTTTTAATAAACAGTCGCAGCGGCCTGGTATCTTCGACCGGCGTGGGCTTACGCAGCAAGTGCTTCACCCTCACCGGCGCACCTTCTCCCGAAGTTACGGTGCCATTTTGCCTAGTTCCTTCACCCGAGTTCTCTCAAGCGCCTTGGTATTCTCTACCCAACCACCTGTGTCGGTTTGGGGTACGGTTCCTGGTTACCTGAAGCTTAGAAGCTTTTCTTGGAAGCATGGCATCAACCACTTCGTCACCCAAAGGGTAACTCGTCATCAGCTCTCGGCCTTAGAATCCCGGATTTACCTAAGATTCCAGCCTACCACCTTAAACTTGGACAACCAACGCCAAGCTGGCCTAGCCTTCTCCGTCCCTCCATCGCAATAACCAGAAGTACAGGAATATTAACCTGTTTTCCATCGACTACGCTTTTCAGCCTCGCCTTAGGGACCGACTAACCCTGCGTCGATTAACGTTGCGCAGGAAACCTTGGTCTTTCGGCGTGGGTGTTTTTCACACCCATTGTCGTTACTCATGTCAGCATTCGCACTTCTGATACCTCCAGCAAGCTTCTCAACTCACCTTCACAGGCTTACAGAACGCTCCTCTACCGCATCACTTGCGTGATACCCGTAGCTTCGGTGTATGGTTTGAGCCCCGTTACATCTTCCGCGCAGGCCGACTCGACTAGTGAGCTATTACGCTTTCTTTAAAGGGTGGCTGCTTCTAAGCCAACCTCCTAGCTGTCTAAGCCTTCCCACATCGTTTCCCACTTAACCATAACTTTGGGACCTTAGCTGACGGTCTGGGTTGTTTCCCTTTTCACGACGGACGTTAGCACCCGCCGTGTGTCTCCCATGCTCGGCACTTGTAGGTATTCGGAGTTTGCATCGGTTTGGTAAGTCGGGATGACCCCCTAGCCGAAACAGTGCTCTACCCCCTACAGTGATACATGAGGCGCTACCTAAATAGCTTTCGAGGAGAACCAGCTATCTCCGAGCTTGATTAGCCTTTCACTCCGATCCACAGGTCATCCGCTAACTTTTCAACGGTAGTCGGTTCGGTCCTCCAGTCAGTGTTACCTAACCTTCAACCTGCCCATGGATAGATCGCCCGGTTTCGGGTCTATTCCCAGCGACTAGACGCCCTATTAAGACTCGCTTTCGCTACGCCTCCCCTATTCGGTTAAGCTCGCCACTGAAAATAAGTCGCTGACCCATTATACAAAAGGTACGCAGTCACCCAACAAAGTGGGCTCCCACTGCTTGTACGCATACGGTTTCAGGATCTATTTCACTCCCCT
>NZ_FPIX01000038.1:0-59652 GCF_900119205.1 Pseudomonas sp. NFACC16-2 | reverse complement strand
ATGCGACTGACCACATCCCAAGCAGACATGCGCCGGAAGAACGCCATGGAAATCACGCACCAGAGCATCATTTCCAGCGGCAAACGACGCTTGCGCAGCGTCGCCACACCGGCTTGTTCAAGCGCCTGTTCGACCAAAGAAGGATCGAGCAAGGCATCTAATCCCTCGATGGCGTTGGGGGTAGAGGCGATGTTGTGGGTCAGTTCCAGTGCCCGAGCGAGACGCATAAAAAAATCCGATGCCAGTACAGGCATCGGATTTTGATTTCTTGCGGCCAAAGGTCAAGCGAGAAGGCTTAACTGACTGGCATTAGCCACATGGGCGGTTTTTTTGGTTCTTGCTATGCGCAAAGCTAAATCTACAGAGCCGCAGCCTCGGGGTTACGCGCCAACGCTTTTGCCCGATAAGCGCCCAGCCACAGGGTTTCGCCGTGTTGATTGCGTCAGGCTTTGGGGGGCTGCTGCGCAGCCCAGCGGGGATAAATCCCCTCGCCACAAGGGGATTTCCTCACCATAAGGAATCGGCATGGTTTAGCTGAGCGGCGTGCTCCTGGAGGCGCTATTTGCGCTTGAGCATCTCCGGCAACTGCGCCACCAGTTTCTGATTGTTTAACGGCGCGCGGATGAAGCCGCGTTGGGTGCCGTCCGGGCCAATCACTGCAAGGTTGCCACTGTGATCAACCGTGTAATTGGGCTTACTGGTATCCGCCGGAATGAACGGAATGCTCACCGCATTCGCCAGTTTCTGCAGGTCTTCAACCGATGAAGCCGTCAGCCCTATGAACTGCGGATCAAAGTACCCCAGGTACTGCTTCAGCTGCTTGGGCGTGTCGCGGTTCGGGTCGACGCTCACCAACACGATCTGCAACTTATCCACAGCCTCTTTCGGTAACTCGCTTTTGATCTGGCGCAGTTGGGCAAGGGTGGTTGGGCAGATGTCCGGGCAGAAGGTGTAGCCGAAGAACAGCAGGCTCCATTTGTCTTTCAACCCGTCCATCGCCACGGGCTGGCCGTCCTGGTCGGTCATTTTCACGTCCGGCAGGTTGCGGCTCTGGGGCAGCAGGATGATGCCGGCGTCGATCAGCGCGGTCGGGTCGCCCTGGCCTCTGCCCGACAGCACCTTGTTGATGGTCAGGCCGAGGATCAACGCGATCACGGCCACGAGGATGAAGACGGTTTTCTGGGTTCGAGTCATAGGCTCAACAGTAAGTAATGATCTACAAGCAGGGCGATGAACAGTAGGAACAAGTAATAGATAGAGTACTTGAACGTATTGATCGCCGCGTGCGGCCGAGTGCCACGGTACAACACCACGGCCCATTGCAGGAACCGGGCGCCCAGTACGAGCGCGCAAACAAGATAGAGCATCCCGCTCATATGGATCACGAACGGCATCAGGCTCACCGCCAGCAGCACCAGGGTGTACAGCAGGATATGGATCTTGGTGTAGTGCTCGCCATGGGTCACTGGCAGCATCGGGATGTCGGCCTTGGCGTATTCCTCTTTGCGGTGGATTGCCAAGGCCCAGAAATGCGGTGGGGTCCAGGCGAAGATGATCAACACCAGCAGCAGCGGTTCGGCGCTGACGTGACCGGTGGCCGCGACCCAGCCCAGCAGCGGTGGCGCCGCGCCGGCCAGGCCGCCGATGACGATGTTCTGCGGCGTTGCGCGCTTGAGGAAGCCGGTGTAGACCACGGCATAACCCAGCAGTGAGGCGAGGGTCAGCCAGGCGGTCAACGGGTTGGTGAAGGCCAGCAGCAAGGCCTGGCCGATCACGGCCAGGGCCAGGGCGAAGGTCAGGGCGGCGGCTGGGGAAATCCGCCCCTCGGCCAGTGGCCGTTTGTGGGTGCGGGCCATCACCGCGTCGATGCGCCGGTCCACCACATGGTTGACCGCCGCCGCGCCGCCGGCACACAGGGCGATGCCGAGGTTGCCGAATACCAGCACCGTCCACGGCACGCCGGCGCGGGTGGCGAGGAACATGCCCACCAGGGAGGTGATCAGCATCAGCACCACCACTTTGGGCTTGGTCAGCTCCAGGTAATCGCGCCAGATCGCCTGGCTGTGGCGTTCACCGGTCAAGGTTGCCATGGCATCTCTCCTTTTATCGTGATGGGGCTGACGCCGTGTTTATGCGGGTTGAACCGCCAGCGCAGCGGGACTTGATGCTTGACCCGGACCAGGCTGGTGCGGGCGTGATAATTGACCAGCACCAGGGTCAGCAGCAGCGCGGCGCCCCCGGCGTTGTGGGCCACGGCCACCGGCAACGGCAGGTGGAACAGCACATTGCTGATGCCCAGGGTGATCTGCGCCGCCAGTGCCGTCAGCACCAGCCCGGCCAGGCGGGTCATGCCGACGGTCTTCAATTGCCAGGCCAGCCCCAGCAGCACCACGGTCACCAGCAAGGCGCCGATGCGGTGGGTCAGGTGGATGGCGGTGCGGGCGTCGCTGTCGAGCTGCCCGCCCAGATAGTTCGGGCCGATGTGCTGGGTCAGGTGGAAGCCGTTGGCAAAGTCGGCCGGTGGCAGCCATTGGCCGTGGCAGGTGGGAAAGTCGATACAGGCCACGGCGGCGTAATTGGAGCTGACCCAGCCACCGAGGGCGATCTGGCCGATCACCAGCAGCAGCCCGGCGGTGGCCCAGTGTTGCAGGCGCTTGGGCACGGTCAGCGCCGGTAGCACGCCGGACAATCGCAAGGTCAGCAGGAACAACAGGCTCAACGTCGCGAAGCCGCCCAGCAAATGTCCGGTGACCACCTGGGGCCAGAGTTTCAGGGTCACGGTCCACATGCCGAACGCCGCTTGCGCAAAGACCACGGCCAGCAGGAACAGCGGCAACTTCAATGGCTGGCCCGGACGGCGGCGGTTCATCCAGGACCGTGCCGCCAACGCTACGATCATCAAGCCCAGGGTCCCGGCGAAGTAGCGATGGACCATCTCGTTCCAGCCCTTGTGGGCCTCCACCGGGGTGTCGGGAAAGTGCAACTCGGCATGGGCCAATTGGGCTTCGCTCTTGGGCACGCTGATGAACCCGTAGCAACCGGGCCAGTCCGGGCAGCCGAGGCCGGCGTGGGTGAGCCGGGTGTAGGCGCCCAGCAGGACGACGATCAGTGCCAGCAGCGTGGCAAACAGCGCGAGGCGAAATCCTGGTTTGGCCATGTCGATGCCCTCATCCGATGTTCGACAGTTTCAGCAGGTGGCGCAGGTCGTTGAGCAGGTCCTTGCCCTTGACTCGGGCGTCGTAGCGCAGCACCAGGTTGCTGTGGGGGTCGATGATCCACAGTTGGGCGCCACCGGAGCCCTGGGCGCCTTTCTGATAGGCCGGCAGGTCCAGTGGGTAGCGTTGCAGTTGCGGGTATTCGCGCTGCAGTTGGGCGTCGTACTCGGCGTCCAACGGTTGCGCCACCGCCAGGGCATGGCTGGCGCGAGAGGCTTCGCGGCCCAGGCCGATCTGGACTTGCCGGGCCAGGTACACCAGTTGCCGGCAATCCACCGAGCATTCCTGTGGCGCCGTGACCAGAATCTGCCAGCGCTGTTCATCGGCCTGCACGCCAATCTCGGCGCGAGTCTGGCCGGTGCCGATCAGTTCGCCGTGGTAGCTGCGGCTGTCGGGCACCCAGAACTGGAATTTGTACATGCCGGTGGCCAGGATCATCGGGCCGATCACCCCGAGCACGATCAGCAGCAATTGCACGCGGCCCTTGCGACGGTTGTGTGCCACGGGCGCCTCAGACGTGTTGGTTGGATTCATGGTGCTTCCCATGGTGTCTCCCTGCGTTGTGCCATCCGAGATAAAGAAAAAGGCCGAACAGCGCCGCCGCCATGGCGAACCACTGCACGGCATAACCGAGGTGTTTTTCCGGCCCCATGGCCACCACCGGCCAATCGGTCCGGTAGGCGCCGGGGCCGTTTTGCTGGCGTAATTCATAGGTGAAACCACTGCGGCCCAGTTCGGCCCAGAGCTTGTCGGGCTCCACGGCGGTGACCAGGCGCGGCCACGCGGCACCGGCCGGATCGGCGTGCAGTTGGAACGTGGCGCCAGGCGCTACGTAGACCCAGGCTTGCAGGCTCACCGGGGGTTCAGGTGTTTCGAACACCGGCGGCGTACGCCGGTCAGGCCAGGGCAGCCAGCCGCGATTGACCAGCAGCCATAGCCCGGTCCGGTGGTCGAGGAAAGGTTGCAGCAACTCGACCCCGACCTTGCCGTCGTGCTGGCGGTTGTCCAGCAGGACGCTGTGCTCGGCGTCGAACTGGCCTTGCAGCGTGACCGCTCGAAAGGCCGGATCGGCGGTGTGCGCCAGCTCGGTGCTGTCCATCGGCGGCGCCACGCGGCGCTCGGCGTAATTTTCCATGAGCACGCGCTTCTGTTCGCCCCGGCTCAATTGCCAGAACCCCAGGCACACCATCACCGGCACCAGCACGGCCACCACCAGCGACGGCACGATGCCCGGCCGGAAGCCTTTCATGGTGCCGTCCGAAAGCCGTCGAACGGGATAGCTATACTCACGTGCATCGCGTCCCCCCGGAGTGTCCCTAATGCTAAAAGCAGCCATCGTCCTGATGCTGATTGCCACGATTGCCAGCCTGTTCAGTGGTCTGTTTTTCCTGGTCAAGGACGACAGCAGTTCCAATCGCCTGGTCATCGCCCTGGCGATTCGGGTCAGTCTGGCCGCCGCCACCGTCGGCTTGATCGCCTGGGGCTTTTTCAGCGGCCAGTTGGTCTCCCACGCACCCTGGTAACGTTGGTTTCAGAGTACGTAGACGAAGATGAACAAGCCGATCCACACCACATCGACAAAGTGCCAATACCAGCTCGCCGCCTCGAAGCCGAACTGGTGCTCGTTGTCGAAGTGCCCACGCATGATGCGCATCAGCATGACGAACAGGATGATCGTGCCGATGGTGACGTGGGCGCCGTGGAAACCGGTGAGCATGAAGAAGGTCGCACCGTAGACGCCGGAGCCCAGGGTCAGGCCCAGCTCTTTATAAGCGTGGATGTATTCCTCGGCCTGGAAGCCCAGGAAGGCGCAACCCAGCAGCACGGTGATCGCCAGCCAGAGTTTCAACGCGCCACGATGGCCTTTTTTCAAGGCATGGTGGGCGATGGTGACGGTGACACTGGAACTGACCAGCAGCACGGTATTGAGCAACGGCAAGCCCCAGGGGCTGATGACTTCCTTGGGCGCCGGGAAGAGTTTCGGATCGGGGTTGTTCAGTAATGGCCAGGCGAACTCGAAGCTCGGCCAGAGCATGTGTGACAGGCCCTTGGTGCCTTCACCTGCCAGGCCCGGCGCCGAGATGTTGCGCACATAGAACAGCGCACCGAAGAACGCGATGAAGAACATCACTTCGGAAAAGATGAACCAGCTCATGCCCCAGCGGAACGAGCGATCGAGCTGTGCGCTGTACAGCCCGGCGCGGCTTTCCTTGACCACCGCGCCGAACCAGCCGAACAGCATGTAGGCCACCAGCAGGCCGCCAATGAAAAAGATCAGCGGGCCATGGGACTCGGGTCGGGCGGCTTTGAGGTCGTTGAACCAGGTCGCCAGGCCGTACACCGTGACGAACATCCCGACCGTGGCGATGATCGGCCATTTGCTCTGGGCCGGAACGTAATAGTGTTCGTGAGTTGCCATTTATTGTTCTCCTTATCGGGCACGCTATCGGTCAGTGTTTAAAGCCACCGGTGGATGACGAGCGGTGATATCGAACAGCGTGTAGGACAGCGTCAGGTGCTTCACTTCCTTGGGCATGTCCCGGTCGACGATGAAGCGCATGGGCATTTCGATGCGTTCGCCGGGTTGCAGCACTTGCTGGGTAAAACAAAAACATTCGGTCTTGTGGAAATACGCCGCCGCATTGCTCGGCGCGATGCTTGGAACCGCCTGGGCACTCATCGGCCGGTTGGTGGGGTTGTGGGCGACGAAGACCATCTCGTTCACCGCGCCCGGCCGCACCACCAATTGATCACCCTTGGGGTAGAAGTCCCAGGGCATGTCCACCGCATTGGTCGACACGAACTGCACGCGAACCTGCCGCGACTCATCGACGACCTGCTCGCCCTCGTACTGCCCGGCGGTCTTGCCATTGATGCCGAACGCCTTGCACATCACGTCGTAGATCGGCACCAGGGCAAACCCGAAGACGAACATGGCCACCACCACCAGCAACAGACGGGTGACCAACTTCTTCATCGAAATCGAATCAGCCATGGTTACAGCCTCTTGCACGGAACCCTGTGGGAGCGAGCTTGCTCGCGATAGCGGTGTGTCTGACACACCGAGTCGCGACCATCGCGAGCAAGCTCGCTCCCACAGGGATTCCATGCGTCATCTCATTTCACTTCCGGCGGCGTAGTGAAGGTGTGATACGGCGCTGGCGACGGCACGCTCCACTCCAGTCCTTCGGCTCCATCCCACGGCTTGGCCGGTGCGGGTGGGCCGCCGCGGATGGTCTTGATCACGATGAACAGGAAGAAGATCTGCGTGGTGCCGAACATGAACGCGCCGATGGACGAGACCATGTTGAAGTCGGCGAACTGCAGGTTGTAGTCGGGAATCCGCCGGGGCATGCCCGCCAGGCCCACGAAGTGCATCGGGAAGAACGCCATGTTCATCCCGACGAACGACAGCCAGAAGTGCAGCTTGCCGAGGGTTTCGTCGTACATGTGGCCGGTCCATTTCGGCAGCCAGTAGTAGGCCGAGGCGAAGATGCCGAAGATCGCGCCGGGGACCAGTACATAGTGGAAGTGCGCGACCACGAAGTAGGTGTCCTGGTACTGGAAGTCCGCCGGGGCGATCGCCAGCATCAGCCCGGAGAAACCACCGATGGAAAACAGGATCACGAACGCCACGGCAAACAGCATCGGTGTCTCGAAGGTCAGCGAGCCTTGCCACATGGTGCTGGCCCAATTGAACACCTTCACCCCGGTGGGCACGGCGATCAGCAGGGTCGCGTACATGAAGAACAGCTCGCCCACCAGCGGAATGCCGACCACGAACATGTGGTGCGCCCAGACGATGAACGACAGGAACGCGATGGCGGCCGTGGCATAGACCATCGAGGTATAGCCGAACAACGGCTTGCGCGAGAAGGCCGGAATGATCGAGCTGACGGCGCCGAAGGCCGGCAGGATCATGATGTATACCTCGGGGTGGCCGAAGAACCAGAACACGTGCTGGAACAGCACCGGGTCACCGCCACCGGCGGCGCTGAAGAAGCTGGTGCCGAAGTGGATGTCCATCAGCATCATCGTCACGCAGCCGGCCAGCACCGGCATCACCGCGATCAACAGGAACGCGGTGATCAGCCAGGTCCAGACGAACAGCGGCATTTTCATCAAGGTCATGCCGGGGGCACGCAGGTTGAGGATGGTAGCGATCACGTTGATCGCGCCCATGATCGAGCTGATGCCCATCAGGTGGATGGCAAAGATGAAGAACGTCACGCTTTCCGGCGCATAAGTGGTCGACAGCGGGGCGTAGAAGGTCCAACCGAAGTTGGGCCCGCCACCAGCTGTGAACAACGTCGACACCAGCAGCAGGAACGCGGCCGGCAACAGCCAGAAGCTGAAGTTGTTCATGCGCGGCAGGGCCATGTCCGGCGCGCCGATCATCAACGGGATCATCCAGTTGGCCAGGCCGACGAACGCCGGCATCACCGCGCCGAAGACCATCACCAGGCCATGCATGGTGGTCATCTGGTTGAAGAACGCCGGCTCCACGATCTGCAGGCCGGGTTGGAACAGCTCGGCGCGGATCACCATGGCGAACGAGCCGCCCAACAGGAACATGGAGAACGCGAACCACAGGTACAGCGTGCCGATATCCTTGTGGTTGGTGGTCAGTACCCAGCGCATCAGGCCCTTGGCGGGGCCATGGGCGTGGTCGGCGCCGGCATGACCGTGGTCATCGATCACAGCACTCATGTCCTGTCTCCTTCGAACGAGTGGGCTGGACGGCCCGGGGCAGTGAGCCCCGACCGGTTGCGGGAACGAACGTCAGGCCGGCTCATTTGCTTTCCGCCTGTTTGAGTTCCAGCACTTCTTTCGGCGTCACCATGTCGCCCTTGTTGTTGCCCCAGGCGTTGCGTTCATAGGTCACGACGGCGGCGATATCGACTTCCGATAACTGCTTGCCGAACGCGGCCATGGCGGTGCCGGGTTTGCCGTGGAAGACAAGGCTCAGGTGATCAGCCTTGGGCCCGGTGGCGATTTTCGAACCCTTGAGGGCCGGGAACATCGGCGGCAGGCCCTGGCCTTCGGCCTGGTGACAGGCCACGCAGGTGGTGTGGTAGATCTTGTCGCCACGCTCAACGAGTTCTTCGCGCGTCCATTCCTTGCTGGTCAGCTCTTTAAGCTGCGCGGCTTCGGCCTTGCGTTCGCCCAGCCATTTCTCGTAGTCGGGCTTGCTCTTGACCTCCACCACGATGGGCATGAAGCCGTGGTCCTTGCCGCACAGCTCGGCGCATTGGCCGCGGTACAGGCCGGGCTTGTCGACGCGGGTCCAGGCTTCGTTGACGAACCCGGGGATCGCATCGCGCTTGACCGCGAAGGCCGGCACCCACCAGGAGTGGATCACGTCGGCGGAGGTCACCAAAAAGCGCACCTTGGCATCGACCGGCAGCACCAGCGGCTTGTCGACCTCCAACAGGTAGTGCTCGCCCTTGGCGCTCTGGTTATGAATTTGTTCGGCGGGGGTCGCCAGGTTGCTGAAGAACTCGACGTCCTGGCCCAGGTACTTGTAGTGCCACTTCCATTGATAACCAGTGACCTGGATATCGATGTCCGACTCGCTGGAGTCGTACATCTTGATCAGGGTGGCGGTGGCAGGAATCGCCATCAGCACCAGGATCACGAAGGGTACGATCGTCCAGAGGATTTCGACGCGGGTGTTTTCGTGGAAATGCGCGGCATTTTGGCCGGTTGAGCGGCGGTGCATCATCATCGACCAGAACATGGCGCCGAAGACGATAATGCCGATGACCACACAGATCCAGAAAATGGTCATGTGCAGGTCGAACACTGCATTGCTGATCTGTGTCGCTCCAGGCGCCATATTCACAGTCCAGGCCGCTTGCGCCTGGCTGAAAATCGACCACAACAGGAGGCCCATCCATACGTGTGGATGTCGCGTCATTGCGGGTTCCCCTTATCGTTCTTGTTATCCCGTAGGCGTAAAGCCTGCGGCAAGGGATCGGCTATTCAGACTGCTTAATTGACTCGCCGCGCCTTGCTGCACATGCAATCGGGTGTCATCAGCTAACTCCATTCCAAACCGAGTATAGACAGCACCTGCAACCTCGCAACGCGATGGCGTAAATCGTTTGAAACAGCCGGGGCTTGCGCTAGAGCCCACGAATGGAGAAGGATGCAACCTGAGTGATGGCAAATCGATATAACTGCGACGTAGCAAGGAAGCGACGGTTATGAAAAATAGGTCTTAGGAGTGTTTTTGCGCCAGCTAAGTTATGTCTTCCCTATTTCATTGCCTTTGTTTCCTGGAGTTTTCATGAACACCGCCGCATTGCGCGAGCAGATCCAAAAAGCCCAACAACACGAGGCCGAGACTGGCCAGTTGGCCCGTCAGTTGACGGCCCAGCTGCCGAACCTGCACCGAGCCATTCAATTGCCGGACGCGGACGCCAACGACGTCCTGGCGCGTTTTGTCGCCGCCTACATTGAGGAAGTACCCGACCTGCTGGATGCAGCCAATGATGTCGCCAGGGAGGCGGGTATCGAGTCGCAGATCAAACCGGTATTGAAGATTGCCGAACAGTACTTCCTCCAGCCGCCGACCATCATGGCCGGGCATGTCGGGCTCGACAGCCTTCTGGACGAAGCCTACCTGGCACATCGGTTCGTCGAAGAGGTCAACGACCTGTACATCAAGCATTTCGGCCAGCCATTGATCCCCTTGGACATGACGGTCGCCAATCTGATCGCTCACCAGTTGATCGGTGAGGAGTTTGCCAACCAACTCGATGAAGTGGTCCATCACACGTTCGATGAGATGCTCAACGACGAGACGTTTGCATTGGAGTCGGTAGAAACCTACCGCGAGAAGCTCAGCAGCCCGCAAACCGGCGCGGCCTGGAAGCGCTGGCCGTGCATGTCCCGCCGCCTGGGCGTTGGGCTGGAGCTGGATCAGCCGGCGGCTTGATGGGCCACTCAAGAAAATAGCGGCCCCCGTGGCGAGGGAGCTTGCTCCCGCTTGAGTGCGAAGCACTCACAAAAATGGACCTGCTGCGCTGTCCAGCGGGAGCAAGCTCCCTCGCCACAATGAATCAAGCAAACCTTAAGTGAGCGGTTGCCCGTGGGAGCGTCAGGCAGAAGCCGCGCCAACCCCCACCGTGGTGCGCAACCGCCCCTCCAACCTGCGCTTGAGCCCGCGGGATTCGATCAGCAGCTTCGAACCCTTGCTGGCATTCGCCCGGCCCCATTCTTCCAGTAGCTCCAGGCACGAGTGATCGATGTAGCTCAGGTTATTGAGCGGCACATGCACGGTCGCGCCTGTCGGTATGCTGCCCAGCACCTGGGTCAGCGCCGGCACCTTGAGGAAGGTCGCCGCTCCGACCAGTCGCAGTTCCATCTCGCCTTCCTGGGGCAGGTCGATCAGGCTGATTTTCAGCCGTGAGGCTTTCCAGGCCAGTTTCGCCAGGGTCAGGCCGAAACCGATCAGCACACCGGTCAGCAGGTCGGTGAAGATGATCGCCAACGCCGTCGCGGCGTAAACGAACATCGGCATCCGGCCATAACGGCCCAGGCCGCGAAACGCCTTGAGGTCCACCAGTTTGAAACCGGTGTACACCAGCACGCCCGCCAGGCTCGCCACCGGAATGCTTTGCAGCACGCTGGACAGCAACAGCACGAAGAGCAACAGCCACAGGCCGTGGAAAATCGTCGACATCCTCGTGGTGGCCCCGGCCTGGACGTTGGCCGAGCTGCGCACGATCACCCCGGTCATCGGCAGGGCGCCGAGCAGGCCACAGAGCATGTTGCCGATACCTTGGGCCGACAGTTCGCGGTCGAAGTCCGCACGATCTCCGCTGTGCATACGGTCCACGGCGGCTGCCGACAGCAGGGTTTCGGCGCTGGCGATGAAGGCGACAGCGAAGGCGGCGATCAGCAGCGTCGGGTCGGCCAGGTTCAGCAGGTCCGCCGGGCGCAGCCAATCAATGGCTTCGGCGAGGTTCTCCGGGACTTCCACCCGTTTGACCTGCAAGGCTAGCAGCAGGCTGGCAATGGTCGCCAGGCCCACGCCAAGCAAGGCGCCGGGAATGAAGCGCAGGCTGTGAGGACGAAACTTCTCCCACAACCACATCACCGCAATCGTCGACAAACCTAGCAAGCCGGCCTGCCAGCCGAAGGACGGCAAGGCCTGGGCCACCGCCGCCGGGAACGCCGCGAGGTTATCCAGCCCCGACGGCTTGGGCGCGGCGTCGAGCATCACATGGACCTGGGACAATACGATCAGCACGCCGATACCCGCCAGCATCCCGTACACCACCGCAGGCGCGGTGACCCGGAACCAGCAGCCGAGGCGAAAGCGCCCGGCCAACAATTGCAACAGACCGGCCAGCAACAGGATCGGCCCGAGCATGGTCACGCCATGCTGGCGCACCAATTCGAAGACCAACACCGCCAACCCGGCGGCCGGGCCACTGACTTGCAGCTTGGAACCTGCCAGGAAACCCACCACCAGGCCACCGATGATGCCGGTGATCAGGCCTTTGGCCGGTGGCAGGCCGGACGCGATGGCAATGCCCATGCACAAGGGCAGCGCCACCAGAAACACCACCACCGAAGCCAATAGCTCCCGTGGCAGAACAGCTTTTAATTGAGCACGCATGGCGACTCTCCCGAAGTTTTCTTCAGGCATGGCGAGGCCCTACCGCGCAAATGGCGGCAAGGCTTGAACCACACAAGTTTAGGAGTGGTTAGAAGCGCGCTTTGGGCGTCGCCACCGGTATCGGATGGCTGCCATCGAGCGGCAGGAAACGTCCCTGGTCCGCGTCATAGGCTTTGATCTCGCTGGTCTCGATGTTGTACACCCAGCCATGGATGAACAACTGACCATTGGCCATGCGCGATGCGACCGAGGGATGCGTTCGCAAATGCTGCAGCTGTGCGATCACGTTCTCTTCGGTGAGGATCGGCATGGTCTGTTTTTCGTCGCCACACGGACAGTTGTCGTGGACCATGGTCTTGGCCACTTCGGCGTGGCGCAGCCAGGCCTTGACCGTGGGCATTTTTTCCAGGGTGTCCGGGTTGAGCACGGCACGCATGGCGCCGCAATCGGAATGGCCGCAGACAATGATGTGCTGTACGCCGAGGGCCAGTACGGCGTATTCGATGGCGGTGGAGACGCCGCCGTTCATTTGCCCATAAGGTGGAACGACGTTGCCGACGTTACGGGTCACGAACAGGTCGCCGGGGGAGCTATGGGTGATCAACTCGGGCACGATGCGCGAGTCGGCGCAGGTGATGAACATCGCCCGGGGTTTCTGGGCGGTGGCGAGTTTCTTGAAGAGCTCTTCCTGTTGCGGAAAGATTTCGTGATGGAAATGCAAAAAGCCGTCAACAATATGCTGCAGCGCTGCATCGGCGGTTTCCGCCTCGGGTTGGGCTGAAGCCGACGCAGCCAACGGCTGTTTATCCTTGTCACTCATGATTCATCCTCTTTTGACGGTATGACGCCAGTGGCTGGTTAAAATACGTCCAGGTCGGGGTGTTCGACCTGTCAGTCACTCGCTGAACAAGGTAGCGGCCGAAACTTAACTCAAACTGAAATCGAAGGCTCTAGGACAATGATTCCAGGGGTGGCGAAACGCTGGCGCAGATCATGTCCAGCGCCGTTCCAGGTTCAACTTTAATCAAATCAACGACATCTGTCGGCCCGGCGGACAGAAGGCATCGCAGTCAAGATTGTATCCGTCGCGGCGCTCCAGCCCCAGGCGCTTGAGTGCCTTGGCAAATCGCTGGGCCAGCAGGTCGGCGAACGGGCCTTCGCCGCGCATCCGCGCACCGAAGCGGCTGTCATACAGTTCGCCACCGCGGCTCTGGCGCACCAGGCTCAGCACGTGGGCGGCGCGTTGCGGGTAATGCGCCTGCAACCACTGCTCGAACAGCGGCGCGACTTCCAGCGGCAGGCGCAGCATGACGTAGGCGGCATTCTGCGCGCCGGCGGCGTGGGCTTCGGCCAGCAGGCTCTCGATCTCGCTGTCGTTGATCATCGGGATCATCGGTGCGCACAGCACCCCCACGGCGATCCCCGCCTCGCGCATGACCTTGATCGCCCGCAGCCGAGCCTTGGGTGCCGCCGCGCGGGGTTCGAGAATGCGCTTGAGTTCATCGTCCAGGGTGGTGAGGCTGATCATCACGTGCACCAGGCGTTGTTGCGCCAGCTCGGTCAGCAGGTCCAGGTCGCGCAGGATCAGCGAACCCTTGGTGACGATGGTCACCGGATGCCGATAACGCAGCAGCACCTCGAGAATCCGGCGGGTTATCCGTTGTTCGCGTTCGATAGGCTGATAGGGATCGGTGTTGGACCCCAGCGCGATCGGTGCGCATTGATAGCCGCGCCGGGACAATTGCTCTTCCAGCACATCGGCGGCATTGGTCTTGGCGATCAGCTTCGTTTCGAAATCCAGCCCCGGCGACAGGTCCCAATAGGCATGGCTGGGTCGTGCATAGCAGTAGATGCAGCCGTGCTCACAGCCTCGGTACGGGTTGATCGAGCGGTCGAACGGGAGATCGGACGAGGTGTTGCGGGTAATGATGGTCTTCGCCGTTTCGATGCGCACTTCGGTGCCCTGGGTCTGCGGGACTTCCTGATACCAGCCGTCGTCCTCGATCACCGAGCGACTCGGGGCAAAGCGGTTGTGCGGATTGGTCGCGGTGCCGCGGCCGCGCGGTGGAAGGGGGGCTGGCATGGGGATACTCCATTTGCTGTATATGCATACAGTATTCGAGTGCGCTGTTTTCAACCAGAGCCGTTCAGCAGTTGATTGCCTTCAGACGGTGGCACTATTCGATTCAAAGTTCGTTTACACAAACTTCCTGTGCTTGCAATTACTCTTCGTACAGCGGCGCTACTCCACGCAGTGCCCTACTACTGAATCGTGGGGCTTGTCAGTCGTCCCTCGCGGGCAAACCTGCGTCCCGCATAAGTTGCAGCTACGCTGGTTCGCCTTTGACGGACGGACACCCATGTACTTGAAGGCGACCCGCAGGCATCCCGCAGCTAGTACCTAGTACCAGTTGGCGGCGAGCACCGGCTGTAGGGCATGTGCCTGAGATACGTGGAAATTGCCGGAAATGTCGGTAGACAGCGTGAACGGAGCCATGGCCTGGACCAGGTTTTCGACATTGCGTTCAGCTAGACGCCGGCCGTTGCCGGCGATGATATCGCCCGGACGGGCGGACGAGGAGGCGTACCAGTTATGCACGATGACCTGCTGAGCGGTGCCAATACGACTCACCAGCAAATCATCGTCTTTGCGTTTGAACCACAGTTGATCGGGCATTACGTCCTCGCCGAAGCTAAGGGAACCCATAACACCACGAAACTCAATATCGGTCTGGCTGTCACCGACTTCGACACGGGCTCTTGTGCCATGTGCAATCACCGTATTGTGGCCTCTACCCAACTTGATGCTGGCGAAGGTGGCGGTATTATCGATCTGGTTGTCACCATCGCCGACCATCAGTTTGCTGACCCCTCCTTTAACCGTGTTGTTGCCATTGCCCAAGGTCACTTGGGCCCGGGAACCGGTCGCAATCACGGTCTGGTCCTCCTCTCCCAGCAGGGTCGCGGTGGCTCCGCCGCTGCCGATCAATACAATATGACGACCGCCGCTGGCGCTCACCTGAGTAAATGGGTTGGACAGGTCCACTGCCACTTGGTCATCGGTCAGGGTGACGCTTTGGAAGGTCGGCACAGTCAGTACTGTAGGTTGGACTATCAGATGCAGCATGGCGTTGGCCTGTGAGCCGGCATTAACCTTGAGATCGTAGTTGGTGCTGAGACCAGCCTCCGGTGTGCCGCTCAATGTCGCTTGGACCGGGTCGAAGGTCATCCAGGCGGGCAATGGCGAGCCGTCAGCCAGGGTCACTTGATAGAGAGGGGCTTGTTCTGACACCGATGTGCCAAACAACCCGGACAATGCTCCAGCGCTCCAGGCCATACCTGCGGCAACCAGTTGGTAGGGTTGTGCCGGTCTGACAGTGGAGTGACCGCTGCCTTCGAGGGTGGAAAACTCCCGTATAGGGGGCCGTGGGATATTGACAGTAGGGATCTCGAAGTTTGGGATTTCAATCGGTGGCCTTGATGGGAGGGTGACCTTTGCGGTGTGGTTCAAGTAGTCGCGCCAGTGGTCGTTCATTCTAGGATCCCGGCTCGGGCTCGTCAGGTCCGGGTTGAGCAAACGGTGCGGCGATGTGGGCTGCGTGGTTTCCATTGGCAGGTGCTGGGTGGCGAAGATGAAGTCTCCGACATTGAGCTGGGCCACTTCGATTGCGTCGATGTAGATCAGTTTCACCGGCTGGTCGGCGCCACGCAGAACCGTGGTGCTCAGCTCAACGCCATGGATCTGTGACAGACCGTTGATCGTGCCGCGGTCGTTCTGGACGATGTTCAGCTCTTCGAAACGCGTCACTCCAACCTGACTCAGGTCGATCTTGTCAATGCCATGACGGAAGCCTCGTAAGGCGTTGCGGTAGTCACTGGCATTGGTCTGGTGGGCGATGACAAACCTGTCGGATGTGGCGCTGTCGTGGCTGTAAACTTTACCCGCCAACGAGGCAACTAATTGGCCGTCCGGCCCGCTGGCCATGCTCACGCCTTGGGCACCGCCATTGAGCACCACGGTGTCGACGTCATTCGTGTGCATGGGTATTTGAGTGCTGCTGACGTAGTGGGCCGGAGCAACGAAGTGCTCTTGGAACTGGAAGTTCGCTGCTGTGATGGTCTGTAGCGATTGTCCGCTCAGCAGGATGTGTTGGCCATTGCCCAGCTCCACCCGGACATCATTGCCCTGCTGTTGCAGCTTCAGATCTGCGAAGGTCTTGCCGGTGAAGCCGACCAGACAGACGATTTCACCTTTTGCCGGTTCGAAACGGTGAAGAGTGTCTTGGCCACCTTCGCGGCGGTGCACAACGAAGAAATCCTTACCATTGCCGCCGGTCAGGCGATTGTCACCGCGGCCACCATTGAGTAGCGCATCGATATTGCCAGCGACCAGAGTGTCGTTGCCCTCCCCGGTGATGATGTTATGCAGGTTGCCCGGGTTGCGTATTATCAGAGCGCCGCCGCCGATGTTGGCCCTGCCCGTAAGAAGATCAATTTGGGTATCGTCGCTCACCGCAGCGGCATTAAGGGTGTTGCGTCCTCCCGCGGTACCGTTGATAGGGTCGTCCAGCACCCCGCGATCGGCTTGGTTTTGCACGGCCTTGAGGTATTCGTCAGTGTAGTAGTAGGTGTCATCGTCAGTGGCCTTGCTGCCATACAGGCGCAGGGTCCAACTGTTGAGAGTCAACGGTAGACCGTCAGCGGCGTTCATGACCTTCAGGGTCCAGGTACCGGCGGAGTGTTCAGCCCTGTCTCGGTTGCTCATGAAGCTGTATTTGAATGCACCGGAACGGTGGCTACCACGGTCTGTCTCGCTCGCTCCCTGCATGCCCTCGGGTACCTTTCCCGCGCGGTCGAGCAGGATACTTCGAGTGCCCTGTGGCGATATCAAGGTGACGATCAGGTCGCCAAGGCGACCGACCGTGGCATCAAGGTCAACCTCGACGTGTTCGATGCTCAATCCAGCATCCATTTGCAAGAGGTTATTCAGGTTGGCTCCCCCGGTCAGGGATTTGCCCAGAACACCGCTGTGGGCGCTGAACACAATTTCGTCGCTACCGGTGCTGCGTACCATCCAACTCTCGGCCAGGCGCACGGCGGCCCGGGCATCCACTTCCCCGAAACCATAGTCGTGGCTGATGTGCATACCGCCGCCGTTCCAATTGTGTGCCGCATTGTCATCCCAACGGGTGGCGCGGTCGTTTACCTGGTGAGCGGACAGCGCAAGGATCTGCTGGACGTCGCGGTAGCCAAGGTTTGGGTTCGCCTCGAGCATCAGTGCGACGACGCCCGAAATGATCGGTGCGGCGAAACTGGTGCCCTGCATGCTGGTGTAGTCGTCGCCGAAGGTCGAACCTCGTTCGGTCTCGAGCCGTCGGCTGGTGGACAGCACATTGCTGCCGGGGGCCGAAACCAGCAGACTGGCGCCTGGGTTGGAGAACGGCGTGGAACCTATCTGTAATGTCGATAGATCACTTTGGGCATTGATTGCGCCGACTTGGATCGAGAAGCGGTTGTTGTTGGTCAGCGAACCCTGGGCGCTGCCGCCGTGGGCGCGCTGGTTGCCACCGGCAGTAACGATCACCGTACCCAGACCGCCGCGGCCGTTGTGCGCGGCATAGCGGGCGTTGGCTGCCAGGGAGGTGGCGGTGTCAATGGTGCCGTTCTGCAGATTACTGATGGCAAAGTCTTGCTCGAAGTCCCAGCTGTGGTTGGCGATATCGTGGTTGACCATATTGCCCAGGTTGGTCAGATCGTTGCCGCTATTGGCCAGGTAGTAGCCGCTGAGTTTCGCGTCAGGGGCCACACCGACGCCACCGGTATCGTTGCGTGCAGCGACCATTACTCCAGCAACCATGGTCGAGTGGTTGGAGGCCAGTTCCGGCAGCACCTCTTTGTCGCGCTGGGTCTTGAGCCAGGTCTGATCGACGTTAGCGGCCAGATCGGGATGCTGGATGTCGAAGATCTCCGGCGCTGTGGCGAACTGGCCGCCAGGCTCGAACATGGCGATACGCACGCCCTTGCCGGTGTAGTCGCGCCATACCGGCAGCACGTTGGTATCGCTCAGGTACCACTGTTGAGAAACCAGCGGGTCGTCCGGCATGTCGGTGCTTCTCAGTGTCACGCTGGCGCGCATCGGTGCGCTCTGGCCGCTGCTGAGGTCGACCGCTGAGGCCGACTTGTTACCTTGGGCGTCGATGATGCCGTACTTGAAGCTCATCATGCCGGTGTAACCGGCCTTTGGTGTGAACAGGATATCGCCATGGCCAGTGAGGCTAACCGAACCACCGGTGGCGTCGCCGACGTTGTCGATGCGCAGGCCACCCTTGCTGCCTAGCAGCAGATCGTTGGCAAGTAAGCTGGCAGCGGCGATCAGGTGCGTGCGTCGGCGGTCGAAGCGTTGTCCGTCCTTGTCTTGTCGCAGGAAATCGGCGACTGGCATGGCATGGGGCTGTGACAGGTCGACTGAACTAATGTCGGAGAAGTTGAGTTTTTGTATGTTGCGCAACTGCACCGTGCCATCACGCCCGGGGAGACTGTCAGCCACTTGGTAGCCGGTATTGGTGCGGGTGATGCGGTATTCGCCATATTTTCCGTGCAGGCTGACCAGGTTCGTGCCACCGCCGCCGTCAATCCGTGCGTTACCGTGGCCGACCTCGATCACATCGTTACCGGCTCCGCCGTGGATGACGTCGTTGCCGCCGCCGGCATAGATGATGCTGCCTCCGGCGGAGGCATAAATCAGATCGCCCTGAGGACCGGCATAGATCACAGCCTTGCCGTTGCCGCCAATGAGGGTGTTATGTCCGCTGCCGCCGACCAGCACGTCGTTGCCCGCGCCTCCGATCAGCGTCGCATGTCCCTCGCCCCCCTTGATAAACACACCTGCGCTGCCGCCACTGCGGATCACGTCGTCGCCACGGCCGGCCTGAGCAATGGTCAGGCCGGCTTCGGCCATGTTCAGTGTCACGCCGCGGTCACCAACGATCAGCGCGGTATTACGACCGCCGTTACCGTGGATGTTCCTTGGATCGTCGCTGGCGCTGATTACGAAGACATCGTCACCGATACCGCCGATGTAGGTATCGCTGCCTCCACCTCCAACCAACCAGCTTCCGTCGGCTGCTGCGGTGAGCTGATCGTCGCCGCTGCCGCCATATAGGTTGTTCACGCCCAGCGCCGTGGCATCCAGATGCTCACCGTTGCTGTTGGTACTGCTATAAGCGATGGTCGTAACATCACCGCAGGTAGAGACCACACGGATACCGTTGCCTTGGCGGGTCGTGGTGCTGCTAACCGGTTCACCCAGGAAGTCCACCGCCAATACCTCTCGGCTAGCACCGCCTATGACAAACGAACCCCGAGCCAGCACGCGACTGCCATCGCGGGTCTCTCCCGGTGTACTCGAGGCCCGCACATTGATCTGCGTGATGCCCAGTTCGGTCAGGGTCTTAAGCTCACCGCCGTCAACCTTGGCGTCATGACTGGCATCCACCCATACGCGCAACTGGTTCCAGATCGGGTCCCGATCATCGATAACCCCATCGCCGTTACTGTCCTCGCTGGCAAGTGCGGCAAAGCTGTTCTTAAAGCGTGCCTCGCCTGCGGTTCCTCCGATGCCCGTCTTGCCCTTGTAGTACTCGGAGAACATCTGGCTGACGTCTTTGATCTGACCGCTACCATCGTCAATCACCAGCATGCCGGTGCGTCTGTCGGCCCAGGCAGTGCGCTTGAGTGTGCCGCTGTGGTCGGTATCGAATAGTACGGCGTCGCTCAAGTCGGTCATGCGCGCACCATCGCCGCCGAGATCAAGCAGCAACGGATCGACGAAAGTGTTAAACGTGGTCATGGCCGACAGGGCATTGAGGGTGACCGCATTGCGCAGACTTAAATTAGTGCTGCTTAGGTTTAGCTCGTTCTTGTAAAACTTTGACAGATGGCTATTGGGGCGGGCGTTCGGGTCCAGTTGCATTTCACCCGGGCGGATGCCGCCGGAGGTTAGGCTGGCCATTTGGGTCGAGGCGAAGTCGGTATTGTTCAGAATGCCGCCAAGGGCGAAAACATTGTGGGTCGCGGCGTTCAGCACGTAGCCGTTGGCCACGTCCTGGCGCGCCTGATCCTCGCCTTGGATACGCTGCTGCGGTTTGGGCGAAGTGTCGATGTGGATCTGGATCGACTGGTTGACGTCAGGCTGGGCAGGGGTGTTGTCGCCTGCGCCGAACCATTGGAAGACCTTATGACGGTTGTCGGCAGCGTAGCGTTCAAGTTCTCGCGCGTACTTGAACGCCGGTACGATATCCATTTCAGTGAAACTACTGAGATAGCGACTCAGGCCTGCGGCGTTTTGCATCGTCGCGATGATGAGATTTTTGGCGTACTCGGGACCGTCGCCGGAGATCTGTACAAAGTCGCGGCCCAAGCCGCCCGTCCAGGTAGGCAGGGCGTCGGCAACGGTACCCGCCCAGTTCCAGTTCTCAAGATTTAGCCCTTCTACCGCAGATTTGACATCTTCGCGGATGATGTAGCCGATCGGCGGGACACCGCGGCTATCGCGAATATGCTGACCTACCTTCTCAGCCAGATCATCCGAAGCCTTCTGAAATTGCGCATCGGTAAGTGGTCGTTGTTTTGCGGCAGCCGCAAATTGCATTGACCCCCGAACCATTTCGTTACTGAAGTTGCCGTCGTTTGCATTGATGCTGGTTGCAACACTTAACCAGTTCTCGGCGATTTTCATGTCCTTGAGTCGTGAGGGGGCTGTGGTTGCTCGGCGCTGGGCAGCGACTAAGCCGCGTAGGTACTGATACATCTGAGGGTAACGCTTGGCTTGACGCAGGCGCTCGACTTCCGACAGCTGTTCAGCTGTCATATTGATCATGTTCATCCGTTAACCTTTAATCAATAATGATGCGTTCCAGGAACTCCAAGGCAAACTCGTCCATAGCCTTGAAGTCTGTATGGGTGGCTCGGTATTGGTAACTGACTGCAAGCCCATGGAACATCCGCCTCGCTACCCACGAGATACCCATCTGGCTGATGGCAACGCTTTCCCCATCTGAGCCGCTGAAGTGAAGGCTTGTATATCCTCCTCTCTTGTAAATGAAGAGGCCGTTTTCTTCGCGGGTAGGGGTGAGCCCTTCGAATGACCCAATGACGCTATATCCGACGTCCACTTCCTTTAGCCAAAACAGCATGTATCGATCCCCGATTGCGTTCGGGACGACTTTGGCCGAGGGAAATTCAACAGTCATCTCTAACAGCGCCAAAGGGCTGGGATCTATCGTACGGCACTCTTCGGTATTCAAGTTAAGACGTGTGAGTCGCGATGACTTTCCGTCTATGTCAGGTGTGCAGTCGGCCAGTGCCAGTTGCTGGTATAAAATGATTAGCGCCGCCATCGACAATTTAATGGTATGCAGCATCCATGCTCCTTATTTGTCTTCAGTTATGGGGAAGGTTTGCTTAAGAAAATTCAGTACAATGTCGTCCACACCTCGGAGGTCTGAGCATGTTATCGAATATTTATAATTGACTATGTACGTATGAAATTTCCTGTGCCCTATCCAGATGTTATCTAATTTACTGACATACAGGTCCTGGCCATCTGAGCCAGTGAATCGGTACCGACTGACTTTCCCGTCCTCATAGATCTTCATGCCTTGCTCTTCTTGAGTCGGGATCGCGCTATCGAAGATCGCCAGCAAATCATGGTTTTGGTCTGCTTCGACAATGTGCACCCTGACGTCGGGATGGCCCACGGTTTCCGGTGCGTCCCATTCCAGCGGGTAGCCGATTGTCATCGCGACGCTGGGGTAACCGATGCGCTCGCTACGAGGGCAATTCTCCTCCCGAACGTTCAAGTGTTGCGCGCGAGAGGTTCGGTGATCGTTTTCCGCTGCCCAGCCGGCTTCAATGCCTTGGAAAGAAAACGTCAATAGTGCAGCGTAAATTTTCACAAGAATATTCATGTAACTTCCCTTTACATTTGTACTGCGTTCACGCAAATCCTATTTTGTTTGTTGTTACTGCGGTGAGGAAATAACCGATTACTGCTTCAGGTCGCCCGAGAAGGCGACCTATATAAGGGGGAGGGTTATAACAATTCGTGTTAACAGGCTCTGAAGAGAGTCCTATGCTTTCAAGTGCCTCTGAACAATTTGGAGATTGCCATACAGTTTTTCGAAAAAACGGATTCTAATATGACAAGGAGTTACACATGCTCCAACGGAGTGTCGTCAGTCGTCGGTCGTGTTGGTACAGTCCAGTTTTCCCGGCCTTCGATTTACAATTCGTTCACACACGTCTCACAGTATTTTGACTGGATCAGGCCGAAGCTACCTGCGCCCGTACTGTTGTGATCATTGAGCATGTTGAAACCCTCCGTTGTTGCCGTACTTTTCATTTCACTTTTGGGCTTGCTGGTGGTCGACCGATCAGAGGCAGACGAACTTGGCGAGCCTCGACCTGCGGAATGGGCGCAGCCAGTGGAAAAGGACTACAACCTCTACCAGATGTCCCCCACGCTCTACCGCAGCTCCCTGCCGGACGGCGGGGCGGTGCCCTTGCTGACGAAGCTCAGGATCGGCACGGTCATCACCTTCCTGCCGGAGTCGGACAAGCGCTGGCTGTCCACCCCCGGCATCGAGCAGGTGCAGTTGCCCTATCGCACCAATCACGTCGATGACAGCGACATACTCAGGGCCTTGCGCGCCGTCAAGGCGGCCGAAGCCAAGGGGCCGGTGCTGATGCACTGCAAGCACGGCTCGGACCGCACCGGGCTGGTGGCCGCCATGTACCGGGTGGTGGTCCAGGGCTGGAGCAAAGAAGATGCCCTGAACGAAATGACGGAGGGCGGCTTCGGTGACAGCCATCACTTCAAGGATGGCGTTCGCTACATGATGCAGGCCGATGTGGAAAAACTTCGCACGGCATTGGCGAACGGCGACTGCAGCACCAGCGTGTTTGCCCTGTGCTCCCTGGAAAGCTGGGTCAATTCAACGACGACGGCGCGACACCTCGATCCTCAGGTTTTGCAGCCGGAGCATTGACCGGCGGTGTGCCGATAAAGGCGGCGATGGATTCGGACAGTGGCCGCGAGTCGCCCGGACCAAACACGGTTTCGCGCAGCGCCCGGCCTGTCGCCGGGTTGAACAGGCCGTCGCGCTTGAACCGCTCGAGCACGCTGAGGGCCCATTCCTTCGACCAGGCATAGGCGTAAATCTTCGCCGCATAACCGGTCACCATATAGTCCAGGCCATTGGGCCAGCGTTCGTTCACGAACACAGGCAGATGCCCCGTGTGCGCGTTGACCTGGTCGAACACCTGCTGGACGCTACGGCCATCGCCGTGGGTTCGATGCAGCTCCATGTCGAATAACGCATTGCGCAACAGCACGGCGGTTTCCCAACTGGCCTGAGTATTGGCGAAGGTCAGCAGTTGATCGGCGACCTTCTCCGGCATCGCCGCACCGGTTTGGTAGTGCTTCGACACGCGGACCAGGCATGGCTTGGAGAAGCACCATTGTTCCAACAGCATGCCGGCAAACTCGGACGTATCGCGGGATAGATCGGTGATGCCCGAAATCTCGCGGTACTCGGCCCGGGTCAACAGATGATGCAGGCAATGGCCGAACTCATGAAACAGAATGCGCAACTGCAGGTGGTCGAGCACGGCTGGCTGGGCTCCCGAGCCGCGCGGCAGCCATCCGTGCAGGATCGCGATAGGGTAACGGGGCCGGCCTTCGGCGGTGATGGAGCGGTTTCGCAGGGTGGTGGTATTGGGGTAGCCGTTGCGGTTCGCGTCGTCGAACGGATCGAAATACAGGTAGCCGATGAGCTGATCCCATTCACGAACTTCGAAAAGCCGCACCTCCGGATGCCAGGTGGCAACCTCCTGACGTTCGATGAAATCCACCCCGAACAGCTCCGTTGCGATCAGCAGCAGTTGTGTAAATGTCGATGCCAAGGGAAACCAGGCACTGAGCGCATGTCGGGAGGTTCCCGCCGCCTGCTGGCGAAGCTTTTCCGTCAGGTACGGATAGTCCCAAGGTTGCAGCTCGCTGAAACCCTGCAGGCGGGCAAAGGCCTTGAGCTGTTCGGTTTCTTTGGCAAAAGCGCTTTGGTGCAGGGCGAGTTGCCCGCGCAAGAATGTCGTGACCTGCTCGGCCGATTCGGCTTGTTCTGGCTCGAGCGCCATTTGGGCGAAATTCGCGTAGCCGAGTGCTGTCGCGTACTGGTGTCGATCATCGAGCAATTGCTGGAGAACCTTGCCGTTATCGAACTGGCCGGCGTGGGGCCCCTGGTCCGATGCGCGGGTGCTGTAGGCCACGTACAGTGCTTGGCGCAAAAGGCGATTGTCGGCGTAGCCCGTGACAATGCCAAAAGACTCATCGCTGAGGGCCAGCCGCCATCCGGTGTGCCCGGCCTCGCGCGCCTGGCGGGCCATCTGCTGCTTGAAGGCCGATGGCAGGCCGCTCAACTCGCTTTCATTGTCGAAGGTTTTGCTCCAGGCGTTATTGGCCTTGTGCAGGTTCTCCAGAAACAGCTGTTCGGCCCCTTTGATGCGGCGCTTCAAGGCGTCCAGGTCGGGTCGCGACGTGTGCGCCAGACTGTTCTGGCGAAATTGTCGGAGGATTTTTTCCAGGACGCGTGTGCGCGCCGGTTCGAAATGCTGGGCGATCTGGCTGTCTGCCAGGCGCTGATAAAGTTGGAACAGTTCCGGATGCTGCCTCAGCCAGCGCTGGAAATCATGCAGCCGCTCCGTGCAGTCCAGTGAAGCCTGCGCCCACGCGTCCCCGCTCCGGGCCGAGGCCAGAAGGTCCAGCAAGGCGTCGAAACCTTCCAGCCGTGTATGGATTTCATCCATGGCCAGCACCAGGTCGTCCCACGTGGGAAACGCTGCCTGGGTCTTGATGATATGGGCGACTTGGGCGCGGCTCTCGGCCAGGATCCGGTCGAGGGCCGGTGAGAAATGCCTGGCTTGAATCCGGGCGAAAGGGGGCAGGTCGTGGGCCTGCAACAGCGGGTTGTCAGCGTGGGGCATGGAAGCCTTCCTGTCAGTGGACTTGATGAACAAGTCTGGGCAGGAAGGCCTTAAGCCCTGCGGTATATATGTACCGCTTCCGGGCCGGGCGGCCCGGAAGGTGATGCCGCAGATGTCAGTCGGTTTTTTTCTTCAACTTGGGGTTGGGGAAAAACTGCACCGCCTGGACATTGGCGTCCGGCGCCTTGGGCGCCGGGGTATTGACCCGGGTGCCCAATTCCTTGGGCACTGACAGGCCTTGCTCGTTGAGTGTGTCGGAATAACCGCAGGCCACACATTCACGGTGCGGTACACCGTCTTCGTTCCACATCATCAATTTATCCGGCTCGCTGCAGGCCGGGCAGACCGCCCCGGCGATAAAGCGTCGCTTGGTAATCACAGGTCCCTCACTCATGCTGCCGCGTCCTCGGTCAGGCCGCTGTGGCGCAAGAGTGCGTCAATCGACGGTTCACGGCCACGGAAGTCGACGAACAGCACCATCGGCTCCTGGGAACCGCCGCGGGCCAAGATCGCCTCGCGGAAGGCGCGACCGGTGTCGGCGTTGAGCACCCCGTCCTCTTCGAACTTGGAGAATGCATCGGCTGATAGCACTTCCGCCCACTTGTAGCTGTAATAGCCCGCCGCGTAACCGCCCGCGAAGATGTGGGCGAAGCTGTTAGGGAAACGGTTGTAGGCCGGCGGACGCATGACCGACACCTCGTCGCGCACGCCTTCGAGCACTTGCGCCACGCTGCGGCCGTCACCGTGAGTGGCGTGCAGCTCGAAGTCGAACAGCGAGAACTCCAGTTGGCGAACCATCATCAGGCCGGACTGGAAGTTTTTCGCCGCGAGCATTTTTTCCAGCAGGTCCTGGGGCAACGGTTCGCCGGTTTCGTAGTGGCCGGAAATCAGCGCCAGGCCTTCGGGTTCCCAGCACCAGTTTTCCATGAACTGGCTCGGCAGCTCCACCGCATCCCAGGCCACGCCGTTGATGCCGGACACGCCGGCGTGTTCGACGCGGGTCAGCAAGTGGTGCAGGCCATGGCCGAACTCGTGGAACAGGGTGGTGACTTCATCGTGGGTCAACAGCGCCGGTTTGCCACTGTCGGCCGGGGTGAAGTTGCACACCAGGTTGGCCACCGGGCTCTGCAGGACGCCTTCGAAGGTGCGACGACGGTCGCGGGCGCCATCCATCCAGGCGCCGCCACGCTTGTTGGCGCGGGCGTAGAGGTCGAAGAAGAAGCGGCCGACGTGCTGGCCGTTTTCCTTGATTTCGAACAGGCGCACGTCCGGGTGCCAGCTGTCGAAGCCTTTCAGTTCGGCGATTTCGATGCCGTACAGACGCTGGACGATGGCGAACAGGCCGCTCAGGACCTTGTCGATCGGGAAATAGGCGCGCAGGGCTTCCTGGGCCACGCTGTAACGCTGCTGGCGCAGTTTTTCACCGTAGAAGCCGCTGTCCCAGCTTTGCAAGTCGGGGCAGCCCTGTTCGGCGGCGAAGGCCTTGAGCTGTTCCAGGTCCTGGGCCGCGAACGGCTTGCTGCGCTTGGCCAGGTCGCGCAGGAAACTGAGCACCTGGTCGCTGGATTCGGCCATCTTGGTCGCCAGGCTCAACTCGGCGAAGTTGGCGAAACCGAGCAATTGGGCCAGTTCCTGGCGCAGGTCGAGGATCTGTTCCATCACCGGGCCGTTGTCGTTCTGGCCGGCGTTCGGGCCCTGGTCGGAGGCGCGGGTGCAGTAGGCGGCGTAGACTTCTTCGCGCAGGGCGCGGTCTTCGGCGTAGGTCATCACTGCGTAATAGCTGGGGAATTCCAGATTGATCAGCCAGCCGTCCAGCTCCTTGGCCTGGGCAGCGGCGGCCATTTGCGCCTTGGCCGAGTCGGTCAGGCCAGCGAGGGCGGCTTCGTCAGTGATGTGCTTGGTCCAGGCCTGGGTCGCGTCCAGCAGTTGATTGGAGAAGCGGCTGCCCAGCTCGGACAGTTTGCTCTGCACCTCGGCGTAACGCTTCTGCTGCTCCGGTGGCAGGTCGATACCCGACAGGCGGAAGTCACGCAGGGAATGTTCCAGGATGGTTTTCTGCGCCACGTCGAAACCCGCGGCTTCAGGGCTGCTCGCCAAGGCTTCGAAGGCCTGGAACAGCTCGCGGTTCTGGCCCAGTTCGGTGGAGTAGGCACTCAGTGCCGGCAGGCAGGCCTCGTAGGCTTCGCGCAGTTCCGGGCTGTTGCGCACGGCGTTCAAATGACTGACCGGGCTCCAGGCGGCGCCCAGGCGATCATTGAGCTCGTCCATCGCCAATACCAGGCCGGCCCAGGTAGGCTGGCTGCCCTGGGTCTTGAGAATTTCAGCGATGGCGGCACGGTTGTCAGCCAGGATCTGCTCGATGGCCGGTTGCACGTGCTCGGCACGGATCGCCGAGAATGGCGGCAGGTCATAGGATTGCAAAAGAGGGTTGTTCACGCTCACGGTT
Source organism: Pseudomonas sp. NFACC16-2 (assembly GCF_900119205.1). NCBI lineage: Bacteria > Pseudomonadati > Pseudomonadota > Gammaproteobacteria > Pseudomonadales > Pseudomonadaceae > Pseudomonas > Pseudomonas sp. NFACC16-2. The sequence goes on along the minus strand of NZ_FPIX01000038.1, from coordinate 32,318 downwards.
GACACCTTGGCTGGAAGAAACATGGGCCCATCTTAATTACAATCGACGTTCACCGCAGCTAGCAGCGCCTATCACCGGATAAGAGAGAGCCTATCGTGACCCTTCGCACGTACCAGAACCACAGCCCGCAGTTAGCCCGTGGCGCTTTTGTCGACAGCACCGCGGTGGTGATCGGCGACGTCGAAATCGGCGAAGACAGCTCCGTCTGGCCGCTGACGGTCATTCGCGGCGACATGCACCGCATCCGCATCGGCGCCCGCACCAGTGTCCAGGACGGCTGCGTGCTGCACATCACCCATGCCGGGCCGTTCAATCCCGAGGGCTTCCCATTGCTGATCGGCGACGACGTGACCATCGCCCACAAAGTCATGCTCCATGGCTGCTCCGTGGGCAGCCGGATCCTGATCGGCATGGGCAGCATCGTCATGGACGGCGCGGTGGTCGAAGATGATGTGATCATCGGTGCCGGCAGCCTGGTACCGCCGGGCAAACGTCTGGAAAGCGGCTTTTTATATGTGGGCAGTCCGGTGAAGCAGGCCAGGCCGCTGACGGACAAGGAGCGCGCTTTCTTCACCTACAGCGCGGCGAACTACGTGAAGCTCAAGGACCTGCATCTGGCCGAAGGCTACGACCAGCCACAATCCTGACCGACCTGCCCGGGACCCTGTGGCGAGGGGATTTATCCCCGCTGGGCTGCGCAGCAGCCCTCTGAGGTGTGTCAGGTTGGATAGTTTTCAGCCTGATCGGGGCTGCTTCGCACCCCAGCGGGGATAAATCCCCTCGCCACAAAAGCATTCGAGCCCGTCCATTACTCTGGAACTGACATGCATTACCAAACCGTACTCTTCGACCTTGACGGCACCCTCACCGACCCCCGCGAAGGCATCACCCGTTCGATCCAGTTCGCCTTGAGCAAGCTGGGCATTGACGAGCCCGACCTGAGCCGCCTCGAGCATTTCATCGGCCCGCCGCTGTTGCAGGCCTTCATGCGGTTTTACGACTTCGACGAAGCGAAGGCCTGGGAGGCGGTGAATTTCTATCGCGAGCGCTTCAAGGTCACTGGCCTATACGAAAATCGCGTCTTCGACGGCGTGATGCCACTGCTGGAAACCTTGGGCGGCCAAGGGCGCCAGTTGTACATCGCCACCTCCAAACCCTGGGTCTTCGCCCGGGAAATCGCCCGCCACTTCGACTTCGCCCGGCACTTCAAGGTGATCTACGGCAGCGAACTGGACGGCACCCGCACCAACAAAATCGAGCTGATCGCCCACCTGCTGGCCGAAGAAGGCCTCGACCCGGCCAGCACCCTGATGATTGGCGACCGCAAACACGACCTGATCGGCGCCCGCAGCAACGGCCTGGATGCGGCAGCGGTCGGGTACGGGTTTGGCAGTCATGAAGAACTCAGCGCCGAGGGCCCGGCGTATCACTTCGATACGGTGGATGCGTTGCATCAGGCGTTTTTGCGGCGCTGACTGGGCCTCAAGGCGCACACCATCTGTGGCGAGGGAGCTTGCTCCCGCTCGGCGGCGCAGCCGTCGTAATTCGGCTGATGCGGTTTGTCTGTGGGACTGCGCTGACCATCTTTGGGACGGCTTCGCCGTCCAGCGGGAGCAAGCCCCCTCGCCACAGTACTAGCCATATCCCGGTCCCCCCAAGTATTGGAAAGCGACGGTTCAAGGCCTGAACTGGCTGGGCGCCACGCCGCTCCAGCGCACGAAGGCGTGGCGGAAGCTGGCGGTTTCGCTGAAGCCCAGTCGTTCGGCGATTCGATAGATCGGCAATTGATCCTCGCAGAGCATCTGCTTGGCCCGTTCGAAGCGCAGTTCGTCCAGCAGTTCCTGGTAGTTGCAGCCCAGGTCCTTGAGGTGGCGTCGCAAGGTGCGCGCCGAGCAGTTCATTTGTTCGGCCAGGCCTTCCAGCCCGGGGGCGGCGTTCAGTTGGGCGTCGAGCAACTGGCGGATCCGTCCCAGCCAGGCCTGGCGTCCGGTGAATTCGGTGTTCTGTCGGCGGCAACGTTCGGCCATGGCGTGATGGGTGACGGGGTCGGCCAGGGGCAAGGGTTGGTCGAGCCAGTGACGGTCGAAGGCGAACGCGTTATCGACGCTGTCGAAGCGCACCGGGCACATGAAGAGCTCGGCGTAGCGCGCCTGGTAATCGGGCGCCGGATGTTCGAAGCGTGCCGCACGCAAGGGCAGTGCATGACCGAGGAGGTCGTTACAGATGACCCTCAGCGAAACCATGCAGAACTCGGCATTGAACACCGCCAGGGCCGGATTCTCCCGATAATCGCTGGCGCTGAACCAGATGTACTGGCCGTCATCGTCCAGGTTCAGTTCGAAGAGTGTTCCCAATAGCGCCGGATAGCGCAGCGCCAGGCGCAAGGCGTCACCTAAGGTGGCACTGGTCAGCAGCGCATAGCCGAGCATGCCGTAGGACGAAACGTGCATGCGCAGGCCCAATTCCAGGCCGATGTCGCGCTTGAGGGCCACTGCGTTGGCGCAGACCTGCATCTCCTGGTTGGTGGTGATGCGCGTATCGGCCCGGCTCAGGTCCGCCGCGCTGATGCCGCTGCCGGCCAACAAGGCATCGCTGGGCAAGCCTTCGCTTTTGAAGGTGCTCAGTACCAGTGAGACGGCGTTGAGGGTGGTGAGGTGGGAATGAAGCATGTCCGTTTCCAGCCTGGGGAAGCTGGAAACGGAGCAAGTTATATGCCTGACTTCGCAAGGGCGTGCCGCTTTTGTGGCGAGGGGGTCAGATAAGCTCGCCGCACAGATCCAGCTCTACCAGCCGCCGCACCTCTTCCACCGGCAGACCGGCGCCAATCAAAGCCTGCAACTTGCCGAACGCGGCTTCGCGGGTCATGCCGCCGCCGGAGAGCACGCCAACGCCACGCAAGCGATTGCCAGCCTCGTAAACGTCCAGCTCGACGCCCCCTTCATGGCATTGGGTCACCGCCACGATGACCACACCGCTGTCCCGCGCCCGCTCGAGGCTGGCGAGGAAGGCCGGGTTGTCGCTCGGCCCGGTGCCGCTGCCGTAGCATTCCAGCACCAGGCCCTGGATGCCGCTGCCCAGCAGGCCGTCCAGGATCTCGGCGCTGATGCCTGGAAACAGCGGTAGCGCCGCGATGTTCGCCAGTTGCTTGGGCTGGTTGTAATTCAACTGCGCCGGCAGCGAGGAGGCTTTGAGGCCGCCACCCTGACGTTCGAGGCGCTTGAACGGGTGACGGCCAAAGCTGCGCACTTTCGCACAACGGGTTGGCGCCAGCAGTTCACCATGGAAGTACAGATGCACACCCGGCGCCAGGCCTTGGCCGAGAGCGACCAGGGCACCGCTGAGGTTTTCCCAGGCGTCACTGTCGGTCACGCCGGCAGGCAGCATGGAGCCGGTGAAGCAGACCCGCGCATGCAGGCCCAGCAGTTGGAAACTCATCGCCGCGGCGCTGTAGGCCAGGGTGTCGGTGCCATGCAGGATCAGTACGCTGTCACAGCCCTGCACGTCCACGGCATCGACCACCGCTTCGCGCAGTTGCTGCCAGTAGGCCGGTGTCATGTTGGCGCTATCGATCAGCGGCGACATTTCCCGGAAGCGCCATTGCGGGACGACTAGTTCAGGTTGGCTGTGCAGGTAATCGCGCATCCGCGCTTCGAAACCGGATGCCGGGGCCAGGCCGTGGGCGCTGGCTTGCATGCCGATGGTGCCGCCGGTGTAGAGCACCATGACGTGCTGGGCGGCAGGGTAGGTCGAGCCATTCATGGGGGTGTTCTCCGAGGACGAAAACGGCAGCGTGGGTTAGCTGCCACAACATAAGGTCGAGCATGACGCCGACCTTAGGTTGTGTCACGCCGGACGCAGGGGATGCGTCCGGTTTTTACAAACAGCTTTTACCGATCAGCGTTGCGCTGCGGTCGCGCCAGCAACAGCGGCGTCAGGTTTGGCAACCGGCGTCGAGGGGCTGGCAGGCCAAGCCTTGCGGTCCAGATCCAGGTCCGGGAACTTGCTGGAATCGAACACAGGGGTCTTGATGCCGGCCGAACGCTGGTCATCGTAGTCACGCAGGATGCGCATGCCGACCTTGAACAGCAGGAACAGCGCGATCAGGTTCACGAACGCCAGCAGGGTCATGGTGATGTCGGCGAAGGCGAACACGGTGCTGAGGTTTTCGATGGCGCCCCAGAAAATCAGGACCAGGACCAGTGCGCGGTAGGCGATCAGGGCCTTGCGGTTTTCACCCAGCATGAAGCGCAGGTTGTTCTCGCCCAGGTAGTAGTTGTAGAGGATCGAGGTGAAGACGAACAGCGCCAGGGCTACAGAGATGAACATCCGGCCCCAGTCACCCACGACGGCCGCCAGGGAGTTCTGGGTCAGGGCAATGCCATCGCCTTCGAAACCTGGGGTGTAGAAGCCCGACAGCAGGATCAGCAGCGCGGTGCAGGTGCAGATCACGAAGGTGTCCAGGAACACGCTGAACGCCTGTACCACACCCTGGGCAACCGGGTGTTCGACCGACGCGACAGCAGCGACGTTAGGCGCACTGCCCAGGCCGGCTTCGTTGGCGAACACGCCACGCTTGACGCCCATGACGATGGCACTGCCGATCAGGCCGCCAAAGGCCTGGTCCAGGCCGAAGGCGCTCTTGACGATAGTCGCCAGCATGGCCGGTACGTGGTCGAATTGCAGCACGATCACGTAGATGGTCACGGCGATGTACGCCAGGGTCTTGACCGGTACCAGCAGGTCGGCGACCTTGGCGATACGCTTGATCCCGCCAATGAACACCAGGCCCAGCAGCACCGCCAGGCCTATGCCGGTGTAGGTGGTGTCGAAACCGAAGGCGTTGTTCAGCGAGTGGGTGACGGCATGGGCTTGCAGGCCGTTGAAGGCGAAGCCGAAGGTAACCAGCAGCAGGAACGCCATGATCATGCCCAACCAGCGCTTCTGCAGGCCGTGCTGGATGTAATAGGACGGGCCGCCGCGGAACTGGCCTTCGGAGTCGCAGCGCTTGTAGAGCTGGCCGAGGGAGCATTCGAAGAAGCTGCTGGACATGCCGACCAGCGCGGTCACCCACATCCAGAACACCGCACCAGGACCGCCGAGGGTCACGGCGATACCGACACCGGCGATGTTGCCCGCGCCGACACGACCGGCCAGGCTGAGCATCAGGGCCTGGAAGGAACTGAGCTGGTCAGTGCTGCTTTTCAGGCTGTCACGGAACACCGTGAACATATGAAAGAAATGACGGAACTGGACGAAACGCGAGCGGATCGTGAAATAGCTCCCGAGCCCGACAATGAGCACGATCAGCACTTTCCCTGAGAGGAAGTCGTTGATGACTTCAAGCATGAGTATTCCTCGCTGTTTTTTGTTTAAGCAAATGCTGGCCATTTGGAAATATCGCGTTACATCGGTCGGCGCGCGGCACAACAGGTGAGGCGATGTTTCGTCCCGGTCCATTTTCGCGGGTTTGTTATTAGTTCGGTTTTCGCATGTTTAAGGATCTCGCTGCAGACGACCGCTCATGCGAAGAGGGGCGGCACTATACCTATCAGTGCGGTGCCCGTCTGCACAGTTGTGGTGCGTCCGACGAAGCGAACCCTTTGAAACACCTGGCCTTTCGGTCAGGTTATTGTGGGAACGAGCCTGCTCGCGTTGGCTGGCGACGCGGTTTACAACGGGCAGCGTGTCGTCGTTTATCGCGAGTAGGTTCCTTCCCACAGGTCCAGTCATCCTTTGCTGCTATCCATTAAAAAAAGGGCTTGGGGAAGATCCCCAAGCCCTCAAAAGGTGAGAGGTGTCTAGTCCCTCGACCTGGTGAGCGGTGGTCGTGTCGATCACGCTTTGAGCGGGACCAGACGCGGAGCAATCATGTTTTCCGGGCGCAGGATGTCGTCGAGCATGGCGTCGTCGAGCAAGCCTTCTTCGCGCACCAGTTCCAGCACGCCGCGGCCACTTTCCAGGGCAACACGGGCGATGCGGGTGGCGTTTTCGTAGCCGATGTACGGGTTCAGGGCGGTGACCAGGCCGATCGAATGCTCGACCAGTTCACGGCAGCGCGCTTCGTTGGCGGTGATACCGACGATGCAGTGCTCGCGCAGCATGTCCATGGCCCGTTGCAGCAGGCGGATCGAGTCGAAGATCTTGAAGGCGATCAGCGGCTCCATCACGTTCAGTTGCAGTTGGCCGCCTTCGGCCGCGATGGTCAGGGCCAAGTCGTTGCCGATGATCTGGAACGCCACCTGGTTGACCGCTTCCGGGATCACCGGGTTGACCTTGCCGGGCATGATCGAGCTGCCTGGCTGGCGGGCCGGCAGGTTGATTTCGTTGATGCCGGTGCGTGGGCCGCTGGACAGCAGGCGCAGGTCGTTGCAGATCTTCGACAGCTTGACCGCGGTGCGCTTGAGCATGCCGGAGAACAGCACGAAGGCGCCCATGTCAGAGGTGGCTTCGATCAGGTCCGCGGCCGGAACCAGCGGCTGGCCGCTGATGGTTGCCAGGCGCTGCACGGCCAGGGCCTGGTAGCGCGGGTCGGCGTTGATGCCGGTGCCGATGGCGGTGCCGCCCAGGTTCACTTCGGTGAGCAGCTCAGGCGCCAGGGTTTTCAGGCGTGCCAGGTCTTCGCTCAGGGTGGTGGCGAAGGCGCGGAATTCCTGGCCGAGGGTCATCGGCACGGCGTCTTGCAGCTGGGTGCGGCCCATTTTCAGGACGTGGCTGAATTCTTCACCTTTGGCCGCGAACGCCTGGATCAGGCTGTCGAGGCTGGCCAGCAACGCGTCGTGGCCCAGCAGCAGACCCAGGCGGATCGCGGTCGGGTAGGCGTCGTTGGTGGACTGCGCCATGTTCACGTCGTTGTTGGGGTGCAGGTACTGGTACTCGCCTTTCTGGTGGCCCATGGCCTCCAGTGCGATGTTGGCGATGACTTCGTTGGCATTCATGTTGGTCGACGTGCCGGCGCCGCCCTGGATCATGTCCACCACGAATTCTTCGTGGAAATCGCCGCGGATCAATCGTGCACAGGCTTCACTGATGGCTGCGTGCTTGGCTTCGCTGAGCTGGCCCAGTTCGCGGTTGGCGTCAGCGGCGGCCTGTTTGACCATGGCCAGGCCGACCACCAGCTTAGGGTAATGCGAGATCGGGACGCCAGAGAGACGGAAGTTGTTTACCGCTCGCAGGGTCTGGATGCCGTAATACGCTTGCGCTGGTACTTCGAGTACGCCAAGCAGATCTTTTTCTGTGCGGAATGATGCAGCGGAGGACATGATGGAAATCATCTCGATAAGGACCCGGTCTGAGCCGGAACGCTGCGAATCCTAGGCTCTCGAAAAAAATAGGGCCAATGCTGTTAAGCACTGGCCTATGCATATTCGGCATAATGTCGGTGTGACGTCGGCGGTGCGACGAACGTGTGACCTGTTTTGGTGCGTTTAAGGGAGGCGTGATGAATCTTGAAAGCAAATGGCTTGAGGACTTCAGTGCCCTGGCCGCCACCCGCAGTTTCTCCCAGGCGGCCGAGCGGCGTTTCGTCACGCAACCGGCCTTCAGTCGGCGAATCCGCAGCCTCGAGGCGGCGCTGGGGCTGACCCTGGTCAACCGTTCGCGCACGCCCGTCGAGCTGACGGCGGCGGGGCAGTTGTTCCTGGTGACGGCGCGCACGGTGGTCGAGCAACTGGGTGAAGTGTTGCGCCATTTGCATCACCTGGAGGGCGGGCAGGGCGAAGTCATACAAGTGGCGGCCGCCCACTCCCTGGCGCTGGGCTTCTTCCCGCGTTGGATCGCCCAACTGCGCAACGAAGGGATGAACATCGCCACGCGGCTGGTGGCGACCAACGTCGGCGATGCCGTCCATGCCTTGCGTGAAGGGGGCTGCGACCTGATGCTGGCCTTCTACGATCCGGATTCGGCCATGCAAATGGACCCGGAAATCTTCCCGTCGCTGCACCTGGGCCAGACCGAGATGCTGCCGGTGTGCGCCGCCGGTGCCGATGGCAAGCCGCTGTTCGACCTTGAAGGCGAGGCCAGCGTGCCGCTGCTGGCCTACAGCGCCGGCGCCTTCCTCGGGCGCTCGGTCAACCAGTTGTTGCGCCAGCGGGCGTTGCGGTTCACCACGATCTACGAGACGGCAATGGCCGACAGCCTCAAAAGCATGGCCCTGGAAGGCCTGGGCATCGCCTGGGTGCCTCACCTGAGCGTACGCGCCGAACTGGCCCGGGGCGAACTGGTGATCTGCGGTGGGACACAATGGCACGTGCCTCTGGAGATCCGCCTGTACCGCTGCGCCCTGGTGCGCAAGGCCAATGTGCGGTTGTTGTGGCGCAAGCTCGAAGGTGGCGTGGCGCAGGGTGTGGCCGGATCCTGAAGACAACGCGGATCCCCTGTGGTGCGGGCTTGAGGCTACCTCAACTCAACAGCACTTGGGCCCACCCTTGCCACCGTAACCAACAGCGCAATCAAGCCAGGCAACTACCCTGTGGCGAGGGAGCTTGCTCCCGCTCGGCTGCGCAGCAGTCGCAGAACCGGCTGATACGGTCGGCCTGAAGGACCGCCGGGGCCTGCTTCGCACGCCAGCGGGAGCAAGCTCTCTCGCCACAAGGGATCTGTGGCGTATGCAAATCTTGAGAACACCCAAAATAAACTGTGGGCTTGCTCGCTCCCACAGGGGATTTGCGTCGTTGCTCTGCTGACCTGAGAGTCAATAAAACCGCCCTTTCACCGCAAATGACAGATGGTCGGCGAAAGTGCGTTTAACGCACCATTTTCGGTATACTGCCCGGCCTTCGGTCGGTTCGCCCGGCCATAATTCGTACAACAAGCCACGCCGGTTTCCTGCGTGGCTTGTTGTTTTTTGACGCGCCTGCGGGCGCCCAGAGAGAAGAGGCACGACGATGAGTGCACTGGTTGGCGTGATCATGGGCTCCAAGTCCGATTGGTCCACCCTTAGCCACACCGCCGATATGCTGGAAAAGCTCGGCATCCCTTACGAGGTGAAAGTGGTCTCCGCCCACCGTACCCCGGACCTGCTGTTCCAGTACGCCGAAGAGGCCGAGGCGCGTGGCATCGAGGTGATCATCGCCGGTGCCGGTGGCGCCGCCCATTTGCCAGGCATGTGTGCGGCCAAGACCCACCTGCCGGTGCTGGGCGTGCCGGTCCAGTCTTCGATGCTTTCGGGCGTCGATTCGTTGCTGTCGATCGTGCAGATGCCAGCCGGCATCCCTGTCGCGACCCTGGCCATCGGCAAGGCTGGTGCGATCAACGCGGCCCTGCTGTCGGCGAGTATTTTGGGCGCCAAGCATCCACAATTTCATACCGTGCTGAAAAAATTCCGCGCTGAGCAGACAGACAGCGTCCTGGACAATCCAGACCCACGCATTGCCTGAGGTTGTTGACGAATGAAGATCGGTGTAATCGGTGGCGGCCAGTTGGGTCGCATGTTGGCCCTGGCAGGTACGCCGCTGGGGATGAACTTCGCTTTCCTGGACCCGGCGCCGGACGCCTGTGCTAGCGCGTTGGGTGAGCACCTGCGGGCCGACTACGGCGACCAGGATCACCTGCGCCAATTGGCCGATGAAGTCGACCTGGTGACCTTCGAGTTCGAAAGCGTCCCGGCCGAGACCGTGGCCTTCCTGTCCCAGTTCGTCCCGGTCTACCCGAGCGCCGAAGCCTTGCGGATCGCCCGTGACCGTTGGTTCGAAAAGAACATGTTCAAGGACCTGGGCATCCCCACGCCGGCTTTTGCCGACATTCAGTCCCAGGCCGACCTGGACGCCGCGGTCGCTGCCATCGGCCTGCCCGCCGTGCTCAAGACCCGTACCCTGGGTTACGACGGCAAGGGTCAGAAAGTCCTGCGCAAGCCTGAAGACGTGGTCGGTACGTTCGCCGAACTCGGCAGCGTGGCCTGCCTGCTGGAAGGCTTCGTGCCGTTCACCGGGGAAGTCTCGCTGATCGCCGTGCGCGCCCGTGACGGTGAGATCCGTTTCTATCCGCTGGTGCACAACACTCACAAGGACGGCATCCTCAAGCTGTCCGTCGCCAGCACCGACCATCCGTTGCAGGCCCTGGCCGAGGACTATTCCAGTCGGGTGCTCAAGCAGCTCGATTATGTCGGCGTGATGGCATTCGAGTTCTTTGAAGTGGACGGCGGCCTCAAGGCCAACGAAATCGCCCCTCGGGTACACAACTCCGGGCACTGGACCACTGAAGGCGCCGAGTGCAGCCAGTTCGAAAACCACCTGCGGGCGGTGGCCGGGCTGCCACTGGGGTCGACCGCCAAGGTCGGTGAGAGCGCGATGCTCAACTTCATCGGCAAGGTTCCGGACAGCGACAAGGTCCTGGCGATTGCCGACTGCCATTTGCATCACTACGGCAAGGCGTTCAAGGTCGGGCGCAAGGTCGGTCACGCCAACCTGCGCTGCGCGGACCGAGCGACGCTGGCCCAGCAGATCATCAAGGTCGAGACGCTGATCGCCGAGCAATAATTCGCGCCATCGGTGGAACCATTCGTCGGCTAATCTCTCTCATGGCTAAGTGCCAAAGCCTGATCGGGCTTTGGCATCGCTATCCAATCAGAGGGCAATGCCATGGGAATCATCGGAACCATCTTTATCGGCTTGATCGTTGGCCTGCTGGCGCGCTTCCTGAAACCGGGCGATGACAGCATGGGCTGGATCATGACCATTCTGCTCGGTATTGGCGGTTCGTTGGCGGCCACTTACGGCGGCCAGGCCCTGGGCATCTACCAGGCCGGCCAAGGCGCAGGTTTCATCGGTGCCCTGGTCGGTGCGATCGTGTTGCTGGTGATCTACGGCCTTATCAAAAGAAACTGATTCAAATGCGATAAAGCCCTCTCTGCCTGGCGCGCAGAGGGGGCTAGAATGCTCGGCGTTTCACTTTCCACTCATTGCCGAGCCCTTTCATGCGCCGTCTAGTATTGACCCTTCTTCTGCTGGGCAGTGGCCTGGCCCATGCTGCCGAGCTGCCGGAAACCGACTGGCTCGAACTGATGCCCAAGTCGGACCAGAAAGCCCTCGAGGCCATGCCTGAAATCGACCACGACTCCCCCGAAGCCAGCGGCACTTTCACCGAGAAGGGTGGCCTGAAGCAGAGCAAAGGCTTGCCGGCGGTGATGTATTCGACCAAGACCGTGGCGTCGATGAACGACAAGCACATCCGCATTGGCGGTTACCCGGTGCCGCTGGAGACCGACGCCAAGGGCCGCAGCACGCTGTTTTTCCTGGTGCCTTACCCCGGCGCCTGCATTCACGTCCCGCCACCACCGCCGAATCAACTGGTGCTGGTGCGCTACCCCAAGGGCCTGAAGCTGGATGACATCTATACACCGCTGTGGGTGACCGGCACGCTGAAGATCGAAAAGGTCGACAACGACCTGGCGAGCGCGGCGTATGCGTTGGATGCCGAGAAGGTGAGGGTGGTGCAGGAGGCGGATTTGTAACCGGCTGGTTGGCTCGACCCAAAATCCAATGTGGGAGCGAGCAAGCTCCCACAGGGGTATTTGTGGTGTGGGTTAGAGCGGCTTGCTACTGATGCTCACGCCAAGGGTATGGCTGGCGTCGGGCAACAACGTCACCACATCGTCCATCACATTCGCCGTCTCGATGCACAGCATGCGCTGCCAGCCGTCGTCGGCCATGTCGCTGAAGGCCTTGGCGCGTTCGGTCCAGGGGTTCCAGATCACCGCCGAGCGCGAACCGCTGCTGGCCAGCTCGATCCGGCGTTCCCACTGCGGGTCGATGATGCTCAGCTTTGGTGGGGTATCGAGGTAGATGCGGTCGGTCTCGCCAGCGAAGTGCAGGTTGCCGGCCTGGGTGACGGTTTTCCAGTCGTCCAGGGTCTCGATGTAGCTCAGACCATCGACCCCTTCGACCTGCACGTTGCGCACGTCGCTCACGGCGAAGTAGCTGTGCAGCGCCTGGCTGAGGCTGACGGTTTCGCTGCCACGGTTATGACTGGTGAGGCGGATGCTCAGTTGCTCGTCCATCACGATGGTCAGCGTCAGGTCCACCTGGTGAGGCCAGCCCGAGAGGCCGTTTTCGGGGTAGGGCAGCACGAATTCCACCTTGAGGCTTTCGCCTTCGGCTTCGATGCCCTTCAATTCCCAATCCATCGCCCGCACCAGGCCGTGGGCCGTGGCCGGGTCGTTGCTCACGCGCATGGCCTGTACGCTGTCGGGGTTGCGCGTCAGGTTGCCGAACCACGGCCAGCACACCGGCACGCCCGCGCGAATGCTCTTGCCGGCCTTGAACGTGGCCTGGTCGTTGAGCCAGATCAGCGGCGGCTGGCCGTCCACTTGATAGCTGAGGATATGCGCGCCTTGTTGGGCCACCAGCAACTCGGCCTGACCGTGGCGGATGCGCCAGGCGTTCAGTTCATCCAGTTTGACGGCTTCGACGTTGGGCGTAGGCATGTTGCAAATCTCGCTCGGGGAACAGGAACTGCAATGGACCGCAAAACGGCCGCCGTGTTTAACGGGCGCGCGGCGGAACCGAACGGGTCCGACCACTACCGTCGATGGCGACGAAGACAAACACCGCCTCGGTCACCTTGCGCCATTCACTGGACAACGGATCGTCGCTCCAGACCTCAACCATCATCTGGATCGAGCTGCGGCCGATTTCCAGCGCCTGGGTATAAAAGGAAAGTTGCGCGCCCACTGCCACCGGCACGAGGAACGCCATGCGATCGATCGCCACGGTGGCCACGCGTCCGCCGGCCACTTTGCTGGCCATGGCGGTACCGGCCAGGTCCATCTGGGACACCAGCCAGCCACCGAAAATATCGCCGAAGCCGTTGGTCTCGCGAGGGAGCGCGGTGATTTGCAGGGCCAGGTCGCCTTGCGGGATTGGATCTTCTTGTTCGAGCTCTATCATGCAGGGGGTGCCTCTGACCCGTAACGCTGTCTTGTACTTCAGGTGAATAGCCGTCTTTGTAAAAAACGATTCAGCCCGAACATACTGCGTTCGTCACGTTTTTCGTAAAGGCGTGCCAAAGGGAAACTCTGCGAAACCGGCTGGTTCTGGTACTACGCCACCAACGACGTTTTCGCACAGCAACCCCTTACAGAGTACTGCAAGGTTGCGAGTATATCGGGCGATAGACGTCGAGACGACCATTCGGTTCTGATTTTGACTATCAAATACGCACCTCTATGTGCTTTTTCGAACAATTTGCTATCGTGCCGGACCTGCCCAGGCCCCCCGACCCGTGTTGCCAGGGTTGCAGAACCGACTATAAGAGAAACCCTTGCCATGACCACTGCGCCTTCGAGCACGGCGACGCCCGCACAACCCGCGCGTCCATTGACCCGCAACGATTACAAGACCCTGTCGCTTTCTGCCTTGGGCGGTGCGCTGGAGTTCTACGATTTCATCATTTTCGTGTTCTTTGCCACCGTGGTCGGCAAATTGTTCTTCCCGGCCGAAATGCCTGAGTGGCTGCGCTTGATGCAGACGTTCGGCATTTTTGCCGCCGGTTACCTGGCCCGGCCGCTGGGCGGGATCGTCATGGCCCACTTTGGCGATCTGCTGGGGCGCAAGAAGATGTTCACCCTGAGCATTTTCATGATGGCCGTGCCGACCCTGATCATGGGCCTGCTGCCCACTTATGCACAGATCGGCATGTGGGCGCCCATCCTGCTGTTGCTGATGCGGGTGATCCAGGGCGCGGCCATCGGCGGGGAAGTGCCAGGCGCCTGGGTCTTCGTTTCCGAACACGTTCCGGTGCGCCACATCGGCTATGCCTGCGGCACGCTGACCTGCGGCCTGACGGCGGGGATTTTGTTGGGTTCGCTGGTCGCCACGGCGATCAACAGCCTCTATACACCGGTGGAAGTGGCCGATTACGCCTGGCGGATTCCGTTCTTGCTGGGTGGCGTATTTGGGCTGTTTTCGGTGTATCTGCGCCGCTGGTTGCACGAAACCCCGGTGTTCGCCGAGCTGCAACTGCGCAAGGCCCTGGCCGAGGAAGTGCCGCTGCGGGCCGTGCTGCGTGATCACCGCGGCGCCATCGCCATTTCCATGCTGTTGACCTGGTTGTTGTCGGCCGGCGTCATTGTGGTGATCCTGATGACCCCGACGGTGTTGCAGACCGTTTATCACTTCAGCCCGACCACCGCGTTGCAGGCCAATAGCCTGGCGATCGTGTGCCTGAGTTTCGGCTGCGTCGGTGCGGGTGTGCTGGCCGACCGTTTTGGTGCTGGTCGGGTGTTTGTCTTCGGTAGCGGTTTGCTGTTGATCACATTCTGGACCTTCTACCATTGCCTGTTCGATCACCCCGAATGGCTGTTCCCGCTGTATGCCTTGAGTGGCTTGCTGGTGGGTACCATCGGCGCGGTGCCTTATGTCATGGTCAATGCTTTCCCGGCCGTGGTGCGTTTCAGCGGCTTGTCGTTCTCCTACAACCTGGCGTACGCCATCTTCGGCGGTCTGACCCCGATGATCGTGACCCTGCTGTTGAAAGAGAGCTCGATGGGGCCGGCGTATTACGTGGCGGCCATCTGTGGGATCGGGATTGTGGTGGGCGGCTACCTTTGGAAGAAAGGGCGCTAGATGGCGCTGAACAAGCTTCTGTGGCGAGGGGATTTATCCCCGTTGGGCTGCGTAGCAGCCCCCCATGGCTGGATGCAATCAGCCTGAAGCACCGAGGCGCTGGCTTGAGGGCCGCTTCGCACCCCAACGGGGATAAATCCCCTCGCCACAACATCTTGTAAAACTCGATACTGGCCTTTCATCCAATTGTCATATTTCAGCCATAGAGTGTTCACACGGCTTACCGATACTTGGCCGACTTAACACACTCTATCTGCTAGGAGTAAGGCATGAAACTGAAGCGTTTGATGGCGGCAATGACTTTTGTCGCTGCTGGCGTTGCGACTGCCAACGCGGTTGCCGCTGTTGATCCTGCGATCCCGAGCTACACCAAGACCACTGGTGTGTCGGGCAACCTGTCCAGCGTCGGCTCCGATACCCTGGCCAACCTGATGACCTTGTGGGCCGAGAACTACAAGAAAGAATACCCGAACGTAAACATCCAGATTCAGGCCGCCGGTTCCTCCACCGCGCCACCTGCTCTCACCGAAGGCACCTCCAACCTGGGCCCGATGAGCCGCAAGATGAAGGACAACGAGCTACAAGCCTTCGAACAGAAGTACGGCTACAAACCAACCGCTATCCCAGTTGCCGTGGACGCCCTGGCAGTATTCGTACACAAGGACAACCCGATCCAGCACCTGACCATGGAACAGGTCGATGCGATCTTCTCGTCGACTCGCCTGTGCGGCGCTAAAGCCGACGTGAAAACCTGGGGCGACCTGGGTGTGACCGGCGACCTGGCCAACAAGCCAGTGCAACTGTTCGGTCGTAACTCGGTATCCGGCACCTACGGCTACTTCAAGGAAGAAGCCCTGTGCAAAGGCGACTACAAGCCAAACGTCAACGAACAACCTGGCTCGGCTTCGGTCGTGCAGTCGATCAGCTCTTCGCTGAACGGCGTTGGTTACTCGGGCATCGGCTACAAGACCGCCAGCGTGAAGACCGTGGCCCTGGCCAAGAAAGGCAGTACTGAGTTCATCGAAGACACCGAAGAAAACGCCCTGAACGGCAAGTACCCGCTGTCGCGCTTCCTCTACGTTTACGTCAACAAGGCACCGAACAAGCCTCTGGCCCCGCTGGAAGCCGAGTTTGTGAAGCTGGTCCTGTCCAAGCAAGGCCAGGAAGTTGTAGTCAAGGACGGTTACATCCCGTTGCCAGCCAAAGTAGCCGCCAAGGCACTGGCTGACCTGGGTCTGTCGGAAGGCGGCAGCGTCGCCAAGAAGTAATACCTGAGCCCGGGCCGAAGCCCGGACTGCTGTGGGAGCGGGCTTGCTCGCGAAGAGGTCAGTGCATTCAACAGGGATGTTGACTGACTTTGCGAGCACGCTGTCCCACAACCCCAAATTACTGTCCGCTGCCGGTTCCCTCGGCGGCGGATTTGTTGCGTCACTGCATTGTCATCTTTCTGTCATACAGGATCGCTAGGGTGTGCGCATGAATGATCTGGCCAATTCCACAATGACTACGACTTCCCCTCCCAAGCGCATTGACTTCAATACGCCTGAGCTGCAACGCAAGCGCCGTATTCGTGCGCTCAAGGATCGCCTGACCCGCTGGTACGTGCTGGTCGGCGGCCTCGCTGTCCTGGCTGCCATTACGTTGATCTTCTTCTTCCTGGCCTACGTGGTGCTGCCCCTGTTCCAAGGCGCGGACCTGACCGCCAAGGACTCGATCACCCCGGCCTGGATGCAAGACGCCGGCAAACCCCTGATGATCTCCATCGAAGAACAGAACCAAGTCGCCATGCGGGTTTCCGACAAGGGCCAGGCGCTGTTCTTCGACATCAGCAGTGGCGCCGAACTGCGCCGCGTCGACCTGCCGATTCCGGCCGGCGCCAGCGTGACCGCCATTGGCGAAGGCCAGCCCGGCAGCCCACTGGTGGCAATCGGTCTGTCCAACGGCCAAGCCCTGGTATTTCGTCACACTTATAAGGTCAGTTACCCGGACGGCAAGAAAACCATTTCGCCTGCCGTCGAATACCCTTACGGCGAGACGCCGATTGCATTGAACGAACAGGGCGCGGCCCTGGAACATGTCAGCCTCAACGCCACCGACTCGACCCTGCTGCTGGCCGGTTCCAGCGGTGCCCAACTGCAAGTGCTGTCGCTTACCAGCGAAGAAAACATGATGACCGGTGAGGTCACCAGCGAGCAGACCCGCATCGACCTGCCGCAGATGACCGAGCCGGTGAAGAACATCTTCGTCGACCCGCGTCAGCAATGGCTGTATGTGGTCAACGGACGTGCTCAGGCCGACGTGTTCAGCCTGCGGGACAAGAGCCTCAACGGCCGCTACAAGCTGCTCGAGAACGCCGAGGCCCAAGTCACCGCCGCCACCCAGTTGGTGGGGGGGATCTCGCTGATCATCGGCGACTCCAAGGGGGGCCTGGCCCAGTGGTTCATGGCCCGCGATCCGGACGGCGAGTTGCGCTTCAAACAGATTCGTACTTTCCAGATGGGCACCACGCCGATTGTTGAAATCAGCGCCGAAGAGCGTCGCAAGGGCTTCGTTGCGCTCGACGCCGCCGGCAAGCTTGGCGTGTTCCACAGCACCGCCCACCGCACCCTGCTGGTGGACCAGGTGGTCGACGGCCAGGGCCTGTTCGGCATGTCGCCCCGGGCCAACCGCCTGATCGTGGAGCAGGGCGGCAAGCTGCAACCGCTGACGCTGGACAACCCGCACCCGGAAGTTTCGTGGAGCGCGTTGTGGAGCAAGGTCTGGTATGAAAACTACGACGAACCCAAGTACGTCTGGCAATCGACCGCCGCCAACACCGACTTCGAACCGAAGCTGAGCCTCTCGCCGCTGACCTTCGGTACCCTGAAAGCGGCGTTCTACGCGATGCTGCTGGCCGCTCCGCTGGCGGTTGCCGCGGCGATCTACACTGCCTATTTCATGGCCCCGGGCATGCGCCGCAAGGTCAAGCCGGTGATCGAACTGATGGAAGCCATGCCGACGGTGATCCTCGGCTTCTTCGCGGGTCTGTTCCTGGCGCCGTATGTCGAAGGGCATCTGCCAGGTATTTTCAGCCTGCTGATGTTGCTGCCAATCGGCATCCTGGTCGCCGGTTTCGTCTTCAGCCGCCTGCCCGAATCCGTTCGCCTGAGAGTGCCGGACGGTTGGGAAAGCGCCCTGTTGATCCCGGTGATCCTGTTCGTGGGCTGGCTCTCGCTGTACATGAGTCCGTACATGGAAGCGTGGTTCTTCGGCGGCGACATGCGCATGTGGATCTCCCATGACCTGGGCATCACCTACGACCAGCGCAACGCCCTGGTGGTCGGTCTGGCGATGGGCTTCGCGGTGATCCCGAACATCTACTCCATCGCCGAAGACGCCGTGTTCAGCGTGCCGCGCGGCCTGACCCTGGGCTCCCTGGCCCTCGGTGCCACGCCGTGGCAGACCATGACCCGCGTGGTCATCCTCACCGCCAGCCCCGGTATCTTCTCGGCGCTGATGATCGGCATGGGCCGTGCGGTGGGCGAGACCATGATCGTGTTGATGGCCACCGGTAACACGCCGGTCATGGAAATGAACCTGTTCGAAGGCTTGCGCACCCTGGCGGCCAACGTGGCGGTGGAGATGCCCGAGTCGGAAGTCGGCGGCAGCCATTACCGCGTGCTGTTCCTGTCGGCCCTGGTGCTGCTGTTGTTCACCTTCGTCATGAACACCCTCGCCGAGCTGATCCGTCAGCGTCTGCGCAAGAAATATTCGTCGCTTTAAGAAAGGTAGAAGTCTGTGAAACAGAACTCCCTGAAAGGATGGTTCAAGAGCGGCGCCCCCGGCGTCTGGATCAGCGGTGGCGCGGTGTCCATCGCGGTCATCATGACCGTTGGCCTGCTGGCGGTGATCGCCGTGCGCGGCCTGGGCCACTTCTGGCCGGCGGACCTGGTCCATGCCAACTACAACGTGCCGGGCATGCCTGCGCACCTGGTGGTCGGCGAAGTCGTGCAGAAGGAAGAAGTGCCGCGCGAGCGCCTGAAAAGCGCTGGCCTGCCGGTGCCGGACGAAGGCCCCGAGTTCATGACCCGCGAGCTGATCAAGGTGGGCAACCGGGACCTGAACGGCACTGACTTCACCTGGATCGTCGGCGAGTGGCTGACCAACCAGAGCACGCCGCCGGAACTGATGGCCATCGAGCGCCGTGAATGGGGCAACTTCTACGGCTACCTGGTCAACGTCAAGGAAGACGGCAAGGTCATCGCCGAAGGCGAGGCCGCCTGGCCGCAACTGCAGGCCCGCGTACAGCGGGTCAACCAGTTGGCCGCCGAGCTCAAGACCCTGGAAAAAGTCGACATCGGTGCAATCAACGCTGGCCTGGAGCGCATTCGCCTGCACGGTCGCAAACTGGAGCTGGACGGTAAGCTCGACGCCGCCGCCCAAGCCGACCTGGAAAGCGAGCGCGCCGAACTCAATGCCCGCTACAAGGACATCGAAGCGCGCCTGTCCGACCTGCATGCACAATTCAACCGCGACAGCCTGACCGCCCGCGATGCCAACGGCAAGGAAGTGGAGATCGGCATCGGCAAGGTGGTACACGCCTATCAACCGAACGGCATGGGCACGTTTGACAAGCTCGGTTTCTATTTCAGCAAGGTCTGGGAATTCCTCAGCGACGACCCTCGTGAAGCCAACACCGAAGGCGGCATCTTCCCGGCGATTTTCGGCACTGTGATGATGACCCTGATCATGGCGATGATCGTGACGCCGTTCGGTGTACTGGCGGCGGTCTACCTGCGCGAATATGCCCGTCAGGGCCCGATGACCCGCCTGATCCGCATCGCGGTGAACAACCTGGCCGGCGTTCCGGCCATCGTCTACGGTGTGTTTGGCCTGGGCTTCTTCGTCTACGTGCTGGGTGGTTCGGTCGACCGCTTGTTCTTCCCCGAGGCCTTGCCGGCGCCGACTTTTGGCACCCCGGGCCTGCTCTGGGCGTCCCTGACCCTGGCGCTGCTGGCGGTGCCGGTGGTGATCGTGGCCACCGAGGAAGGCCTGGCGCGGATCCCGCGTACCGTGCGCGAAGGCTCCCTGGCCCTTGGTGCGACCAAGGCCGAGACCCTGTGGAAAATTGTCCTGCCCATGGCGAGCCCGGCGATGATGACCGGGATGATCCTCGCCGTGGCCCGTGCTGCCGGTGAAGTGGCGCCGTTGATGCTGGTAGGCGTGGTGAAGCTGGCCCCGTCGCTGCCGCTGGACGGCAACTACCCGTACCTGCACTTGGACCAGAAGATCATGCACCTGGGCTTCCATATCTATGACGTGGGCTTCCAGAGCCCGAACGTCGAAGCGGCGCGACCGCTGGTATACGCCACGGCGCTGCTGCTGGTGCTGGTGATCGCCACGCTCAACCTGTCGGCCGTGTGGATCCGTAACCACCTGCGCGAGAAGTACAAGGCGTTGGATAGCTAACAGCCAATAGCTACAAGCGGCAAGCTAGAAGCCGCTTTTGCCCAAACTTGCAGCTTGCAGCTCAAAGCTTGCAGCTACGAACGGAGTGAGCCCATGCAACACGAAGCACATACACACGGCATCAACATGTCGGCCCTGGGCCGCGACAAGCAGAGCCTGGATCTGGCGCAGGAAACCGTCGCCATCGAAGTACCTGGCCTGAGCCTGTTCTACGGCGAGAAGCAGGCGCTGTATGACGTCAGCCTGAATATCCCGAAACAGCGCGTCACCGCGTTCATCGGTCCGTCGGGCTGCGGCAAGTCCACCTTGCTGCGCACCTTCAACCGCATGAACGACCTGGTGGACGGCTGCCGCGTCGAAGGTGAAATCAACCTCTACGGCAACAACATCTACCGCAAGGGCGAAGACGTGGCCGAGCTGCGCCGTCGCGTCGGCATGGTGTTCCAGAAGCCGAACCCGTTCCCGAAAACCATCTACGAGAACGTGGTCTACGGCTTGCGCATCCAGGGCATCAACAAGAAGCGCATCCTCGACGAAGCCGTGGAATGGGCCCTCAAGGGCGCAGCGCTGTGGGATGAGGTCAAGGACCGTCTGCATGAATCGGCCCTCGGCCTGTCCGGCGGCCAGCAGCAACGTCTGGTGATCGCCCGCACCATCGCCGTGGAGCCGGAAGTGCTGCTGCTCGATGAACCCTGCTCGGCCCTGGATCCGATCTCGACGCTGAAAGTCGAAGAATTGATCTACGAGCTCAAGTCCAAGTTCACCATCGTCATCGTGACCCACAACATGCAACAGGCGGCGCGGGTTTCCGATTACACCGCGTTCATGTACATGGGCAAACTGGTGGAGTTCGGCGACACCGATACGCTGTTCACCAATCCGGCCAAGAAGCAGACCGAGGACTACATTACGGGCCGCTATGGCTAGCGGCAGCTGCGAGCCGCAAGCTTCAAGCGGCAAGTAAAAGCAGTTTAGCGTAACGACACACATCAGCTTGCAGCTTGTAGCTTGCAGCTCACAGCTTTTGCGGAGCAAAACCATGATTTCGAAGGAAGGCCTCACCCATCACATTTCCGCACAGTTCAACGCCGAGCTGGAGGAAGTGCGCAGTCACCTGCTGGCCATGGGCGGGCTGGTGGAAAAGCAGGTCAACGACGCGGTGACCGCGCTGATCGAGGCCGATTCGGGCCTGGCCCAGCAGGTGCGCGAGATCGACGACCAGATCAACCAGATGGAGCGCAACATCGACGAGGAATGCCTGCGCATCCTCGCCCGTCGTCAGCCGGCGGCTTCCGATCTGCGCTTGATCATCAGCATTTCCAAGTCGGTGATCGACCTGGAGCGGATCGGCGACGAGGCCACCAAGATCGCCCGTCGAGCCATCCAGTTGTGCGAAGAAGGCGAAGCGCCGCGCGGTTACGTCGAGGTGCGCCATATTGGCGACCAAGTGCGCAACATGGTCCGCGATGCACTGGACGCTTTCGCCCGCTTCGACGCCGACCTGGCGTTGTCGGTGGCCCAGTACGACAAGATCATCGACCGCGAATACAAGACCGCCCTGCGGGAGCTGGCGACTTACATGATGGAAGACCCGCGCTCCATCTCCCGGGTATTGAGCATCATCTGGGTGCTGCGTTCTCTGGAGCGCATCGGCGATCATGCGCGCAACATCTCGGAACTTGTCATCTACCTGGTGCGCGGCACCGATGTCCGGCATCTGGGGCTCAAGCGCATGAAGGAAGAAGTTGAGGGCACCCCGTCCGAAACTGCTAATGTTCCGGACGGAGCTGACGATAAGTAAGATTGCCAGGAAAAGTGCCCGGCCTTCTGGTCGGGCTTTTTTTTGGGTTTTTTTTATCGAAAGCAGCACCCCGCGAACGAAAAGTCCCGGCGTGACTGAAGGTTTTTGGCGATGTGCCATCAGTAAAAGCGGTATGCTTGCCGGGATTTTTTAGAGGTGTATCTGGATGAGTAAGGTCAGTGTGTTGGTCGTGGACGATGCTTCGTTCATTCGTGACCTGGTGAAGAAGTGCCTGCGCAACTACTTCCCGGGCGTGCGCATCGAAGACGCGGTGAACGGCAAGAAAGCCCAAGCCCTGCTGGCTCGCGAAGCGTTCGACCTGGTGTTGTGCGATTGGGAAATGCCGGAAATGTCCGGCCTGGAACTGCTGACCTGGTGTCGCCAGCAGGACAACCTCAAGGGCATGCCGTTCGTGATGGTCACCAGCCGCGGCGACAAGGAAAACGTGGTCCAAGCCATCCAGGCCGGCGTTTCCGGCTACGTCAGCAAGCCGTTCACCAACGAGCAGCTACTGACCAAGGTCAAGCAGGCCCTGCATAAGGTCGGCAAGCTCGACACGCTGATGAACAGTGCCCCGACCAAGATGAACTCGGCGTTCGGCAATGACTCCTTAAGCGCCCTGACAGGCGGCAAGGCACCGGTTGCCGCTGTGGCTTCGGCCCCCGCCCCCGCCGCCCCTGCTGCAGCCGCTCCGGCGCGTGGCTTGCTAAACAGCCCACCGGTCAAGGCGCCGACCGCCGCCACCGCTTCGTCGGCCAACCGCGGCCAAGGCCAGTTGCGCCTGTCCAGCGGTACCCAGCAATGCGTGATCAAGGCCCTGAGCCTCAAGGAAGCGCTGCTGGTGGTCAAGCGCTCCGACTCCCTGCCGCAAGTCCTCGAAGGTGCGGTGCTGGACATGGAGCAGGGCGACAACGCTGAAACCGCTCGTCTCAACGGCTACCTGCACGCCATTGTCGCCCATGAACAGACGCCCGATAGCGAATGGCTGCAGTTGACGTTCCGCTTCGTCGACAAAGACCCGCAGAAACTCGACTACATCTCCCGCCTGATCGCCCGCGGCACCGCGCAGAAGCACTTTGTACCGGGCGCCTGATACAGCCGCAGATCGTTCCCATGCTCCGCGTGGGATGCCTCTACGGACGCTCTGCGTTCGGCGCTCGAGGGGACGCGGAGCGTCCCTGGCTGCATTCCTACGCGGAGCGTAGGAACGATCACCAACACCGATCGCTGATCCAATTTTGAAACATCCGTCGACTACGCTGGTCCATCCCAGCTGCTAGGCTGCTGTGCAGGCCTTCATTTTTCGACAGAACCTTACCCATGCTCGCTCCCCTGCTGTTTGCCTGTGGTCTTGTCCTGGCCTCCACCTCGGCCCTGGCCATGACGATCTACAAATCCACCGATGCCAATGGCGTGGTGTCCTATAGCGACCGCCCCAGCAAGGGCGCCCAGGTGTTCGTGTTCCGCGACCGCATGGTCGAGCGCCTGGAGCGACAGGTGTTCCTGGATATCAAGAAGCAGAATGGCGCGGACGCGGTGTTCGTGCGCAACGATTTGTACGCGCCGGTGGAGATCGAGTTGAGTTTCGCTGGGCTTCGCAACGTCAGCGGGGCGCCGAGCAGGCCGATTCGTCGGGTGCTGCCGGCGCGCAGCAACCTGCGCCTGGCGCTGCTCACGGCCACCCGGCCCGGGAGGCCGCTGGTCTACACCCCAAGATTCGAATATTCCCTGGGCGACCCCGCCGGCGCGGCACAGGCTTATCAGTACCCGTTACCGTGGCGTGGCGGGCCGTTCCGGCTCAGCCAGGGTGCCAACGGCCAATACAGCCATTACGGCCCGAAGAACCGCTACGCCATGGACATCGCCATGCCCGTCGGCACGCCGATCATTGCCGCGCGGGGCGGCGTGGTCATCAAGACCGAAAACGAGCAGACCGGCCGCGGGGACGACCCTTCGGGCAACTTCGTTCGGGTGCTGCACGATGACGGGACCATGGGCGTCTACCTGCACTTGCAGAAAGGTTCGGTGAGCGTACGGGAAGGGCAGCGGGTCGGGGTGGGCACGCCGCTGGCGTTGTCGGGCAATACCGGCAACAGCTCAGGCCCGCACCTGCATTTCGTGGTGCAGCGCAATACCGGCCTGGGGCTGGTGTCGATTCCCTACCAGTTCAATCAACCGGTGGGCGACCTGCCCAACTTTGCGTTGGGCAAGCAGTAGGCTCTGCACAAGCGAAGGAGCTTTTTGTGGCGAGGGGATTTATCCCCGCTGGGGCGCGAAGCGGCCCCAACACTGTCGGCTCAATTCACCAGGCAAACTGGAATCTCAGGTTTTAGGGCTGCTTCGCAGCCCAGCGGGGATAAATCCCCTCGCCATAAAAGGGGGGCACCGGAAGGGAGGCTGACACTCAATCGAGCATCAACACCTTCGCCAGGATGATCTTGGGTCCTTTCATCTTCTTGATGATGATCCGCAGGCCTTCGACCTCCAGCACTTCTTCCTCTTCCGGCACGCGCTTGAGGGTTTCATAGACCAACCCTGCCAAGGTTTCGGCTTCGATGTGGTCCAGGTCGATCCCCAGCAGGCGCTCGACCTTGAACAGCGGCGTATCACCCCGTACCAGCAGCTTGCCCGGCTGGTAGGCCAGGATGCCGCGTTCGGCTTTGCGGTGTTCGTCCTGGATGTCACCCACCAGCACTTCCAGCACGTCTTCCATGGTCAGGTAGCCGATGATGTTGCCGTCGGCTTCCTCGACCAAGGCGAAGTGCGAACCGCCCTTGCGGAACTGCTCCAGCAATTGCGATAGCGGCATGTGCCGCGACACGCGCTCCAGCGGCCGGGTCAGTTCGGCCAGGTTGAACGACTCGGGAATGTGATCCAGGGCCGCCAGTTCCAGCAGCAGGTCCTTGATGTGCAGCAGGCCGACGAACTCCTGGCGCTCGCTGTCATACACCGGATAACGGCTGAACTTGTGGCGCCGGAACATCGCCAGGATTTCCTTGAGCGGCGCGTTGAACTCCAGCGTCACCAGGTCTTCCCGGGAGTTGGCCCAGTCCACCACTTCCAGCTCGCCCATTTCCACGGCCGAGGCCAGCACGCGCATGCCCTGGTCGCTCGGGTCCTGGCCACGGCTGGAGTGCAGGATCAGTTTCAGTTCTTCGCGGCTGTAATGGTGCTCGTGATGCGGGCCGGGTTCGCCTTGGCCGGCGATGCGCAGGATGGCGTTGGCGCTGGCGTTGAGCAGGTAGATCGCCGGGTACATCGCCCAGTAGAACAGGTACAGCGGCACGGCGGTCCACAGCGACAGCAGCTCGGGTTTGCGAATGGCCCAGGATTTGGGCGCCAGTTCACCGACCACGATGTGCAGGTACGAAATGATGAAGAACGCGGTGAAGAACGACACGCCCTTGATCACTTCCGGCGACTGTACGCCGACCGCGCCCAGCAACGGCTCAAGGATATGGGCGAACGCCGGCTCACCGACCCAGCCCAGGCCCAGGGAGGCCAGGGTGATACCCAACTGGCACGCCGACAGGTAAGCGTCGAGCTGGCTATGAACGGTGCGCAGGATGTGCCCGCGCCAGCCGTTCTGCTCGGCAATGGCTTCGACCCGGGTCGAGCGCAGCTTGACCATGGCAAATTCGGCCGCAACGAAAAAACCGTTGAGCAAAACCAGGATCAGAGCAAAAAGAATCATGCCGAATTCGGCGAAGAGTGTGACGAGGGACAAGCCAGGGGAAGGGTCCATGATGGAGTTTTGCGGGTTCCGTATAGTCGTAGGAATTGAAAATGAGCGCCTGAAAAGGCAGGCGCAAGTCAGTCAATGTAGCGGCTGACTCGGCGATTGCCTAGGGGGCGTGCTCAATCAGCGGGGCGGGCGAGGCGTGCGCGAACCACCTGGGTCGGCGCGAAATGGCAGGTAAAGGTGCTGCCATGGCCGGGTACGCTGCTGATTTCCATGCGGGCGCGATGGCGCAGCAGGACGTGTTTGACGATGGCCAGGCCCAGCCCGGTGCCGCCGGTATTGGAGTTGCGGCTGGAGTCGACACGGTAGAAGCGTTCGGTCAGGCGCGGCAGGTGTTTGCTGTCTATGCCAATGCCCGAATCACGCACGCTCAGGTGCGCGCCTTGCTCATCGCCCCACCAGCGCACATGGATCCGGCCTTGCTCCGGCGTGTATTTGACCGCGTTGAACACCAGGTTGGAAAACGCACTGCGCAGTTCTGCCTCGCTGCCTTTGAGCTGCACGGCCGCGTCGGCTTCCAGGGTGATGGTCTGCTGCTTGGAGCCGGACAGTTCCTGCGCGTCTTCGACAATGGTTTGCAGCAGATCGTCGATGGGCACTGGCTGGTTGTCCGACGGGTAATCGGTGGCTTCCAGCTTCGCCAGCAGCAACAAGTCGTTGAGCAGGGTCTGCATGCGCCCGCTTTGCTGGTGCATCTGCTGCAAGGCCCGGCTCCAGCGCGGGTTCACTTCCTCGACGTTGTCGAGCAGGGTTTCCAGATAACCACAGATCACCGTCAATGGCGTGCGCAGTTCGTGGGAGACGTTGGCGATGAAGTCCTTGCGCATCTGTTCCAACTGATGGATACGCGTGACGTCGCGTACCAGCATCAAATGCTCATTGTTGCCATAGCGCGTGATGTACAGCTGGATACGTAGCCGATCATTGGTGGGCGAAGGAATCTCCAGTGGCTCGGCGTAATTGGCCTGCTCGAAATATTCCTTGAAGCGCGGATGACGCACCAGGTTGGTTACCGGCTGGCCGCTGTCCTGTGGCGTCTTGAGGCCCAACAGGGTTTCGGCGGCGCGGTTCCACCATTCCAGGTTGCCATCGCTGTCGAGCATGATCACGGCGTCTTTGAGTGCCGCAGTGGACTCCTGGACACGGTCGATCACCGCTTGCAGGCGCCCGCGCACGCGCTGGTCGCGCCGTTGCAGGTGGTAAATGCTGTCGAACACCTCACCCCACAGGCCATAGCCATCGGGCGGGGCTTCGTCGGGTTGGTGCAGGCGTAGCCATTCATGCAGGCGCAGCAATTGCTTGAGGGTCCAGGCCAGGTAGAGCCCCAGGCCCGCGGCCAGGCTCCAGCCGTAGTAGCCGCTGATCAAGCCGATCACCAGACAGCCGGTCACCAGCAACAACATGTGGCGAATCAGGGTGCCATGCCAGTTTTGATTCACGGAGCATCCTTAGAAGCAGATGTAAGCTGCAAGCTTCAAGCTGCAAGTTTGAAGCGGATCGGCGGTGACTTGCCGCTTGTAGCTTGGAACTTGCAGTTGCCTTTAAGCTTTCGTCGAAAAACGATAACCGGTGCCGCGCACGGTTTGTACCAGATTTTCGTAGGCGTCGCCGAGGGCCTTGCGCAGGCGTCGGATGTGCACATCCACGGTGCGCTCTTCCACGTAGACGTTACCGCCCCAGACCTGGTCCAGCAGTTGGCCACGGGTGTAGGCACGCTCCTGGTGGGTCATGAAGAATTGCAGCAGGCGGTATTCGGTGGGGCCCATCTCGGCGGGCTTGCCGTCGATGGTCACGCGGTGACTGATGGGGTCCAGCAGCAGGCCGCCGACCTCGATCGGTGCTTCGCCGTCGGTGGGACCAGCGCGACGCAGCACGGCTTTCAGGCGCGCCACCAGCTCCCGTGGGGAAAACGGCTTGGTGATGTAGTCGTCGGCGCCGACTTCCAGGCCCTGGATCTTGTTGTCCTCTTCGCCCTTGGCGGTGAGCATGATGATCGGAATATCACCGGTCAGCTCGTCGCGCTTGAGGCGTCGCGCCAGTTCGATGCCCGAAGTGCCGGGCAGCATCCAGTCCAGCAGGATCAGGTCGGGCTTGCGGTCGACGATGATGGCGTGGGCCTGTTGAGAGTTTTCTGCTTCCATGCAGTCATAGCCGGCCATCTCCAACGCAACGGCGATCATCTCGCGGATGGGTGCCTCGTCGTCGACGATCAGAATGCTCCTGCCAACCATGGGGTAATCCTCTTGTCATTTAACTGTCTTGCGCCGCATTAGATAACGGAATTATTGCAGTCGTGTGACAGTTATTTCCTCGAGCGGCAGCGAAGGGGATCCTGGACTAAGCTTTTCAGTCCGAATCCTGACAACCACACAAGAAGGTTTCCATGACTTACCTTACCCAATCCATCCGGGCACTGGCGGTAACGGCTGCCCTGGCGCTGCCGACATGGGCATTCGCGGCTGAGCCGGCGATGGTCGATAAAGAGAAGGGCATACTGACGGACCACCAAAACATGACGTTGTATACGTTTGCCAAAGACTCGGGCGGCAAATCGATGTGCAACGACAAGTGCGCCGCCAACTGGCCGCCGCTCATGGCCGAAGAAAGCGACAAGTCCATGGGCAAATGGACCGTGATCACCCGCGATGACCGAAAGAAGCAGTGGGCCTACGATGGCAAGCCGCTGTACACCTTTGTGAAGGATACAAAGGCCGGTGATATGACCGGTGACGGCTTGATGGACGGCGCCTGGAAGGTCGCCAAGCCCGACTGATAGTTTTTCGCCAACGTAGCGGCAGATCATTGTGGCGAGGGGATTTATCCCCGTTGGGGCGCGAAGCGGCCCTAGATCTGTCGCCTTGGTGTATCAGGCCAAACTCATTGGCTGTATGGGGGTTGCTGCGCAACCCAGCGTGGATAAATCCCCTCGCCACAAGGTAACGGTGGGCCTCAGCGCAACGCGTAATCCAGCACAATCCCCACGAAAATCGCCAACCCGGCCCAATGGTTGTGCAGGAACGCCTTGAAGCAGCGCATCCGGTCCCGGTCACGGGTGTACCAGAATTCCCAGGCGAAGCACGCGGCAGCGGCCACGAGCCCCAGGTGGAACCAGCCGCCCAGCTCGAATTTCGACCCGGCCAGCAGCAGGCAGCCCAAGGCCAGGCCTTGCAGCGTCAGGATGATCACCCGGTCGGCATCGCCAAACAGAATTGCCGTAGATTTCACGCCAATGCGCAGGTCATCGTCCCGGTCGGTCATTGCGTAATAGGTGTCGTAGCCCACCGTCCACAGCAGGTTGGCGATGTACAGCAACCAGGCGGCGGCCGGCAGATGACCGGTTTCGGCGGTGAACGCCATCGGCATGCCCCAGGAGAACGCCGCGCCCAGGACCACTTGCGGGTAGTAGGTATAGCGCTTCATGAACGGGTAGCTGAACGCCAGCGCCAAGCCACCGAGGGAGAGCAGGATAGTCGGGGCGTTGGTGCACAGCACCAGCAGGAAACTCACGCTCATCAGCACGGCGAAGAACACCAGCGCCTCTTTCGAACTGATCTTGCCGCTCACCAGCGGGCGCTGCTCGGTGCGCTTGACGTGACCGTCCACCTTGCGGTCGGCCCAGTCATTGATCACACAGCCGCCGGCGCGGGTCAGCACCACGCCGAGGACGAAAATCACCAGGTTGGCGATGGACGGTGAGCCTTCACCGGCAATCCATAGCGCCCACAACGTCGGCCACAGCAGCAGGTAGATGCCAATGGGCTTGTCCATGCGGGTCAGTTGCACGAAGTCCCAGGCCCGCGGGTTCAGGCGGTTCAAGGATTTGAGCAGTTGCACGTACATCAGCAATTCTCCGAATAGGCACGGGCGACGGTCCACAGGCGCGGCAGGAAAATTTCCGCCACCAGCACGCTCAATGCACCGCGGTCGAAACGTGAGCGGCGACCCCACAGCCCGCTGGTGCGCACTTCTTCGGGCAACCCGGCGTCGGGGTAATGGCAAACTTCGATGGCTCGGCGCTGGAACGCCTGGTCACAAAATAGCAACTCCCCCAGGGAACGGCTGCCCAGTTCGTCCATCTGCAAGCCGTCACCCTGCAAGGCGCTGCGCGCCGCCACACTGCGGGCGAACACCCACGGCTGGTCATGGCCGCGCAGATACACCTCGCGTACCCAGCCTTCGCTACCCTCGGCCAGGTCCAGGGCGGCGCATTCGTCGGCGCGCAGTGGCTGCCAGCCTTCGAACAACGGCGTCACGCTGAAATGGCCGTCCGACAGGCGCGTCAGGCGCCGGGTCAGGGAGCCTTCATCGAACAGCCAGTCGAGGACACCCGCATCGGGCCGGGGCGACAGCAGGGGCTGGGGCAGCCATTGGAGTGTTGGAAATATCGAATTTGTATGCGGCACGAGGGTCTTGATAGGCAACAAATGAGGCCGCGAGCTTACCATGACGGTCGCCGATTTTGACGGCTCCAACCTGCTGCACTGCCGATCGTGCTTGCATCTGCGACGACCGATCAGTACAAAACGCCCTGAGCCGGAAAACAGCCTCGAGCGACCCTATACCGGCAAACGCCTGACACCTGAGGAAGTACCTGAATGAAAAAGTGGCAATGTATCGTCTGCGGCCTGATCTACAACGAAGCCGACGGTTGGCCGGATGATGGCATCGCACCTGGCACCCGTTGGGAAGACGTACCGGCAGACTGGCTGTGCCCGGACTGCGGCGTCGGCAAGATGGATTTCGAAATGATCGAAATCAACTGATCGTTTCTCAACGGGCATGGAAAGCATCACATGGAGAGCAGCATGAGCGCACCTGTCGTCATCGTCGGTACGGGGCTGGCCGGTTACAACCTGGCCCGGGAATTTCGCAAACTCGACAGCGAAACCCCATTGCTGCTGATCAGCGCCGATGACGGTCGCTCGTACTCCAAGCCCATGCTTTCCACGGGCTTTGGCAAAAACAAAGACGCCGACGGCCTGAGCATGGCCGAGCCCGGGACCATGGCCGAGCAACTGAAGGCCGAAGTGCGCACCCATACCCGCATCAGCGGCATCGACCCGGGCCACAAACGGCTGTGGATCGGCGAAGAAGCGGTGAGCTACCGCGACCTGATCCTGGCCTGGGGCGCAGAAACCGTGCGCGTGCCGGTGCAGGGCGATGCCGCGGACCTGATCTTCCCCATCAACGACCTGGAAGACTACGCACGCTTTCGCGTAGCGGCGGCTGGCAAACGTCGCGTGCTGCTGCTCGGCGCCGGGCTGATTGGCTGCGAGTTCGCCAACGACCTGATCCTGGGCGGCTATGAAGTGCAATTGGTGGCGCCGTGCGAGCAAGTCATGCCGACCCTGCTGCACC
Organism: Pseudomonas sp. NFACC16-2; assembly: GCF_900119205.1. NCBI lineage: Bacteria > Pseudomonadati > Pseudomonadota > Gammaproteobacteria > Pseudomonadales > Pseudomonadaceae > Pseudomonas > Pseudomonas sp. NFACC16-2. The sequence goes on along the minus strand of NZ_FPIX01000038.1, from coordinate 1,411 downwards.
CGGCCGCCGCTGCGGCTGTACAGGCCGGGCTGGAAAGCCTCGGCGCGCGCTTCCACCTGGGGCCGGTGCTCAATCGCTTGCAACGGGTCGCCGACGGGTTGGAAGCCCACCTGTCCGATGGCCAGGTGATTGCCTGCGACCTGGTGGTCTCGGCCATTGGCTTGCGTCCCCGCATCGACCTGGCCGCCGCTGCCGGCCTGGTGGTCAATCGCGGCGTGGTGGTCGACCGTCACCTCAAGACCTCCCACGCCAACATCTACGCCCTGGGCGACTGTGCCGAGGTCGACGGCTTGAACCTGCTGTACGTCATGCCACTGATGAGCTGCGCCCGTGCCCTGGCCCAAACCCTGGCCGGCAACCCGACCGCCGTGAGCTATGGCGCCATGCCGATCACCGTCAAAACCCCGGTATGCCCGCTGGTGGTCTCGCCACCGCCACGCGACCGCGAAGGGGTATGGAGCGTCGAAGGGCAGAGCGCCGACATCAAGGCCCTGTGCCGCGATGCCCAGGGCAACCTGCTGGGCTACGCCCTGACAGGGGCCGCGGTGATGGAAAAACTGGCGCTGAACAAAGAACTTCCTCCCTTGCTGGCGTAAATACTGGTCGTTCTGTCGCAAAAACCCTACTTTTGGTGCCACAAAGGTCGTTGGGCCACTGGCGCCGCCTGCGGCCTCGTGCCATCCTCACTCCGGTCTGCCGCAGAGTAGAGCCTGCGGCGCCTTAGGGGCCGTTCCAAAGAGAACGGCACGGACATAACAACAAAAAAACCGTCAAAGGGGCTTCATTCATGCGTAAACCAGAACTCGCCGCCGCCATCGCGGAAAAAGCAGACCTCACCAAAGAACAAGCCAACCGCGTCCTCAACGCCGTTCTCGAGGAAATCACCGGCGCCCTGCACCGCAAGGACAGCGTCACCCTGGTGGGCTTTGGCACTTTCCTGCAACGCCACCGCGGCGCCCGCACCGGCAAAAACCCACAGACCGGTGAACCGGTGAAGATCAAGGCCAGCAATACCGTTGCCTTTAAACCAGGCAAGTTCCTGAAAGACAGCGTCAACCCGTAATTGCTGCAAGTACCTCAGCCAGGGGGAAGAAAGCGGATCGAGTAGGAGGCGGCCTCACGGCCGCCGTCCTCTCACACCACCGTACGTACGGTTCCGTATACGGCGGTTCCTGCCTACTGATAAACAGCTTCAGCGAGCTTGGTTCCGTTGATGTGTCGCCTGTGGTATCTAAGCGCCCAGACCGGCCCTCGGAGCTTCCGGCTCCTACCTCCTGATGGTCTCGACCCCCGCTGCGCGGAGTTTCTGCTTTACGCTCCAACAGAGATCACACCCGACTGTCCACTCATGGCAGGTTCAGCCCTTCGTCACTCCGGCTTCGAGCAACTACTACGGCCTCGGCTGACTTCT
>NZ_FPIX01000036.1:63214-63722 GCF_900119205.1 Pseudomonas sp. NFACC16-2 | reverse complement strand
GACTCGTTTAGTGCGCTTGGGCTCGGTCATTGAGACTCCTTGGGAAAGGCAGTGTGCACCTAATGACCGTTTACACAAACTTCAGAACACCCTCTATCCTCGGTCTGCGAACCCACACGCAGCTACCACCCATTCGTTTCGCAGCGAATCGAAGTAGCTTTTTCTTGATACGAAGAATGAGTAACTATTGCCATGAACCAACGTGATCAACGCTTCACCCCTCTCACCCAAACCGCCACCACCCATCCCGTCCTGCTGATCGACGCCCAAGCCCCACTCCCCGAACTCCACGCCTGTGCCAGCGAACGCCTGCACGCCACGCTCGATTACCTGACGCTGGTCGCCTGCACCAGCCTGCGTGATTCGGCAGAGAACGACATCGCCACCATCACCAACGTCGCCCGGATCCTGGTGCAGGATGTGGCAGACGTGTTTGGCGTGATCGAACGGCGCGGCCTCGAAGGCGAACTCTCCATGGCGAAAACCAACGGGTAACTCAAGGCTGGCG
>NZ_FPIX01000036.1:0-62669 GCF_900119205.1 Pseudomonas sp. NFACC16-2 | reverse complement strand
GCTGGTCGCCTGCACCAGCCTGCGTGATTCGGCAGAGAACGACATCGCCACCATCACCAATGTCGCCCGGATCCTGGTGCAGCATGTGGCAGACGTGTTTGGCGTGATCGAACAACGCGGACTAGAAGGCTAACCACCCCCTGTGGCGAGGGGATTTATCCCCGCTGGGCTGCGAAGCAGCCCCAAAACCAGGCACCGCGCTGCAACAGGTGACCGCGCTGGCCGGTTTACGACTGCTGCGCAGCCGAGCGGGGATAAATCCCCTCGCCACAAAGTCCGTGTGCATCTACCTTTCGGAGCACCCTTGCCAAACCTGACGGCCAGAAGGTACTGTCAGGCCATGAATCATTCTCAGATGACCTCGACCACCACAACCACGACCGCCCAAAGCGGGTCGTGCGAGATGTCGTGAGTCGCTGACAAACGAATCCCAAAGGCCCGCCAGTGATGGTAAGGGCCTTTTCTTTTGCCCTTGCGTCGCTGGCCCACACGCAAGGAAAGCACCATGCACGCTCTGTTGATTCTCGATATGCAAGTTGGGTTGTTTCACGGCCCCGATACCCCCTGGGCCGGCGAAGCGTTGCTGGACACATTGAATGGCCTGCTGCTCAAGGCCCGTAGAGCTGGCGCACCGATTTTCCTGGCTCGCCACGTAGGCCCGCCTGGCTCGCCCATCGACCCTGCAAGCCCGCTGACGCAACTGGTGCAGGAACTGCAATTGGAGGGTGACGAAATCATCTTCGAAAAAAAACGCCCCAACGCCTTCACCCAGACGGGGCTGGCAGCGCGGCTAAAGGCTTGCGAGGCTGAAGGCCTGGTCATCACCGGTATGAAAACCCAGTATTGTATCGACAGCACCTGCCGAGCCGCTCGGGATCTGGGGTTCGATGCGGTATTGATCGCCGACGGTCATACCTGTTCCAACACGCCAGAATTGACGGCAGAAATGATCGTTGCTCATCACAACGCAACCCTGGCAGGCGCCTTCTGTCGTGTCGTTCGCGCTGAGGACTGGTGCTTCTAAACCCCATCAGAAGATCGGCTCACGTCGGGCCGGTCTTGTTCAACAAGCGGAGCTCACGGCATGGACCCGTTACAACCCTCACAATGCGCAAACATGGAGGACATCCGACGCGAAATCGATGCCCTCGACCAGGCGGTCATCACGCTGCTGGGCAAGCGCTATCAATACGTGCTCGCGGCCTCGAAATTCAAGACATCGGCAACTTCGGTGCAGGCACCGGAGCGTTTGAAGGCCATGTTGGCGACACGGCGCGAGTGGGCCGAGGCAGAAGGCTTGAGCCCGGATGCCATCGAGAAGATGTACAGCGACCTGGTGCATCACTTCATTGCCGAAGAGATGAAGCGCTGGACGGCGAATCAACCCCACAACTGAACTGCGGTCGGTATGGCTCCCTTCCTCCGCAGGATCAGAAGCAGTCACCGACAACGGTTGTGCGCCTTTGCCCTCTGAGACCCTCAGAAGACAACCAGAAGTCCGTTAAGAGATCGACCACGACAAAGGCAAATCAAAGGCTTGGTTGTGCTGCGCTTCGCTCCGTTTCGCCAGCGTCAAGAATTGGAAATTTGACACTACAAGGCCATCACCTATCGTTCCTCCCGAGACCGCCCCCAGGGACCGGGTGGCCCGGACACCCTTTGCAAGGGCGGTCGTCAATGTCATTACTCTCAAGGAGCAACAACATGTCTGGAGCGACCCAAACTATTGATGTGCTCGTCAACGTTGACGCCGACTACCTGCTTGCCCACCCCAACGACGTAGGCGGCGCCATTGCCATGCTGGTGACCCGCAGTGCCGTCGACAGCCATGCCACCGGCAACACCGGCGAAGGCGGCAACGAGTTGTGGTTCGATGTAAACCCCGGTGACATCATTCGTTGGCGCGCCACCACGCTGTCGCGCAACTTCGACCGCATCGCCTTGATCAAAAACGTCCTGATCGGCGACCCTCATCAGGGCGGTGATTACAAGGGCACCATCTCGACCCCGCAATCTTTCAATATCCCAGGCATTCCAGTGCCCTATCTGGACAATGGTGCCCCCGGAGGCATTGCCAAGACCGATGTGACCTATACCATCTGGCAGTCCACTGCGCTGAGCCCGGGAAAGCTCTGGTACCAAATCGTCTTCGTTCTGCTGGACCGTAACCTGAACCAGATTGGCCCAACCAACACGTGGGACCCGTACATCACCGTCAATTGACTGTTCGCTGAGTTGTAAACAACCCTGGCCGGCTTGCTATTCGCCATGACGATGCCGGCCAGGGTTGCCTATCGACGCACTTGCGCTTCCCTCTTCAACTCATGGCAACATCTCAAAGGTCGCCGTCTGGGTCACCGGGATCATCACCCCTGGCGTGGTCACGACCAATTGATACTTGCCAGTAAGCAAAGTGTTTGCAGGATAGCTGAAGCACGACACGCTGGAGGTGGACTTACCCGGAACAATAGCCACGCTCTTGATCGGCGTAGGCGCAGCAGTCCCGTTCAATTGGTAGAACGAATATTGGGGGTTGCTGACCGGCTTGGCGTGCGTAAGGCAAAACGAGTCGTTCTTGGCCGAAGGCGCGAATCGACCCTTGGCATCCAGGGGGGAAACGAAAGCTATCCCACTGCGGCTCTCTTGCTCGGCCTGCTGGGCCGCATCCAGGGCCGTCCGGGCACGTTCATAGTCGGCACTCTTCAACAGCGCACTCGTCTCTTGCCTGTTGATGTATTGGACGGCTTTCTCTGCCTCGATCAACGCACGTCGCCGTCCCCAGAGCACGTCATCGCCACCCTTGCGGACCGCAAACGACACCCAGGTCTTGCCTAGGAACGTCTCGTTCTTGCCGCGCTGTTGCAGACTGTGATTGGCGTACTCGATCTCTCCAGCCTGGATATCCTCCAACGACGCACCGTCTGGCGTGTCAGTCCAACCGCGACGCATGGCGGTGGGCACCAACATCAACGTATCCCCCAGCCAAGCCAGCGGGTTCTCTTTATTGCCACGATTCGTCAAATAGAAATAACAATTGGTGGGGGCACAGCGCTCCTGGTTGATCAGCACATAATTCCCTGGTCTGAGCGCCAAGACCGAGCCGTTATCTTCCAATGCCTCATCGTCGGGGCCAGCCACCAGATCCACGTCGATCTGCAACACAATATCGTCTTTGTTGAGGGCCAGCAGACTCTTGGCGACTTCTTTGGCAAATACTTGCTCAGCGGCTGTTATCGGATTGGCCAGGGACAATGTCTTGCTGGCCGAGCCGATAAAATCGAGAAATGCAGCGGAGTCTTCGTTCTCGCCCTGGTCGTATTCCAGTACGGTCAGTTTCATCGACAGGTGATCAGACTCAAGCTTTTTGGGGCCGTACAACAATTTATTCAGCAGGTTCGGCTTGGCGTTATCGGCGACCCCAAGGTACGGCCCAAGTACTTTGGTCACCGTTTCGCTTTTATTCTCGCCCCCCACTTCGGTGAACTCGGCAACGATCACGACTTCGTTCACCCCACCGAGATCCTTGAGGTATTTAAAGTAAGCATCCGTCAAATAGACAGCGAACACATCGCCACCGTTGCCGTTGCTGTCAGGTTTACGAATGGCGCCAGCTTTATCGGCGCTGAAGACGTCACCATCGATACGCAGGCGCTCGGCTTTCAAATTGCGGATGGCATCCTGGAATTCTTTTCTTGCTTGCTGCGTTTGTGCATCGGTAGCAGCGAGTTCGGCGGAGGTCGCCCCTTTTTTCACAAGGCCCGCGTGGGCCTCCTGGGCTTGTTGCCACTTGAGCTTTAGTGCTGCTGCATCTTCGAACTGCTTATCGACGACGGTCGAGGGACGAGCAGGTTGAACCTTGAAAAGATGCGCCGTTCCTGTTGGAACGGCGCAACCCGCGATGAAGAGTGACAATCCGCATACCCATGCGAATCGAGCGCCGAAGGCTACGCGCAACGCCTTCCCTACCTGAACCGGTGCGTTTTCGGTGAACATCCCTTTCCCCTAGTCGTTGCTGGCACAATGCCTTGTCTCGGAGAGTAGGACAGCCACCTGATCGGCGCAACGCAGATAACTTGACGCCAGTAAAACGCGCTAGGTTGTCTCCTCCGGCTCCGCCAGTGCCTCCAGCACCAGGGGGTGCAGGACGGCCCCCGGATGCATCTGCTGCCAACCCTGCAATTGCCGGCGCATGCCCGGCGTCCAGAAGCTCTTGATGTGCTGGCGCACGCCATTCACCGCCAACGCATGATCCGGCTCGCTGGCGAAATACTGGGCGATCTGGTTGGCCATCTTTATCAAGCTGTCAGAGCTCATCGACGCACCTCCGCTTTCTCGGCATGGCGACGTTCCCTGAGCAAGCGGCTTTGTTCATCACTGAAGGCCTGGTAACGCTTCTGCCATTCCGAAGGCTGGCTGACCCGCACGATCTCGACCGCGGTCACCTTGTATTCCGGGCAGTTGGTGGCCCAGTCGGAGTTGTCGGTGGTGATCACGTTGGCGCCCGATTCAGGGAAGTGGAACGTGGTGTAGACCACGCCCGGTGCCACCCGCTCGGTCACCTTCGCACGCAGCACCGTCTGCCCGGCACGACTGCCGATACCCACCCAGTCTTCGTCGACGATCCCGCGGTTCTCGGCGTCGGTTGGGTGAATCTCCAACCGGTCCTCCTCGTGCCAGGCCACGTTGTCGGTGCGTCGGGTCTGGGCGCCAACGTTGTACTGGCTGAGGATGCGTCCGGTGGTCAGCAGCAGTGGATAGCGGCTGTTGACCTTTTCCTCGGTGGGCACGTAGCCGGTGAGCATGAAACGGCCCTTGCCACGCACGAACTGATCGATGTGCATGGTTGGCGTGCCGTCCGGCGCGGCATCGTTGCAAGGCCATTGCAGGCTACCGTGACGATCCAGTTCGGCGTAGCTGACGCGGCTGAAAGTCGGCGTCAGGCGGGCGATTTCATCCATGATTTGCGAAGGATGGGTGTAGTGCATCTTGTAGCCCAGGGCGTCGGCCAGGGCGATGGTGGCCTCCCAGTCGGCCTTGCCGGCCAGTGGATCCATCACCTTGCGAACGCGGGAGATGCGACGTTCAGCGTTGGTGAAGGTGCCGTCCTTCTCAAGGAACGAGCTGCCCGGCAGGAACACGTGGGCGAACTTGGCCGTCTCGTTGAGGAAGATGTCCTGGACAATCACGCATTCCAAAGCGGACAGCGCGGCCGTCACATGTTGGGTATTGGGGTCGCTCTGGGCGATGTCCTCGCCTTGGCAATAAAGCGCCTTGAAGGTGCCGTCCAGCGCGGCCTCGAACATGTTCGGAATACGCAGGCCCGGGTCGGGTTGCAGGGTCACGTTCCACGCCTGTTCGAACTGGGCGCGTACGGTTTCGTTGGAAACGTGCCGGTAGCCGGGCAGTTCGTGGGGGAACGAACCCATGTCGCAGGAGCCCTGGACGTTGTTCTGTCCACGCAGCGGGTTCACTCCGACACCTTCGCGACCGATGTTGCCGGTGGCCATGGCCAGGTTGGCAATGCCCATGACCGAGGTGCTGCCCTGGCTGTGTTCGGTGACACCAAGACCGTAGTAGATGGCGGCATTGCCGCCGGTGGCGTAGAGCCGTGCCGCGGCGCGGATCTGCTCGGCAGGCACGCCACACACCGGGCCCAGGACCTCGGGGGAGTTTTCCGGCAGGCTGACGAAATCGCGCCAGCGCGCGAAGTCCGCCGCCTCGCAGCGAGCTTCGACAAAAGGCAGGTCAATCAAGCCTTCGGTGGCAATCACATGGCCCAACGCGTTGAGCATGGCCACGTTGGTGCCCGGACGCAGTTGCAAGTGCAGCTCGGCACGGGCGTGAGGCGAATCCACCAAGTCGATGCGCCGCGGGTCGATGACGATCAGCCGTGCGCCCTGGCGCAGGCGGCGCTTGAGCTGGGAGCCGAACACCGGGTGCGCGTCAGTCGGGTTGGCGCCCATCACCAGGATGACGTCGGCTTTCATCACCGAGTCGAAATTCTGGGTGCCGGCGGACTCGCCCAAGGTCTGCTTGAGGCCGTAACCGGTAGGCGAATGGCACACACGGGCACAAGTATCGACGTTGTTGTTGCCGAACGCGGTGCGCACCAGTTTCTGCACCAGGTAGGTTTCTTCGTTGGTGCAGCGGCTGGAGGTGATGCCGCCGATGGAGTCACGCCCGTACTTGAGCTGGATGCGGCGCAGCTCGCTGGCGGCGTAGGTGACCGCCTCATCCCAACTGACTTCCTGCCACGGGTCATCGATATGCTTGCGGATCATCGGCTTGGTGATGCGGTCCGGGTGCGTAGCGTAGCCCCAGGCGAAGCGGCCCTTGACGCAGGAGTGGCCGTGGTTGGCCTGGCCGTTCTTGTCCGGAACCATGCGCACCAGTTGTTCGCCTTTCATCTCGGCGCGGAACGAGCAACCCACGCCGCAGTAGGCGCACGTGGTAATGACGCTGCGCTCCGGCTGGCCGATCTCCACGACGCTCTTGTCGATCAGGGTCGCCGTCGGGCACGCCTGCACGCAGGCGCCGCAGGAAACGCACTCGGAATCGAGGAAGTTGTCACCGCCGGCCGCTTCCACCCGGGAATCGAAGCCGCGTCCGGTAATCGTCAGGGCGAAGGTGCCCTGGATTTCCTCGCAGGCACGCACGCAGCGGTTGCAGACGATGCACTTGCTCGGGTCATAGTCGAAATACGGGTTGGAAACGTCCTTGGCCTCAGCCAGGTGGTTGGCGCCTTCGTAGCCGTAACGCACTTCGCGCAGGCCCACCTGCCCCGCCACGGTCTGCAATTCGCAGTTGCCATTGGCCGGGCATGTCAGGCAGTCCAGCGGGTGGTCGGAAATGTACAGCTCCATGACGTTGCGCCGCAGCGTGGCGAGCTTGGAGGTTTGCGTGCGCACCACCATGCCTTCGGTCACCGGCGTGGTGCAGGACGCGGGATAGCCGCGCATGCCGTCGATCTCCACCAGGCACATGCGGCAGGAACCGAACGCCTCCAGGCTGTCGGTGGCGCAGAGTTTGGGGATGGTGGTGCCGAGCAAGGCCGCGGCACGCATGACCGAGGTGCCGGAGGCGACGCTGATTTCACGCCCGTCGATGGTCAGGCTGACCTGCACGTCGCTTTCACGCGCCGGGGTGCCCAGGTCGATGTCGGTGCTGGGATCGAAGATGTTGATCATTGGTCGGCCTCCGTGGTCGCCAGACCGAAGTCGGCGGGGAAATGCTTGAGGGCGCTGGCGACAGGGTAGGACGTCATCCCACCGAGGGCACAGAGCGAACCGTATTGCAGGGTGTCGCACAGATCCTGCAACAGCAGGGCTTGTTCCTGACGAGCACCGGCTTCGGTGCTGGCGATCAAGCGATCCACCACTTCCACCCCGCGGGTGGAGCCGATCCGGCACGGCGTGCACTTGCCGCAGGATTCCTCGGCGCAGAACTGCAAGGCGAACCGGGCCATCTGGGCCATGTCCAGGCTGTCGTCGGCGACCACCACACCACCATGGCCAAGCATCGCGCCCATGGCGGCGAACGCCTCGTAGTCCAGCGGCGTATCGAATTGCGAAGGCGGCACCCAGGCCCCCAACGGCCCACCCACTTGCGCGGCTTTCAGGGGGCGACCGCTGGCGGTACCGCCGCCGTAGCCTTCCACCAGTTCACGCAGGCTCAGGCCGAAGGCGCGCTCCACCAGACCGCCCTGACGGACGTTGCCGGCCAGTTGGAACGGCATCGTGCCCAGGGAACGGCCCATGCCGAAGTCGCGATAGAACTGCGCGCCCTTCTCCAGGATGATCGGCACCGAGGCCAGGGTCACCACGTTGTGCACCAGCGTCGGCAGCCCGAACAGGCCTTGAATCGCTGGCAGTGGCGGCTTGGCGCGAACCGTGCCGCGCTTGCCCTCGAGGGATTCGAGCAGTGCGGTTTCTTCGCCACAGATATAGGCGCCCGCCCCGACACGAACCTCAATGTCAAAGGTGCGGCCGCTACCGCTCACGTTCGCCCCCAGATAGCCGGCGTCGCGAGCAATGCGCAACGCATCGTTCAGGGTACTGATGGCGGCCGGGTATTCCGAACGCACGTAGATGTAGCCCATCGTCGCGCCTACGGCGAGGCCGGCGATGATCATGCCTTCAATCAGCAGGAAGGGGTCGCCCTCCATCAACATGCGGTCGGCGAAGGTGCCGGAGTCGCCTTCATCGGCGTTACACACCACATACTTCTGTGCCCCCACGGCATCGCGCACCGTGCGCCACTTGATGCCCGCCGGGAACGCCGCACCGCCCCGACCGCGCAGGCCGGAATCGAGCACGCTGGCGACCACGTCAGCGCCATCCTTCTGGATGGACCGGGCCAGGCCCTGGAAACCGCCCTGGGCACGGTAATCGTCCAGGGACAGCGGTTGTGTGATGCCGGCGCGCGCGAAGAGCAGGCGCTGCTGGCTCTTGAGATAGGGAAGCTCCTCCACCGGCCCCAGGGCCAGCGGATGGCTGCCGGGATCGCCTGCCAGCGCATCCAGCAGGCCCGGCACATCGGCCGGTGTGACAGGGCCAAAGCCCAACCGGACGCCGGCGCTTTCAAGCTCCACCAACGGTTCCAGCCAATAGAGGCCACGGGAACTGGTGCGCAACACCGTCAACGGCAGCTGTCGACGCTCAGCCTCAAGGGCCAACGCATCGGCCACCTTGTCCGCGCCCACGGCACGGGCTACCGAATCGCGGGGGATACAGAGCGTCAGCATGCGCCCTCCTCCCTGCAATCATTGACCAACTGACGCAGACGCTCAGGCGTGATCCGCGCATGCAACTCCCCGTCCAGCTCCAGGGCCGGCGAACAGACGCAGGCGCCCAGGCAATAGACCGGCCGCAGGCTGATGCTTCCATCGGCGCTGGTACCGTGATCGTCCAGCGCCAATTGCTCGCGCAACTGCGCAGCCAGGGTCTCGGCGCCCATGCTCTTGCAGGACTCGGCCCGGCACAGGCGCAGGGTATGGCGCGCCGGCGGCGTGGTGCGGAAATCGTGGTAGAAGCTGATGACCCCGCGCACTTCAGCCTGGCTGAGGTTGAGGGCGTGGGCAATCTCCGGGACGGCGCTGTCGGGGACATACCCGCAGCCTGCCTGGATGGCATGGAGAATAGGCAGCAAGGCACCGGGGGTGTCCTTTTCGCGCGCAAGCACGCTGTGGATCAAAGGCAGGTGAAGCGTCTCATCGGGCATAAACGTACCTCGGCATCTCGAACGACACCACCGCATAGCGGCAGCCGTCCGGAGTCTTGGCTGCGGCGCTCGGCCCACGTCACGGTCGCGTGGCACATCCGATCGCCATTCTCGCTCTCCGGCCAGGTGTCTTTGGCGCATCTGGTCCGGGGCATCCTCACAGCTTGCCACTCCCGGGGGCTGGCGATTGCACATGGACGACGAAACGTGTTCTGAAAGCGACTAGGCGTGAAAAGTTGCCCTGCGTCCGCGGGAAGTCAAATACACAAGTGAGTGTAGGCGACCCGCAGCGATCGGTGGCTATTGGTCGTTTTCCTGACTGGCAGCGTGGCGAGTGCTTTGTGGGATCACAACATAAGGTTACAAACACACTATATATGTATCGTTTTCACAGCGTCGCTCCAAGAGATCATCAAGGGAGTTTAAAACCTAAAAAACCGCAAGGACGCCCAATGTTACCCAAAATACTCGCCTCATACTCTCTGTCACTCTCACTGCTTGCCACTAGCTTTAACACAACAGCAGAGGAATATTATTGGCATATTCAACCGGAAGCTTGGGATTGGCAGGGACCGCAGAAAAATCATCTATCCCCAGAACAAGCCTGTCGATTTCTGCACGAAAACACTGAGTACGAAATGTATGAATACGGCTCTGCCACTCCCACCTTATCCGGGGCGCCGGGCCGAGCCGGTCTATTCTTAGGAGGACAACTGAACCCCGACGGAACACTTTGCGCCTATGGCGGACTTATGGGCGGCATTCCGGGACCTAACTACAGCACTGGTCCCATAGAGTACTAAACAATGATCGCATACATTTTTTCAATACTGGGTCTGACTTATATAAGCCTGATGATAACGGCGTATCCACATGCCAAAAAGGGCCAAGGCATTGTAGTGGCCGGACCATGGTGGTGCCTCTATAAGAGCAGCTATAAAGAAAGCGTTGGAAATCTCTGCACTTTTGGCAGAATCATCCTAGGACTCGACCTAATCCTTCTTACTTATATTTACTTATAGCGATACAAAATAATAACCAAGCGGACATATGCGCAGCCAAGGGCAACAACTCTCCTGAAAACCGCCCCAAAAGCTGCATGACATTTCTTAACAATGGAATTTTAAGGACAGAGGCAAGCTCTGAAGGTGCGCACTATTAATACCATTCTTAAACTGTCGAAAACAACAGCAGCACTAATTGCTTTGGTGACTGTGGTTTTTGCTGTCATCGGACTCAAATACCAAGAACCCGTGAACATTGAACGGGCTTGCGAGAACTCTCGACCTCCGCTAGTAAACAACTTCAACAGCTGCAGCCTTGTTGATCAAGCATTGGATTTCCTTGAAGCAGAAGGCTACAAACCTGTACTCCTAGAAAGCTCAGAAAAAAACAGCGGCCTTCTTCGAAAAAAATTCTCTTTAAAAATATTTGAAGTGTCCAACTACAAAATGAACAATAGCACCGGCCCTGCGCAATTCAGTTTTATAAACGGACGATTATTTGCCATATCCTACTTTCCGAAAGCATCAGACGCCGTATTCGAAAGGCATCCAGCAAGTAAATCCGAGACGCTGACTGTAAAACACCTGACCAACCACCAGGGATTGAAATACATATCATGGTCAAACAATCACCTTGAAATCTATATCACTTGGTGGATATCGAGATTCTCATGAGGGCTAGCACGTGAGTTACTAAACGTTACGGCTTGCCCCAAGCCGTAACGTTTCTTTAGAGGTATTTGAGCGCCCGGTTTAAAGCGATTACTTGAAAGCCGTACCCGTGAATCAGCGCTGCCTGAACGAGCAAGACATACGCCGGATCCGCTTATTTGAACCGGCACTCGTCCTTAATGGGCTTGGCGCAATGCGTTGGCAACCAACGTAAATGCAGGCGAAGGTTGCCGCCGGCTGGGATAGTACAAATAGTAGCCTGAAAACGGTGGGCACCAATCTTCCAGCACGCGCACCAGCCGGCCTTCTTGCAGGTACGGTTCAAACTCTTCTTCAGGCAGGTAAGCAACGGTCAGCCCGGCCACTGCCGCCTGCACGATATGAGTCGACGCGTTGAAAATGAGCTGGCCGTCAACTCACACGCTCACCTGCTTGCCTCGACGCTCAAAGTCCCAGACATAGAACCCGTCTGATGTTTGCATGTGCTGGTTGATACACCGATGGCTCATCAGATCGTGGAGGGCCTTGGGAATGGCGTGGGCAGCGAAGTACGCTTGCGAAGCGACGACAGCCATCCGCAATGGAGGGCCTCGCACCCCGCGCGGTGAGTTCACGCCATCGAGCTCGTCCAAAGACCTACCACGCACCCGACGCTGACAAGCAACGTCAAGTTCATGAATTTTTATCCCCTCAATGACATCGAAACCATTTCGCCTCATCCGATGTTATTCATTGCTGGCGCCGATGCGCACTCCAGGGAGTTCAGCGAGGAGGCTTACAAGCTCGCCGGTCAACCCAAGGAACTTGTCATCATTCCCGGGGCAGGCCATGTCGATCTTTATGATCGGATCGACCTCATTCCGTTCGATAAGCTGACGAGCTTCTTCCAGAGCCATCTGAGATGACAAGGGACGGGAAAGTGGTCAAGAGCGGTTTCGCCCCGGCAGCATCCGGACCAGGGTATTGTCACCCACCCAATAATGATGGAACAGCCCCGCCGCCGCATGCAGGCCGATGAGCCAGTAGCCACTGCTGCCGAGTAACTCGTGCCAATACTTGAGCTGTTTGGCCAAATCGGGATCCACCGCCGCGGGAGCCGGCAAGAAGAACCCGAAGTACGGTACGGGCTTACCGCCGGCGGCCAGCATCAACCAGGCCAGCAGGGGTGTCGCGATCATCAGGCCATACAAGGCCGCATGCATCAGGTGGGATACACCCGTCTGCCAGGCTGGCGGCGCGGGTGTGATGGACGGGCGTGGTGTCAAGCGCCCGAACAGACGAACCCAAACCAGTGCAAAGATGCTCAGCCCGAAGAGCCCGTGAAGCCCCAGGAACAGGCTTCGCCCGGTGCTGCCACGGGGCAACCAACCCTTGATCTCGATGCAGGCATACACACCGACGAACAGCGCCAGCATCAACCAGTGCAGGGTGATCGACAGTTTTCCATAACGGTTTACGGCAACATCGCGGGTCATGACACGCCTCGTGAAAGTCTGACGGCTGCCGACTCATTCGCAGCCTCGATCCGGTCGCTGGGAACCGATGCTGCCAACTTGCAGGCAAAGTCTTAAGGCAGTCTGAAGAGCGACATTTCCAAGAAGTTTTTGACCTTCAAACTTCGGCGATCCGGTTAAAGGCCCCAAATGACTCGATCATTATCGAGCGCCGCGTGAAGTCCATAGCCAAGTCAGGAACAAGCCTGGAAAAACGGAAAGCTGATACCATCCTGGAAATTGACATGCTGAGCAGAACACCATGAATCGCCGCAAGAAAATAAACCAGCTATTGAAGGCTAACGCCAAAAAAGCCAGTGCCAAGCTGGCCCCCAAAAACAAGACTCCCTACATCAGCAAAGCCGACCGATTGAAACTGGCGGCTGAAGCCAGCGACGCCCCCATCACGCCGCCGGAAAGCTGATCCACGTTGCTGAAGTTCCATCCTCAGGCCGTTTTGCACGTTAACCAGGCGCTCCAGAAAAGACTGCTGAAGAACCGGGTAGCACTGCCGAATCCTGCATCACTCAACAGTTTTTGAACCGCAGCCTCGGAATGTGGAGGATCGGCGCCTTGAAGAATCTTGCCAAGCTTGACTGTCACTTCTTCCGGGCTGGCGCCATGCTGTCGCCACCGTTGCCCCCAGGCCGCGAGCAGTAACGGTTGACTGGCATACGCATATTGGTTCCCGGCGACAATCAGCGGCGCCCCCGGCTTTAGGTGTGCCTGGATGGACCGCAATATTTTCGACTTGGCTTCATCCCCATCGAGATGATGGAGTACACCGATCAAGGTGGCAGCATCGTACGATCCGTTGGCTACCAGGTCTTCAACGTGCCCAAGATGCAGGGCGGTTCTTCCGAGCAAGTTGTTTGCGGCTAATTGCTGCTTCGCGGCCTCCAGCATAGGTTCGGAGGGGTCGATGGCAGTGAAGCGCCAACCCGGCTCCAACCTGGCCATTGCAATGATCTCTTGCGCCGTACCGCCGGCGCCCACCACCAGTATTTTCGCCGAGCCCACATTCCCAAGGGTCGCCGCCAGCATGCACGCCGCCAGGTCCTGGCAGGCGTCGTATCCAGCGAGCGCAATGCGGCTCTGCCGGCCGTACTCGTTGGCCCGTGAGGTATCAAATTTTTCCGCTGAATTAAACGAGGATGATTTCAAAGCGCAGTTCTCCATGTGCTGAAATCAAACTACGCCTCGCTTAGGAATAATAAAAATTCATTAATTTTATGCTCAGCATTCCCATAAGGAATATCGTTTTCCATCGGCAGAATTTTGCGCGGCCAGCCAATTGCGACTTGCGATAAACATATGGAAATACGAATATGCTTTTTTCCATATGTTCTGGACCGAATTGGAGCTGTGTAATGACTGAATTCTCCAGCGAAACCCCGCATGACTTCCCAAATCTCGACCTGTCACTCTTCGATGTACCCACAGCGGAAAAACTCGCAAAGGGCGCAGAACCAGAACATAAACCGCGCATACTTTTACTGTATGGATCAACCCGCGAGCGCTCTTTCAGTCAGTTGCTGACCCGCGAAGCGGCGCGCCTGCTGGAGCTCATGGGCGCCGAAACCGCGATCTTCGACCCGTCCGGGCTGCCATTGCCGGACGATGCGCCCGTCGATCACCCCAAGGTGCAGGAACTGCGCGACCTGGTGATGTGGTCGGAAGGCCAGGTCTGGTGCTCGCCAGAACGCCACGGTTCGATGTCGGCGGTGTTCAAGGCACAGATCGACTGGATCCCGCTGGCGCTGGGCGCGGTTCGTCCTTCCCAAGGCAAGACATTGGCGGTGATGCAGGTATGCGGCGGCTCACAATCGTTCAACACGGTGAACCAACTTCGTGTGCTGGGGCGTTGGATGCGCATGGTCACGATCCCCAATCAATCTTCCGTCCCCAAAGCCTTCCTTGAGTTCGACGAAGCCGGGCGGATGAAGCCATCGCCCTATTACGACCGGGTCGTCGATGTCATGGAGGAGCTGATGAAGTTCACCTTGCTGGTGCGCGGCAGAGAAACCTATTTGGTCGACCGCTACTCCGAGCGCAAGGAAAGCGCCGAAGCGCTCTCCAAACGCGTTAACCAGAGGTCTATCTAGGTGCAGCGATAGTGATAGGTTCTTCGGTGGGATGTAGAACTTTAACGGACGTTGGTTCATGGCTTGAAATCTGGCATTGATTCAAGCATCCACCCGCTCAATCCAGGACAGGGCGCAGGAAACTACGCTCATAACTCAGAATGAATCGTTGTTCCGTCGCCTGGGTCACCAATTCAACGCACGCTGGATCCTGTTCGGCTTTCCTTCGATAGTTTTCGTAACCGGCCAGGCTGGCAAAGCTGAACAGGCAGTAGGCGATGTTGTTGGCGCCTTCGGCGGGGAGAAAGTAGCCATGATGGACGCCCCCCATTCGGGTCACCACTTCGATCCATTGGCGCGAGTAGCTCTCGAAAGCTGGGATCTGGTAGGGGTCAATGACATACCTGACATGGCAAGTAATCATGGGCACAATCCTTTGAAAACTAAAAAAAACGGATTCTACACAGGATACGAGGCATGTCGTCGATGATTGCCATTGGCCGAACAACTTCTTCGCTCGCTCCCTCTCATCACCCGGGTCAGTATTCCCCTGCCATGATCGAGCGCTCAAAAAACAAATGCGGCGCTTGCTATCGCAGTGCCTGACACCCGCGATCAAATCATCAACCCGGATCGAAACACCATGGATGAACGCCAAGCAACCATCAAGAACAAGATCCACGCCGTGGTGACGAGCGGCGAATCCGACGAGATTACCTATCGGTCAGAGTGGCTCGGTTACCTGCCCTTCCCGGTTTTCCGATGGATTGAATATCAGGGTGAAAGCTTTTCCAGCGATTTCCCCTTTGATTGGACCCTTGAGGATCTGGCGAGTCTTGAGTGCACAGGGTTCTTGGAAACACTGGAAGCTTATGAAAACCCGGAAGACAGTTTTGATCGGGATATCAGGTATCGCGTTCATGTTGGGCGCGGGTAACGGTTGGCTGGCAAAATGGAAAATTCGAGGAAAGGGAACATGATCGAGCTCGCGCAGCAAGCAGGTGTTGAAGTACGCCTCGATAGCTTCTGAACGAAGAGGCGTCATCGCTGGATAACGTTATCCCGCTGAACAAAGCGAGCAAGGTAACAGTCGGAGCAACAAGACCCTCGGCAAAGAAAGCTGGCTCATGCCCCTACGATCCGCTGCCCTCGCTACGTTGTTCTCTTTGGCTGCCAGCGCGGCGGTCGCAGTGCCTGAACCGCTGCGCCTGGAAAGCCTGAAACGCTGCGGCGACTTGCTGCAAAGCCAGCACCAGGACTGGTGCCTGACCGTACGCGGACTGGGCAACGCAACGCCGCAACTGAAACTGGGCGCCAAGGTGATACCGGCAGACACGATCCAACGCGAAGGGGACAACCTGCGCTTGCGCCTGGACAGCACCGGCTACCAGAGTGGCCCGCTCTCGCTGCAGGACGGCCCACGCGCCAGCAATGCCGCCTGGCTGACGTTGCGCAACAGTCATGTACTGGCCGCCGGAGCGCACGAAGTAGCGAAGAACATGGATGGCCTGACCACCTACCTCGACTTGGTCAGCGTGCTGATCGAGGAAGACCGTGACGGCCGCCAGGAAGCCGAGCGCCTGGCCCGCAAGTATGAGGCAACGGTGGTCGGCAGCATCGCGCCGCTGAACCTGTACCAACTTCGCCTGCCGGCCAAGGACCTGGTGCAGCGTGACGCCCTCGTGTTGCGCCTGGGCAGCGAGACCAGCGTGGACGCCGTGGTCATCGAAGAGTCCTCGGCCGAAGAAACCGAGCAAGCCGCAGCCCATCCGGAACCGAAGAAGCCTGCACTGGACTCCGATGAGTGGGCCGCGAATCGCTTCCTCGACGCGGTGAATTATTACCAACGACGCATCCCCGCACGACAGCCGCCCATCCAGCCGCAACCGGTACGCATCGGCCTGATCGAGCGTGATGTGGATTTCGACACGACGGATTTCGCAGACTACCTCGGCGCCTGCTCACCGCCGCGCACCTGTGTCTACGCCCGCGATGCAGACAAACCGGACAACCATGGCACAACCGTCGCCGGCATTCTCGCCGCGCGCTGGGATGACAACGGCAACACTGGTTTTCTCCGTGGCCTGGACAAAGCCAGCGGCGGCTTCGAGGTCATCGTCGAGCGTAATTCCGATGCCGGGATCACCGCCAATATCGCCGCCTCCGTCAACCTCGTGGAGGACGGTGTGCGCGTGCTCAACTGGAGCTGGGGCATCCACCGCGTCGGCGCCAAAGACATCAAAGGCGATGACGTCGACTCGCTGCTGCGCTCGGGCATCGCAATGGGCGGATACGAGGAGTTGCTGGAGGAGTTCTTCCTCTGGCTGCGCAAGGAACATCCGGACGTCATCGTGGTGAACTCCGCCGGCAATGGCGCTTCGTTCTCGGGCAGCGACGAATACCGCCTGCCCTCCTCCTTCATCACCGAACAATTGCTGGTGGTCGGCGGGCACCAACGCAGCGAACATACCGGCGTCGCCGTCGACGACCCCGCCTATGCCGTCAAGCGCAGTTCCTCGAACATCGACATGCGCGTCGACATCACCGCCGCCGCATGCGCCCATGCCTCGACGACCAACGCCGACCAGCAAGGCGCAGTGCATTGCGGCACGTCCTACGCCACGCCCATGGTCGCGGGACTGCTGGCGGCGATGCTGTCCATCAACCCGCAACTGCAACCCGAGCAACTGCGCATGCTGCTACGCCGCAGCGCCATGACCATCGGCGACAACCACGACTTCGAACAGATGGACGCCGAAGACCTCACCGCGCCCATCCTGCCGTCGGAGCGTCGCTATCGACTCAACGACAAAGACGTCGGCCGCTCAGCGCGACTGGACATGCAAAAGGCCCTGGACCTGGCCGCACAAAGCCGCGACCGCGTGCGTTGAAAGCCAAGGTCACGTCCAACTCAAGACGATGTCTGCTTGCGCGGGCAGAACCAGCCATGCATCAGCCCCGCCTGGAAGAACTGTACCGGAGCCTCGAACCCAGCGGTCTCGATAAGACCTGCGACCTGCTGTGTCGGCAAGATAGCCACGTCTCGGGCGTAGGCGGCACGAGCTCGGGCCAGCATCTCCGGCTGTACGCCTGCCGAGGACATCAGCGTCATCCAGTTGCGCAGCAGTGCCTCATAGGTAGGTGATTCGATGTCAGCGGCGAGGTCAGCGTTTGCCAGTATTGCGCCCGGCTTGAGCCGTCGGGCGATCTCGTTGAAGAAAGTTATGCGGGTCTGTGGCTCGAGCAAAAATTGAGACACCAGAAAGCAGGTAGCGCCGTCGTGTCCAGGCTCGGCAGGCAGCGCGTCGAGGTAACCTTGGTGAAAGCTGCAACGCGACAGGAAGCCTTCTTGTACCGCTTTCTGCCGGCAGATATCGAGCATGGCGTCCGAGGGGTCAACGGCGGTGAAATGCCAGCCGCGGTTCTGCTTGGCCAGGTGGACCAGTTCCGCACCGGTGCCCACGCCGACACAGAGAATCCGGGCATTCTCCGGTAAGTCAGCGAATACCGCGTCGAGCAGGATGTACAGGGCGTCACGAATAGGCGCCATTCCCGCCCATTGCTTATCGTAGCCGGCGGCCTGCTGGTCGAATAAGGCCTTGAGTTCTTCATTGCGCATGTAGAGCACCTTCCTTTGCGTCGTGATGGGAGGTAACCACGATGGATGTGGCGACGCTTTCAGTATCCCAGGGCTGTCAAGCCCATAGGTGTCGAAGGTCCAGGCTGGTGGCGATGAAGACGTGGGCGGTGGGCATTTGTGACTCCTTGTGGTGGGGTAGCTCTCGCTGGACCAGAGAAAGACTTGTGGCCAAAAGCAATCAAGGTCGGGCTACCTCAAGTTTTTGCAGTCATCCCCTTCTGATATTCGCTGAAGCGGGCTGCATTTTGCTCGAGCGGTAATGCAAGGCCATTCGCAATGTACGAGACCGTACGGTAAAAGCCCGCGAGCATCAAAATCTCCAGCACCTGATCGTCGTCGAAGTATTTTTTGAGGCTCAAAAATTCTTCATCGCTCAACGCTGCTCGATCATGAAGCGCATCGATCGCGGTGAGTAGAATGGCCTCGTCCTCCTTCCAATGCTCCGGGCGAAGAGGATGTTCCAACGTGCCGGCCACCTCTTCTTTGGAAAGCCCGGCAGCCTGTGCGAAGGCCATCACATGTACCCCCCACTCGTATTCACACGCCGTGCGAGCACAAACCCTATCGATGACCAGTTCTCTCTGGCGAAGTGTCAGCAACGATCCATCCAGCAGCGAACCGCCCGTGAATTTTCGCCACGCACGATCACTGCTTGCAATGGTTGAGAATAGAACCAGCGGCGGTACTCCTACTCCCATTATCTTGTCGAATGTCGCCCTGACCTCGACTGGGTAGGGCTCACCGAGTGCTTTGATTCGTGACATCGCGTATCCTCCGCTATCAAATATGTAGCAAGGATAATCGCTACTGAATATGTAGCAAGCAAGGTCAATCACGATGAATGATAGCCAGAGCCGCGTTTCATCAATACTCAGGGGACGCCGGCCAATTATGGCTCTCCTGGACTTACTCGGACAAAAATGGGCGCTTAGAGTCCTTTGGGAGCTACGCCATGGAGCCATGAGTTCCAGGGCTTTAAGAAGTGCGGCGGGAGACATCTCTCCCACCGTGCTGCAAAGCAGAATCCATGAGCTGCGCGACGCGGGCATTGTCGAACGAGTCGACGGCGGCTACAGCCTCACGCCACTTGGCTTGGAACTATCGGAAGCATTCGCCCCCCTCTACCGGTTTGCGGGCAAATGGGCCGACTGCCTGGAGCGGGAACCCCGCTAGGTGCTTCAGCAAGCCGTCTGAAAAGCAAGAAGCTGATGCAGAACTGCTAAGTCGGACCATACGCCCCCCCGATCGAAGGGGAAGAAAACTGAGCCTTCAGGCATAACCGCTTCCCCTCCAGCAACGCAACGTAATCAATCAGAAACCTGCGAAAGTCCCCCTTGAAGATGCCGTTGTGCGCTTCTATCAACTCGTTCTCACTGTAGGCGACCACGACCGGGCTGAACTGTTTGCTCCGGCCAGGCAATGCGGCCAAGGTTGCATTGGCGAACGGAGCACCAGGATTAGTCAGGTCAAAACCCAAAGCCTGCTGGCAATAATCTTTCGAAAACTCGAAGGAAGTCGTATTGGGCTGCAACTTCAGCGAATGCGTTCGTTGTGGCTCGTACTCACCCAACGCGGTAATCCACTCAGCTTTGTTCTCATCGCTTGAAAATGCCGGCCTGAACCAAGCACTGATACGCCGCCCGAGCGGGAAGAACCATTGCCGCGCCCAATCCCTCTCCCCTGAAAACACCAGAAGCACAGGTGTCTGTGCCGGGCTGTAGGTGTACCTGGACTGCAAAGCTCGCAGGCGATCGAACTGGGCGGCTTCAAACGCTGGATTGATCAGCACGGTGACATCGCCCACGCTGGCCACTGGCATCTGGGCGGGTTGCCCCTCGTGCAGCAGGAAATTATCTTCGAGGGATGCCGCGACGGATTTATAAAGCACCTGCCCACCAAAACTATGGCCGATGCTGACCAGGCCCATGAAATGCTGCTGGTCGCCTTGGTTACGTTTTTTGTATATCTCGTTGAGGCGGAAGATGAACTCCCGCGCCGCGCCATCCCCTACTCGCTCCGCAGCAGCCTTGCGCCCCCAGAATGTTGAGTAATCCAGAAAACCAGGTAGCGACTCGCCCCGCCAGGAAAGATAGATACCCACAACCTTTACATCACCGCCGATCTTTAACGTCGTTCTGGCGTCCCGGTAAATCTGTTCCTTGAGCTTGTCATCCACTGCCTTAACAGTAATGTGAAAATCGCTGCGGTTGGTGTCGTCGTCTGCTGCGTTATGGTGCCAGCCATGGACAAACAGCAACACGACCACATTGGAGGTCGCCGCACTGTCATCAATCGCATTGAGGACACTTTCCGCCTTTGTGCGATCCCAAAAATTGCCAAAATCATCTATTTCCACATCGACAGTCGATAGGTCATGCGTGGATTGTAATGGCGCCTGCTGAAACGGCCGATGTCCGTAATTACAGCTGGTCAAAACAATGGTGGCGATGCCCAGCAAGGCTAGCAGGCCTGCCCTTCTTCGCTTGCCAGCCAGATTGGTCATTTAATTCACTCCGTTGATTTTCTAGCCGGCGGCTAGACAAACTGAGTGTAGGTTGCGGCGGATCAGCACGCGCTATAAATGGAGCCAACGACGACGTGATCTATGGCAAAAGGTGAATAGTGCAACTGACAGCCGAGATAGACGAGAGCCAGCCAGGAGCGGACATCAGAACGCCTGTGTTATATCTACCCCAGTCCGAGTACCGAGGTGCCTATTGGATAGCCGCTATTCCTATTCAGTTACGAGAACAGCCCAAGACCTAAACAGTGCACGTTTACTGGTAGGTAAGAGGCTGAGCGTGCTGATGCATGACCAGTGCTATTTCAACGGAGAGAAGAGTCTGGGAGATGTCGGTTCCATTGAATGGCGTTTCGGCGAGCAAGAGATGATATCCATGTACCTCTTGAGTGATGGTGAGAGCGTAGGGACCGACCTATTTCCCATCAATACGCCAGACGCCTTCGAGATTGAGCCTAACGCCATTTGCTCCTGGAAGAGGGAAAACCTCCTGGTAGCTTTATCAGCATCCTATCTCGAAGGCGAAAAAATTTGCGAGGTTGAGGGAATTCTTGACTCCCTCAACGGCCAGGAGTCCCGGCTAATGGGATTTAGAGTCGAGTTTGAGTCCGGGGACTTTCTGATTTTTCTTAACCAAGGTGACAATGCCGTCATGTTGGTCAACACGCTCCCCTCTGCAAGCGTCGAAATCGAAACCAACTTCGTTACCTTCATACAACAATGACAACTATGGGGCGATTCTGTTGAAAAAGTAGCTCCCCTGCCTGGCTGGATCAGCAACCCATGCCTAAGACCATAAAAAACGGCCCCCTCACCGACAACACAAACAACCGCTGACCACCGGCTGATCAGGATCGCCCTCAAGAAATGTGACCATGATTTCCATGCCCGTCCGGGGCAGCCCAATCTCACAGCGCCAATCAGAGGCGCCCTTCAGCCAGCAATGACTCTTGTCGTCAAATCTATCTTCACGGTCCCAGGGGAACTTGACCTTGATCCGCCCGAAGCGCCGATCACTCTGGATCCCCTCGCCTTCTAAAGCGACAACTGCAGCGGTCTGCATGCTTGGCACCTGAGGTTTCTTGTGGGCCAACGGCGGACGATAGGAAACATTCCACGGAAGAACGACAAAGCGGTTGCGGTAACCCTGATGAAAGTCATCTTCGTTCACAGTGTTGCCACGGGCGACGTTCTCACCCAATACCTGTGGTTGCCGGCCTTCGTGGATGACCTGGGTCAGTAGCCATAGGGTGTTCCACTCTTGGCGTGGATGGCCTGAGATTTCCAGCACATGGCCGCTGACTAACCGAGTCTGGTCACTTTGCCCTTCAGCTTGTCGATAGGCCGCATGGCGGCGCTCCATAGTCCGAAGACGTATCTGCTTGCCATGCTCATGACCGGTATAACGCTCTGGACTGTCATCTTTTTCAATGTCCAGCTGTTGCTCGAAATCATAGTTGCGGTGCGAAATACGACTGGTGAGTTGTCCCAGACGCAGGTTGATGCGCTTGATCAAGGGTTCGTCCGCCACCCTATCGCTCTCATGCCGATAAGCAGTGGGTTGGCCAATACTGGGAAAAGCCGACTGATCATCGCCAAAGACCAGCACGTGGCCTTGAGCGCTGTGTTGAAAGTGAAAGTGGATACCCTCTTCTTCGCACAAGCGCTGAATGAAGTGCAAATCCGTTTCGTCGTACTGGGTACAGTAGTCACGCTCGGGGTAGGTCGCCCCCAGATGAAACCGATAGGCGTCGCCCAGGATGCCGTGCTCTTCCAGTATCAAGGCGACGATTTTCGGCACCGAGAACTGTTGATAGATCCTCTGGTTGATGCGATGGCGCAAGTAGGCCAGGTGCGGTACGAGGGCCAGCCTGTAGCGCGTCAAACGCTCACCGTTACTGCTGTGAGCGATGTGGTAGACCCGTCCATGAATACCATTGCCCTTCGAGTCGAAGGTCAGAAAAGCCTCGACGTCGAAGAAGCTCTTGAGATCAAGGTCAGAGCGCTCGCTAACAAACTCCACATTGAAGAGGTAAGGCCTGCTGATCGCCTCTTTTCCAGTGAATGCGAGCACTTGAAAATCGTGCTCAAAACTTTCGATGGTCAAACTGAAGTGCATTTGATTGGCTGGGCTGAACATCCGCTGTTCTCTTCTTACATAAGACGGCGCAATGGACCGGAAGACCCCGAACAATACTGGGCTGATGGATTAACAGGCACGAACCCACCCGCCCAGCGTTCCTGTATATCGGCGTTTGCGCCTTACTTTCCAGACATATAAATCAAGTCAGATCAGACACCACTCTTTACTTTGGTCCAGATTCGCGTGCGGATCCGCTCCAACTTCAACGGCAGTGGCTCAAGTGGAATAAGTGTCGCGATCGTTTTTTTGTCTGGATAAATCCAAGGATTGTCTCGCAGCTTCTGCTCGACGAACTCAGCGGCATCCTTATTGGCGTTAGGGTATAGCGTGTGATTTGAGGTCTTGGCGATAACTTCCGGTCGCATCATATAATTAATGAACGCCATGCCTTCCTTGGGATGGGGAGCATCTTTCAGCAAAACCAGATTCTCTGACCAGGACAGCGCTCCTTCGCGGGGAAGGCTGTAGGCGATCTTGCGCCCCGTGTTGGCCTTCTCGTTGATGGCCTGCGCAGCAAGGGCACCGTTAGCCCATCCCACAACTGCACAAATATTGCCATCGGCCAGGTCAGCGTCGATTTTGGAGGAGTCGAAATAGAGGACGTAAGGACGAATTTTCAACAGCAAGGCTTGCGCTTTCTGGTAATCATCCGGGTTCTTACTGTTGCTAGGGAGTCCAAGGTAATTCAACGCAATCGAAATGATCTCACTTGGAGAGTCAAGCATTGCCACGCCACACGACTGTAGCTTGCTAATGTTTTCCTCTTTGAAGATCAGGTCCCAGCTATTCACCGGAGCGCTATCACCCAACGCGCCCCTGACTTTGTCAACGTCATAACCAATGCCGGTAGTGCCCCATAGATAAGGTACGGCGTAACGGTTACCAGGGTCATTGACCGCGAGCTGGGACAGGAGATCAGGATCGATGTGCGAGAAGTTACTCAGTTGACTACGATCCAATGGCTGAAGGACTCCCGCCCGGATCAGGCTGGGCAACACATTGGAGGTTGCCACAACCACGTCATACCCGGTGCGCCCGGCCATGACCTTGCTCTGCATGATTTCAGCGCTGTCGAACGCATCCATATGCACGCGCGTGCCAGTTTCCTGTTCAAACTCCTTTGGCGTCTCCGGCGCAAGCAACCCGAACCAGTTATACAGATACATCCCGGGCTCTACAGCCGCTACTGACGTGCTTATCCCTGCCCAGAGAAGCGAGGCGGAAAAAATGGTTCGCAAATGTGACTTTCTCATGCAACATCCTTGTCAAGACGATACGCCCTCATGGCCATCGTTAATCCTGGCAGCGAATATACCGGGTGTTACCGAATAGTAAATACCTACGAATACTTACCTTCAACCTGCGAATCCCTAACCCTAAAGGGGTAGAAAATGCCGTTTGACCTCCACAGCCTGGCTTGGCATCGATCGATTGGGAAGCTGATCATGCAGCTGAATCGTCCAGATTTCTGGAGTTCACTTGTTCGCACCTTAAATGAATATGTACAAATCGATAATTGGGTTGTATTGATTTTCAGCAACCAACACGTGCAGGTTGTCAGCCTTCCTGAAATAGCAGACGCGGAAGAAGTCGACGCATTCATTCATCGTTATGTGAAGGGTCTTTACTTGCTGGATCCGTTCTATATAGCCAATCGGGAAAATCCACAGAGTGGTTTCTTCCACCTACTGGATATAGCACCGGAATACTTTCTTGAAACCGAGTATTACCACCAGTACTTTGCCCAGTACATCTCCATGGATGAGGCACAGTTCAATGTCCAACTCGACCCAGACAGAACGTTATGCATTTCCATCGGCAGCAAAGTCCGTTTTAGCCAAGAACAAATAACCATACTGGACATCATAAAACCGTGGGTGACAGCATTGATGCATCAGCGCATGGGTTTTGAAATCGACGTAGAGAAAACCCTGACTGAGCCACCCCTGTGGCCGGAAACGGTCAATCAGCTTGGCACCCAAATAACAGCACGCGAGAGTGACGTACTCCGTTTATTACTCAGCGGCTTCTCCAATAAGGAAATAGCCGGAAAGCTGTCCCTCTCGGCGGAGACCATAAAAGTTCACCGTCGCAACATTTACGCAAAATTGAATATCAAGTCGCAATCTGAGCTATTTGCTCGATTCTTCATGCCCAAACAGAATGTTCCCGCTACCCATTGAAGCCAGGACACCGGGCTGATTTGCTCGGTCATGCGCCTGCAAGCATCAAGTTCAGATTCTGCACCGCCGCGCCAGCGGCGCCCTTCCCAAGATTGTCAAACACCGCAGCCAGCAAAACCTGCCCGGTCTCATCGTTATCAAACACCGACAATCGCAAATCATCAGTTCCGTTAAGCGCTTGAGGATCAAGGGACGTCAACGCTTTCGCTTCTTGCATCGACATCACCTGTACATGGCGCGCATCGGCGTAGTGCTGCATCAAACACCCATGCAACTGCACCGCGCTCACGCCTGGCGCCAGCAATCGGGTGTGCAAGGGTATGGTCAACACGATCCCCTGCCTGAAAGCGCCATAGGCCGGTACGAACATCGGGCACTGCGTCAGTCCGCTTTGCTGCTGAATCTCCGGAATATGCTTGTGTGCCAGCCCCAGTCCATAGACCTGAAACGCCGACGCCTGTGCTGCGCCTACTCCCTCATGCTCTTGCACGCCGGCACGTCCTTTTCCGGAATAACCCGATACAGCATGAATGTTCAGCGGGTAATCCCTGGGCAGCAATCCGGCCTCCAGCAATGGGCGTAGCAACCCGATCGCCCCCGTTGGATAGCAACCGGGATTGCTGACCCGTCGCGCAGCGGCGATGCGTTGGGCCTGTTGCGGACTCATCTCTGCGAAACCATAGGTCCAGTCTGGCTGGGTGCGGTGCGCCGAACTCGCGTCGATCACCCGAACGGCGGGGTTTTCGATGGTCGCTACGGCGTCGCGTGCGGCTTGGTCGGGCAAGCAGAGAACCGCGATGTCGCAGTGATTGATGGCTTCGGCGCGACGTTGCGGATCCTTGCGATGTTCGGGGCTGAGTGTGAAAAGCCGCAGATCGTTGCGTTCGCGCAAACGTTGATGGATTTGCAACCCGGTGGTGCCTTGGTCGCCATCGATGAATACAAGGGGACTTGCCATGGATGCTCTCGGACATTGGAAATCAGGAGCCCCAATCTTCAGCGACGCTATAAGATAGGAAAAGTTGAATTTACAAACGATGAAATTCAGTTTTTCTGAACAAGGAAATCTTCATGCGCGAAATCAGCCTGGACCGTCTGCGCACGTTGGTGGCGATTGCCGACCTGGGATCGTTTGCCGAGGCCGCCCGTGCGCTGCACCTTGCCCCCCCCACCGTCAGCCTGCATATCGCCGACCTGGAGGCGCGCGTAGGCGGCAAGCTGTTGTCGCGCACGCGCGGGCGCGTTCAACCTTCAGCGATAGGGAGCACGCTGGTAGAACGCGCACGGCGCTTATTGGCAGACGCAGAGCAGGCGCTTGAGGACATCGAACGTCAGGTGCAAGGGTTGGCCGGGCGTGTACGGCTAGGCGCCTCCACAGGGGCCATCGCACAGTTGCTGCCGCATGCCTTGGAGTCGTTGAGCCAACGTCACCCCGCTATCGACGTACAAGTCGCGGTGCTGACCTCCCAGGAAACCTTGCAGAAACTTGCCGAGGGCTCCTTGGAGGTAGGTTTGGTTGCACTGCCGCAGTCCCCGGTGAAGGGCTTGCGGATCGAGCCGTGGCGACGGGACCCGGTCATGGCGTTCCTGCCGGCTCGCTGGGAGTCCCCGGAGGTTGTGACCCCCACTTGGTTGTCCGCCCAGCCGTTGATTTTGAATGACGCCAGCACGCGTCTTTCACGCTTGACGGCGGAGTGGTTCGCCAGTGATGGGCAACAGCCTGCGCCGCGCATCCAACTGAACTACAACGATGCGATCAAAAGCCTGGTGGCGGCAGGATATGGTGCGACGTTGTTGCCCCATGAGGCGGCCACGCCATTGCTTGATAACAGGATCGTCATGCGGCCATTGAAGCCCTTATTGTGGCGTCAACTGGGTATCGCCCACCGCAGTCTGGACATCGAGCGGTCTACGCAACATGTGCTGGATGTGTTGTGGGAACTGAGTGCGCAGTGATGCCCTCGAATGGCCCTGCGCACGGCGCCGGATGAATTCCAATCCCTCAGAGCGGTCAATTCGACCACAGCGCCACATAAGCCTCAAAGCCGCCGTTAAATGGCAGAATGATCGTTTCGGAGACCTCCCATGCTTCGCGTGTTTGAACAAAGACTCGACCCCTTCCCGCCCGACGAGGTACCGCCGCCACCCGAAGGCCTGGCTCGGTTTCTCTGGGCGTGCACACGGGGCGCCCGCGGCTACATCCTTGCTTTTGCGCTGCTCAGCGCCGGA
Organism: Pseudomonas sp. NFACC16-2; assembly: GCF_900119205.1. NCBI lineage: Bacteria > Pseudomonadati > Pseudomonadota > Gammaproteobacteria > Pseudomonadales > Pseudomonadaceae > Pseudomonas > Pseudomonas sp. NFACC16-2. Next base: position 35,481 of record NZ_FPIX01000036.1, on the reverse strand, counting down.
GTGTCGATCTACGAAGCCTGGTTGTTTTCTTTCCTCGGCCAGGTTGTGGACCTGCTCTCGACCTGGCAAGCCGGTGGTGAGGCGGCGGCGCAGGAAGGTCGCGTCCTGTGGGGCATGGGCATCGTCATGCTGGCCAGCATCGGGCTGGTGGCGTTGCGTACCATGGTGCAGCACCAGGTATTGGCGATCAATCTGCCATTGCGCCTGCGTTGGGACTTTCATCGTCTGATGCTGCGGCAAAGCCTGTCGTTTTTTTCCGATGAGTTCTCCGGTCGGGTCACCACCAAGGTGATGCAAACAGCGTTGGCCGTGCGTGACGTGCTGTTCACCCTGATCGAGATTGCCCCCGGAATCGGCGTGTATTTCATCGCGATCATCGCACTGGCCGGCGGCTTTGCCCTGAAACTGATGCTGCCTTTCCTTGCCTGGATCGTGTTGTTCGGGCTGGCCATGCTCTACTTCGTGCCCCGCCTGGGGAAAGTTGGACAGGAACAGGCCCATGCGCGCTCTTCGATGACCGGGCGCATCTCGGACGCCTACACCAACATCACGACCGTGAAGCTGTTTTCCCACTCCAATCGTGAAGCGCACTTCGCGCGCGCGGCCATGGAGGATTTCAAACAGACCGGCTTTCGCCAGATGCGCCTGGTCAGCCAGTTCGAAATCGTCAACCAGGCGCTGGTGGTGGGGTTGATCATGGCCGCAGGCGGTTATGCCCTTTGGCTGTGGCACCAGGGCGACGTCGGCGCCGGTGCCGTGGCGGCGATCACTGCCATGGCGTTGCGTATCAACGGCATGTCGCACTGGATCATGTGGCAAATGACCTCGCTGTTCGAGAGCATCGGCACCGTGCAGGACGGCATGGCCACCCTGACCCGCGGCCCCAAGGTGCAGGATGCGCCGGACGCCGGGGTGCTGGAGACCTCCGGCGGAGCGGTCACCTTCGACAATGTGAGCTTCAACTACAACGGTGAACGCCAGGTGCTCGATGGCTTGAGCCTGAACATTCGCCCGGGCGAGAAAATCGGCCTGGTGGGTCGCTCCGGCGCAGGCAAATCCACGCTCATCAACTTGCTGCTGCGCTTCTATGACGTCGACAGCGGGCAGATTCGCATTGACGGGCAAGACATTGCGCATGTGACGCAGGACAGCCTGCGCAGCGCCATCGGCATGGTCACCCAGGATACGTCCCTGCTGCACCGCTCCATTGGCGACAACATCGCCTATGGCCGACCCGATGCAAGCGACGCACAAATCCGCCGTGCCGCGGCCAATGCCCAGGCCGATGAGTTCATCAGCCAATTGAGCGACCGCCAGGGTCATACCGGCTACGACACTTTGGTGGGCGAGCGCGGCATCAAGCTGTCGGGCGGGCAGCGCCAGCGCATCGCGATTGCCCGAGTGATGCTCAAGAACGCTCCGATCCTGCTCCTCGACGAGGCGACCAGCGCGCTGGATTCGGAAGTCGAAGTGGCCATCCAGGAAAGCCTCGATGAAATGATGCAGGGCAAGACCGTCATCGCCATCGCCCATCGGCTGTCCACAATTGCGGCGATGGATCGACTGATTGTCATGGACGATGGACGCATCATTGAACAGGGCACTCACGCGCAATTGCTCGCCAAAAACGGCATCTATGCGCGGCTATGGCAGCATCAGAGTGGCGGGTTCCTGGGCGAGGACCGGTGGGTGACCGAGGCGATGGATCAGGTATGAGCGTGGATGGCCCGGGGGACAACCCGACTTACCTTTTCTCTACCAATCGCAGTGACTGCGCCCCCTCCAACGATAGGTGAATCACAGCAGCCCTGCTCGGGAAGTTCGGCGCATCGTCATCGGTATTCTCCATCACCGGAATGTCGATCAGCGTCTGCTCACCGGCCGGATCACTGACCAGCTTGGCATCCAGTTTGTCGATGGCACGCCAGCTGTCGCCGCCGATGCGCATCACGTCCAACAGGCTGTAGTGCGGCACGCCTTCTTCGTTCTCTTCGGGCGTAAAGGCCGCCAGGTATTGGCTGTAGTTGTTGCCCATACCGAAACCCTCGACGGTGAAGACCGCAAGGGTGACCTGGCTGTCCTCGCCGGTGTCCAGTGTCTGCACCAGCGTCGCTTCAGGATAGCCGGTGGCATAGCTGTCCTTGATGAGCGCTACCAAGTGCCCGATCTGTTCTTCCAGGGCTTTCGGAACGGGTTTCGATTCAGCGGCGTGAGTCAGGGTGCAGGTGAAAAGCAAGGCAGCGGTCAACAGGCGCAATTTCATGGAAGTGAGGTCCGGGGTATTGGGAGATCAGCGCGCAATGGTAGCGGTTGGCCAGGGATTGGGTGGTGAACTGTTGATGGGTTCTGTGGCGGGATTCACAACCTTGGACGTTGTGGCAAGGTTGCCGAGCATTTTGATGAGTGGGGCACGCTCTGTGCCCCTTACGGCGTCCTGCCCAGCGTCAGGCTTGCGAGCGAATCCGCTCGACCAGACGCGCCTGGAGTGCTTCCAGATCCTGCGGATCGGCCTTGCCCCTGCCATGCACACCGGGCGCCTCACCGTCCCAACGAGGAATGATGTGCATGTGAATGTGATAGACCGTTTGCCCGGCCACAGCACCATCGAACTGCGCGACCTGAACCCCGTCCGGCTGCAATTCGTCCACGATGATCCGCGTCAGGCGCTGCACGGCAGACATCATCGCGCCCAGGACAGCGGGCTCGACTTCGAGGATATTTCGCGCCTGGGAGGCTTTGGGGATGACCAGGACATGGCCGCGCGATTGAGGAAAGATATCCAGGAAGGCCAACACATCGGCGTCTTCGTAAATCTTGTAGCACGGCGCATCGCCGCGAAGGATCAGCGCAAAGATGTTCTGCGGATCGTAATGACCGTGGAGACTCATGATCACTCCTTGGAGTTTGGGGAGGTTGGTTGCCGGTAAGAGATTTAGCACAGTCCAGAGGCAACGTCTCGTAGAGGCCTGCCTGGAAGCCAAGGGCTGGGCGCGCTCCCACAGTTTTTTCGAGCGGTTCGGCAAAAGTCGTGTCTGGCCCAGATCCCTGTGGAGCTTGCTCGCGATGGCGGCGGCTCAGTCGACATCGGTGCTGGCGGCCAAGCCGCTTTCACGAGCCCCCGTCAGCGTAACGGCAATTTTTTGCTGTAGTTCACTTTGCGAAAACGGCTTGTGCAAGACCGGGCAGCCGGCGTATTCGGCTGGCAGTCCGCTGGCGCCGTATCCGGTGCTGAACAGGAAGGGAATATGGCGACCGCGAAGGATTTCAGCCACCGGAAAAACGCGCTCGCCAGCCAGGTTGACGTCCAGGATCGCCAGATCGACCTGCACCGAGCCGGCCATGTCACGCGCTGCCGCGAGCCGGGCGACCGAGGCCACCACTTCGCATCCGAACTCCTCCAGCATGTCCTCGATCAACAGGGCAACCGCGCCTTCGTCCTCGACGACCAGCACCCTGACGCCTACAAATGGGGTCATGCCCCGGTCACCCCAATCAGGAACGAAAAGCGGCAGCAAACACCTTGCGGAGCGTAGGTAAGGTCGAACTTGCCGGCCAAGTCGCGCTCGATGCAACGCTGCATCAAGCGAGAACCCAGCCCTTCCCGTTCCGGCGGTGACACGGGTGGTCCTCCTTGTTCGCGCCAGTCGAAGGTCAGCAATGTTCCGCCCGCCCGGGCTTGCAGGTGCCAGGTGACGGCAAGCGTCCCGCTCTCGACCGACATCGCACCATATTTCAGCGCGTTGATCGCCAATTCATTGAGGGTCATCGTAAGGTTGAGCGCCACGCGAGTGCCGACGTCTGCAGAAGGGCCTTCGATCACGATGCGGCCAGGCTCATGCCCAAACACCGGCATCAGCACTTCGTGGGCCAGGGTGTCGAGCGGCGTCTGTCCCCAATGCCGTTTCGTCAAGAGATCGTGTGCCCGTGACAAGGCCAAGAGCCTTGCCTCGAAACGCCTGTAGCCGTCTTTCGCATCCTCTGCGTTGCGTGCCGTCTGGGCTGCCAGCGATTGCACCGTGGCCAGGGTGTTCTTGACCCGGTGATTGAGCTCATCGATCAGCGTCTTCTGCCGATTTTCCGCCTGCTTTCGCTCGGAGATGTCGACCAGCATGTTGATGGCGCCCACCAGGTTTCCATCGGCATCATGCAAAGGCGTGGGATAAGGCGTGAACGGAACGCGGCTACCGTCTGGCCGTTCTGCAATGGCCTCGACGCCGCGTATCGGCCGGTTTTCCTTCAGGGCCACCGCCATCGGGCATTGATCGTGAGGCAGCGCGGTTCCATCCGTATTGAACAGCTTCCAGGTTACACACCACATGTCGCCCAACTGCGGTGTTCGTCCCGACAGTTCGACGGCGGCGCGATTGTAGAAGGTAATGCGGCCATCGGCGTCAGTGGTGTACACCGCAGCAGGCAACGCCTCGAGAAGATTGCGCATGTGCCGTTCGCTTTCGCGGACCTGGTTTTCCATCCGCCGCGCCAGCGTGACGTCCTGCAGCACTCGAACGCCATAACGAAACGTACCGTTGGCGTCTCTCACCGAGGAACTGTGGATGTCGAGGTAAACGACCTCGCCATCGGGCTTCACGGCGCGCTTGCGAAGCACGTAGTTATCAAGCTCACCGGCCACCTGGCGGGCGTACAACCCGGCGTCCTGCGGGATGCAATCCGGGTGGGTATAGTCCAGGAACGTCATCGACAAAAGCTGTTCCCGCGAGCGGCCCAGCATGTTGCACAGGGCATCGTTGACGCGGAGCAAGCGACCGTCGACGTCGGCCTCGGCAATACCGATGGTCGCCGCTTCATAGGTCGCCGAAAGTCGGTCATCGCTGTCCTGGCGCGCCGCCTCGGCCGCATGGACACCGCTCCGGTCTATGGTGAAGCAGCGCGTGTTGAAGAGTTTCCCGTCTTCGAAGCGGCCATTGGAAGTGATCATGACATGCTTGATCGAGCCGTCCTTTGCTCTCAGCCGCGCCGGATAGCTTTGCAGACAGTCGCCGCTGCCCAGCTTGGTGAGGATGTCGCCGATAACCGGTTCGTCGACATGAAACTCGGTGATGTGGCGGCCGATGTACTCGTCGGCCGAATAGCCCAGCAGCGCCAGCTCCGCCTTGTTGGCGCGCTGGATAATGCCTTCGCCGCTGACGATATGCAGGCCCACCGCGCTGTTTTCGAAAAAGTCTTCCAGGTCGGCGCTCTTGCGCCGAAGCTCTTCGGCCATGGCGTGGTGCGCCGAAACGTCCTGGAAGCAGTTGATCACCCCTTGAATGACGCCTCGGCAATCCTTGAGCGCGCGGATGTTCATCAGCGCCACGAACCGCGAGCCATCCGGGCGCTCGATGAGCACTTCCTGATTGCGCGAGGCAATGCCGGTATTGAGCGCCATGGCTGTCGGGCAGTGTTCGAATGCCAGCGGCCTACCGTCGGTCAGGAACAGTCGATGGGCGCCGCAGAAACGGTCACCGTTCTCCCCAAGTGCCGGCGCCCTTCCCCATAGCTCGGCCGCCTCACCGTTGTACCTGACGAGCCACCCCTTGCGATCACAGAGGTACACCGCACCAGGAATGGCATCGAGTGCGCTCGTCCCCATCGCGATCAAGCTTTCGTATTCGCTTGGTGTACGCGTTTCCCTGGGTAGCTCTTCAATGTTCGACATCAGTCATCCTCAAGCCGCCTGGCTGAAACCTTTCACAGGACATCAATGGAGTCTAGATCCCTATTCACCGGGCGAGTTCAGGAAAAACTCAACGTCACAACCTCGCGCCCTGAAACAGTGCCTGAGGTTCCTGGACTATTAACCTCCGCATACGCATAAGTGGCGCCGAACATTCCAACGCGCACAACTGCTCCATCGCCGTTTCGAAACCAATATTCGCTTTATGCCGCTTGTGCGACCAGTCGATCAGCTTCCTTCCTGGCGCGCAGATGCGCGGTGTCCGAAAACTCGCCAAGCCATAAATCGAGAGCCTTCACGGCGCTTGACGGCGGACAAACTTTTACTATTCTCTGAATTGGCCATGATCCGCGCCCTTACCTAAGGGCTTAAATGACGATAACGAGCGAGCAGTTGAGAGCGGCAAGAGCGCCACTGCTGTGGGACCAGAAGTCGGGCTGAAGCTGAACATAGCCAGCCTTGGTTGTAGTTTTCACAACAGCACTTCTCAGGATAGCCCCATGGAGAGTGCGTGATGAACAAAACCTATAATTTGCTTGTGAAGTTCACTCCAGCCAGTATTTCCAACGTAGTAAATGGAAAGATATTTTTCAATGAATCAGAAAAAATATCAGAGGATGCGAGTTTTTTATCTAACTTGGAATATCGCCATGCCATTCCGGATTTGGCAGAGACAGGCGAAATAAAAAACGAAGAAAACAGCATTGATTTCTCTCAATACAAGGGGCTCGTTTATATTAAAAACGCCCCCTGCATGCCATTCGAAGAAGTGCAGCACCTCGCAACCGCGTTGAAGAATATGGCTATTGTAGAATATGTCGAGATCGAACCAGTCGAACCTGTGCCTGATCCAGTCGAGCCTGCTCCAACGCCGTCAGGCGAATGCATGTCAGCAGGCCCCACGAGTACAACGCCGGACTTTGTTGATCGGCAAGATTATCTCCAAGGTGATTCGGGATCAAATGTTATCGGTATAGATGCCATGAATGCCTGGCGATTATTTGAGGCCACAGGGCAAGGAATCAGATGTGCAGATATCGAAAACGGCCCTTTTGTTGATCATGAAGATCTGGAAGGCTCTAATTTTATAGAGCTCGTCCCATTACCTGGTGGGAGTACTAATGACCACGGCATTGCAGTTGCTGGTATCGTCTTTGCTAGAAACAATGGATTTGGCATGCTGGGCGCTGCCTATGATGCTGATGTATTTTATGGGATTTCGCAGGGGCCTCTTGGCCGTGTTGGCGGTATTGCTGAGGGCTTGAAGCATTTAAGGGCAGGGGACGTATTTATATATGAAATGCAAACTGGCGGCCGTGAGAACGAACTTGTACCCGCTGATTTCAATAGAGGTGTTTGGGATATAACGAAACAGGCCACCGACGCTGGAATTATTGTTGTCGCCGCCGCCGGCAATAGCGGTGAAGATTTAGACCATCCGTTCTATGATGAATATAGAGGTCGTGGGGATAATGGGAGCATTCGCGTCGGCGCTGGAACTCGGACAGGCCGTAATCGCTTCTATTTTTCTACATATGGTAGCCCGATACATTTACAGGGGTGGGGTGATGGCTATGTAGCCACTTGTGGCAAGGGTGATCTTTTTAATGGAGGGCCTACGAAGACTTATACCTCAACTTTTGCAGGAACCTCTGCGGCCACGGCAGTTGTAGCGGGAGCCGTCATTGCGGTGCAGTCATGGTTTAAAAGAAAGGGCACGGTAATAACGCCAAGACACATGAGAGAGCTGTTAATTCGGACGGGATCACCTCAAGGAACAGGTGGGCATATCGGTCCACTTCCCCATATCGTGAACGCCATTGCTTCACAGTCTGCGGCCGAACTGCCGGCGTCGGCGATCTAAACAGACCAGTGGCAGCCAGCTCGATCCGCTGGCTGCCGTGACCACGCTGACGATGCTGATGCCGCAATACGGTGATATGGCAAGTGCCGCCCCCTACGCATCTGCACACCTCAAAACTTGAAGAGCGCCTGGGGTGCCTGGACCATTAACGCATGCATCAGCGACGCCGAACACTCCAATGCACGCAACTGCGCCATGACCGTCTCGAAGCCGACATGCGCTTCATGCTGAGTGTGCGGCCAATCGCTGCCCCACACCAGGCGTTCGGGGCCAAAGCTGCGTTCCAGCACCGCCAACGAAGCACGGGCGAATTCAAGGTTTCGCGGGGCTGTTGCACCCAATCGATAGATACCGGACACCTTCATCCACACCTGCCCGCCCTGCCCCAACTCCATCAAATGGGCAAAGCCAGGTTGATCCAACCCCAGACGCGCATCCGGGCGACCGAAGTGATCGACCACCAACCGGACGCCAAACGGCAACAGTTGACCGATCAGCCCTGGCAAGTCCGCCAGGTTGGCATGCAGCTCGACATGCCAATCCAGTTCGGCGAGATGACGCAAAAAACCGTTCCAGGCAACGTCACGAAAATCAGGCAACGCCTTGCCCATCAGGTTCAAGCGCACACCGACCACCCCCAGCCGGGCCATGTCGTCCAGCTCGGCCCGGCTGACGTCTCGCTCCACTACCACGACCCCGCGCAACTGCTCCGGTGCTTGCCGCAATGCAGCCAACAGGTAGCGGTTATCGGTGCCAAGAAAGCTCGGCTGCACCAACACCCCATGGTTCAAGCCATGGGCGTGCAAGTGGCCCAGGTATTGAGCGAGCGTAGCGTCATAGTCAGGTGTGTAGCGCCGGACAGCCGCCAGTTCCAGCCCACGGCTGAATACGTGGGCGTGGCAGTCAATGCCGGTGATCGGCGTAGTACGGATATCAACCATGGGTTTCATCTATCGACAATAAGGAAAATCAGGCTCGGGCGCCCTGGCCGTCACTCTCCACCACAGGCGCCGATGCCGCAGTGGCTTCCAGGCTGCGGCCGCGGGTTTCCGGCAGGCACAGCGCCGCGATCACCGCCACGCCGTAGGCAATCCCGGCGTCGATGCCAATGGCCGAGCCCAAGGACATGGAATCGCTCATGTGGCCGACCAGGAACGGGAACACCGACGAGAGCACCCGGCCGAAGTTGTAGCAGAACCCCACACCGGCACCGCGCACATCCGCCGGGTACAACTCGTTGAAAAACGCTCCGAGGCTCGCCGGAATACCGGCCGCGAAGAAGCCGAGCGGGAACCCCAGGAACAGCATCTGGGTGTTGGTCAACGGCAGGAACACATAACACTGCACGGTGACCACGCAGCACAGCGCGAACAACACGATGTTCTTCCGACGTCCAATGCGATCGATCAACAGGCCACTGACTACGCAGCCGCACCAGAAGGCGAAGATGATCACCGCCAGATAGCCGCCGGAGTTGAGTACCGACAGGTTGCGCTCGGTCTTGAGAAAGGTCGGCAACCAGGTCATCACCGCGTGGTAACCACCGTGCGCCCCTAGCCCCAGCAACCCGCCAAACAAGGTCACGCGGATCAACTCGGGGCGAAAGATGCCGGCCAGGGATTTGAAGAAACTTTGCGGGATGACGTTGTCTTTTTTCAGGCGCTGGAAACTGTCGGGCTCTTCAACGTTGCGCCGCACCCAGATGATCAGCAACGACGGCAGCAGGCCCACGACGAACATCACCCGCCAGGCCATGTCTTGCGGCACGAGGGAGTAGATCAGCGTGAAGACGCCGACCGCCAGCCCCCAACCCACCGCCCAGGCGCTTTGCACCGTGCCCATGACCTTGCCGCGATACTTGGGGTTGATGGTCTCGGCCATCAATACTGCGCCGGCGGCCCATTCCCCGCCAATCCCGAAGCCCTGCAGCGCCTTGACGATCAACAGCTGGTGGAAGCCTGTGACGAATGCCGACAGAAAGGTGAAGAACGAAAACCACAAGATCATCCACTGCAACGTGCGCACCCGACCGTAACGGTCCGACAACGTCCCGCCGACCCAACCACCAATGGCCGAAGTGACCAGGGTCACGCCGCTGACCAGCCCGGCATCGCCCTTGCTCAAGGCGAACGCGGCGATCAACGCCGGGATCGCCAGGCCGAACATCTGTACTTCCAGCGCATCGAGCGACCATCCGCCGAAACAAGCCCAAAACGTTTTGCGCTCCCGCGCAGTGACTTGGCGATACCAACTGAACATGATTGTTATCCTTATGGGTGGAACGAAAGGCAGCCGAGAGCGAACCGCGCCGCTACAGGGCCAGTCATGACAAACAAAACGGTAGGGACAGCGGCGACCGACTCGCCGCTAGCCAGGTGGGGTCAGCGGATTTCCACGCGGTAGCGGAAATGCTCGGCGTGCCCGCGCGAGCGTCGCCACTCCAGAGGATTGCCGGCGTAGTCCCGCGCCAGACGCTCGATCACCACCACCGGGCTGTTGACCGGTACTTGCAGCAATCGCGCGTACACCTCATTCACCGATTCGGCGGTGAGGGTTTCTTCGGCATAGGCGACAACCTGGCCGCAAACCTCTTCATAAATGGGGTAAAGCAACGGGCCCTTTTGACTCAGGTCGATTTCGAGCAAGGTTTGGAAGCGGCTACGGGGCAGCCAGATTTCTTCGGCGAGCACCGGCGCCACATCCAGCAGACGCACCCGCACGATGCGAATCACCGGCGCATCCGTCGGCAGTCCCAGCGCCTGGGCCACCGCCGAAGGCGCGGCCACCGGCTCCACGGACAGGATCCGGCTCTCGGGAACCCGGCGTTCGCCTGAAGCGCTTTGAAAGCGGAAAAAACGGAACAACGACGATTGGAATTGCGGCCGGCGAATGAAGGTGCCGCGCCCTTGCTGGCGCTCCAGGACGCCCTCGCTGACCAGCGCATCGATGGCCTTGCGCACCGTGCCGGTAGACAACTGGTATTCGGCTGAAAGTGCCGCCTCAGTAGGAATCGCCTCCCCCGGGCGCCAACGGTTATTGGCGATCTGCTCAGCCAATTGGTCGCGTAAACGTTGATAAAGCGGCAGGCGGGCATCACTGGAGAGAGATTTCATCGACCTTATTCACCTTGTTATCTAGTCATATATATGAATATGAGCGGCAAGTATTTACCCAGGCGCGATGGCTGTCAAGAAATGCCAGGATGGCTCGTTGACGAATGGTAAAGCCAATGATGTAGCGGCCCGCAATTAACAACGTTTAACTCGCACGCTCGCTCCCCACGCCCAAGAATGAAGCCCTCTGCCCAGACCTGGTTTCTCAAGCGCAAAGCTGCTCGGCCACCCTGCGCCGCGCCGGACACTTCCCACCTGGCTGCGCGTAGTACCGCCCCCTCACCCGCCCAACTTCACTTGGAAATGAAGCATGTTACCTGCACCACACCACTCACCCGCCGCCCTGAAGCCGCTCTGGCTGCTTGCCCTGCTCACAAGCGGCACCGCACCGGCGATGGCAGCGGAACTCGCGCAAAGCACGCCTGGCTTTCTCGACGGAGCGACGCTGCAAGTCCTCAGCCGCAACTTCTACCTCAACAATGACTATCGCGCCCCGACCCCGGCAGGCAAAAGCTACAAACAGGAGTGGGCCCAGGGCTTCATCGCCTCGTTCGAGTCCGGTTTCACCCCCGGCACGATCGGTGTAGGCATCGATGCCCACGGGTTCCTGGGGTTGAAACTGGACGGCGGCAAGGGGCACTCCGGAACGGGATTATTACCGCTGGATGAGAATGGGCGAAGCGAGGACCACTACTCCAGTGCCGGCGGTGCGCTGAAATTCAACGCCTCACGCACCACCCTGGCGGTCGGCGAAATGACTGTGCAGAGCCCGGTATTCGATACCGCAGACAAGCGCCTGCAACCCGAATACGCCAGCGGCCTGCTACTCTCCAGCCGCGAGTTCGAAGGGGTCGCCCTGCAGGCAGGCCACTTCAGCGCGTTCAAGAATCAGGACGCCTCGACCAGCAAGGGTGATTTTTCCGGGTATGGGGCGACGACGCGCCACGGTGTCATCGACTTCATCGGCGCCGACCTGTTCACCGGCCAAGCCCTGGGCGGTGCACTCTACGCCTCCGAACTGAGCGATACCTGGCGCCAGTACTATGCCAATCTGCATGCCACCGTTGGCGAACTGTTCCTCGACGCCAACCTGTATCACACCCGCGACGATGGCAAGGCCATTGCCGGGGCCATCGACACTACAGCCTATAGCCTGAGCGGCAAGTACCGGTTCAATGCCCAGGCGTTTACCCTGGCCTATCAGAAAATCAACGGCGACACACCCTTCGATTTCGTCGGCGGCGACTCCATCTACCTGGCCAACTCGATCAAATATGCCGACTTCAACGGCCCCGGCGAGCGCTCGTGGCAAGCGCGCTACGACCTCGACCTGGACACCTTGGGCATCCCCGGCCTGAGCTTCATGGCCCGCTATGTGACTGGACGCGGGATCGACGGCAGCCATGCCCCCCAAGGCGGCGCCTACAACCCGTTCGATAGCGACACCGGCACTTACAGGCCGCAACAAGGCGCTGGCGGACGCCATTGGGAGCGCGACCTGGACCTGCACTACATCGTGCAGTCAGGCCCGGCCAAGGACCTGTCGTTGCAACTGTCCCACGTCACCCATCGCGCCAACAGCAGCCAGGGCGGCGATGACATCGACCGGCTGTATATCGTCATCCAATACCCGCTCAAGCTGGGGCCGTTCTGACCCGGCCACAATGGATACCCAATACTTTATCCGTCATGGCGGCCTCACCGGTTTAACCGCGACTGGCCGAAGCCGGCCTGACGATCACTTCCCAGTTCACCTTCAAGCCAGTCGAGCAGCGCGCTTACCTCAACCCGACCTTCCCCGCCCGGCCGGCTGAACACCGATATCGCGTCAGGCAATGGGACGCTTTCTGCGCAAGGTCTCACCAACGCACCGCTCTCAAGCAGCCCTTGGGCGGTGCGCCGCCACCCCAATGCGATGCCATGCCCCTCGACAGCCGCCTGGAGCATCAAGGGATAGCTATCAAACAGCGAGCCCTTGGGAACGTCGTCGAGCGACTGTCCAAACGCCTGGAACCAGGCCCTCCAGTGCATCCAATGAGGCGGCGTAGCGTGATAGTGCAAAAGAATGTGGGACTTCAGGTCAAGGACTTGCAACGTTTTGTGGGAACGCAGGTAATGAGGACTGCATACGGGAAATACTTCATCAGCGGCGGTAAACATCAAGCCATGGGTGCCGCTGGGTCGTCCTGTGCTTTGCAGGGCTACGTCAAAATGCTCATTGAACTCAGTCAGCGGCCCGGTGGATGTGGCCACCTGGATCTCGATTTCCGGGTATCGCTGGTGGAACGTCGAGAGCCGCGGCATCAACCAGTAGAACGCTTCGCATAATTGGCACAGCAAAACGACGCGGTTTTTACCTGGCGATTGACGAAGGCTGACAGCACTGGCACTGATGCTTTGCAGTGCGTTACTCACCACACGTCCCAACTCACGCCCTTGCGGGGTCAGGAAAACGGCGCGGTTACGACGGCAGAAAAGTTTCAGCCCCAGGTCCTCTTCGAGCCCACGGATCTGCCGACTGATCGCCGCCTGGGTAATGTGCAGTTCCTCGGCGGCCTTGGAAAAACTTTCCAGGCGCGCAGCCGCTTCGAAGGGCAACAAGCTGGCAAGCGGCGGTAATGACTTTCCAAGGGTATTCATAATCAGAGGTAATGCATCCAGGGCCGAGAACTCGTTTGTAGCATAGCGGCAATGCTGTGCAACATGCGCTCAATGCCTCAAGGATATGCATGAATGCCCAATGCCTACTCGAACACCCTCGCCGGCGTGAGCCTTGCCATCGTCGCGACGCTGAGCTGGGCGTTGAATTTCATTGCGCCTTACGTCGTCGGTGCCTACACGATCCACGATCTGTTGATCATCCGGTTCCTGATCGCCGGGGCGCTGGGTGCGGCTGTCGTGGTGGGCTATCGGACCCAGCTTCGGCGCCTGCGCCGTAGCCAACTGCTACTTGGCGCAAGCCTGGGGGTCATCGGGTACCTCGGCTATAGCAGTTGCATTGCCGCAGGCGTCATGTTTGCCGGGCCGGTACTGACCCCGGCGTTCATTGGCATGGTGCCGGTCTTGCAGGCACTGCTCGGCAATGCCACCCACAAAACCCTTCAATGGCGCAGACTGGTGATACCCCTGGCCTTTTTAACAGGAGGGCTATTGCTGTCGAACATCAGCAGCATCCAGCAGCCCCCGAGCGACGACGGTTCATGGTTGACGGGCGTGTTTTTCTCGATCGGTGCAGTGCTCTTATGGCTCGTATTCAGTTGGTTGAACCAGGGCGCCTTGGTCAATCTATCGGCCAGCGCTTCGGGGGCCTGGACCGGTCTCATGATGGTCGGCGCAGGAATCGGCACCTTGTGCTTGTTACCGGCGGCGCAAGCGCTCGATCTTCTCAAGCTGCCAAGCCTGGGTTTCAGTATTTGCGTGGCGAGACACCTGTACGCCTGGGGTTTTGTGATTGCGCTGATGTCGTCAGTCATCGGGGCCTGGGCCTGGAACGCGGCGTCCCGTCGCCTTCCCATGGTGCTTTCCGGGCAGTTGATATCCCTGGAATCACTCTTTGCCACACTACTGGGCTTGTTGTTTCATCACCGGCTACCAACGCTTCTGGAAGCGTCAGGTCTTGCTGGCGTGCTGGTGGGGGTGGTGATGGCAGTTCGTATCATTCTGCTCCCCCGAGGGATAACACTGGGTGAAGCTCCCCGCAAGGTAGCTCTGGGCGACGATGGCCGGGCCGCCGACCGGGGCCGGTGATCAGGATCATGTTAAGAACTGCCCTACGGCCAGGTCATTGAACGCACGCCAGTAGGCGTCAATACCTTCCAGTTGGTCGGGGCTGAGAAATCGCTCATCACGTCCTCCGCAAAGACACAGGGTTGCCATGCCTGATTCTGGAACGCGGGAATAAGGGTGACTTGATTTACATCAGAACCATTTACATCAGAACCAGGGACGCTAAGGTCATACAAGGTGCTTGCTCGATGCCCTGGCGCCGCTCACTGGCATGGCGAGCGCCCGCTCACACAGGAGAATGCTCATGCGCGCCATGGTCCTGCATACGATTGGCCAGCCCTTGCAACTGGAGGAACGCCCTCAACCGACGCCGGCCGCCGGGCAACTGCTGATCGAGGTGCAAGCCTGCGGTGTGTGCCGCACCGACTTGCATCTGTTCGACGGTGAACTGCCCCAGGCTCGATTGCCTCGGGTGCCGGGCCACGAGATCGTCGGTGAGGTCACCGCCGTCGGCGCGCAGGTGGCCCCGGACTGGATCGGCCGACGGGTAGGCGTGCCCTGGCTGGGGTGGACGTGTGGGATGTGTGAGTTCTGCCGCTCGGGCCGGGAGAACCTCTGCGACCAGGCACTGTTCACCGGCTGCCAGCTGGACGGCGGCTATGCCGACTACACCGTTGCCGATGCGCGATTCTGCTTCCCCCTCCCCGATACGCTTGAGGCCGCCGAAGCCGCGCCTTTGCTGTGTGCAGGGCTGATCGGTTTCCGGGCCTTGCAGATGGCGCAAAACGCCCCTCACTTGGGCCTTTATGGCTTCGGCGCCGCTGCGCACCTGGCGATCCAGGTCGCCGTGGGCCGGGGCCAGCAAGTCTATGCCTTCACTCGCCCCGGTGATGACCCCGGCCAGGCCTATGCCCGTTCGCTGGGCGCGACCTGGGCCGGGGCATCGGATCAGCTCCCGCCCCATCTGCTGGACGCCAGCCTGATCTTCGCCCCCGTCGGCGAACTGGTGCCGCTGGCCTTGCAAGCCACCGCCAAAGGCGGTTGCGTGGTGTGCGCCGGCATTCACATGAGCGACATCCCTGCCTTCCCCTATCGCTTGTTGTGGCAGGAGCGCAGCGTGCGCTCAGTGGCCAATCTGACCCGCGCGGACGGCCTGGCATTTTTCGAACAGATCCAGCGCACCCCCGTGCATTGCAACGTGACCTGCTACCCATTGGTCCAAGCCAACCAAGCGCTGGAACACCTGAGGAGCGGACAGGTCAACGGGGCCATCGTACTCATCCCTTGACCGCCAGCACACTGCCCGGCACCGAGTACAAGGCCCGTTCTGTCGTGCTGCCAATCAAACGCTCAAGACCGGCGCGGTGCACTGTGCCCATCACCACCACGTCGGCCTCGAATTCGTCGATGAATTCCTGGATGACCGGCACTGGCAGGCCAACGACGAAGTGCCGACGCTCCGCCGGTACGCCACAGTGCCCGGCCAGGCTGATAAACGCCGCATGCAGCGATTCGCGCAGGGCGTCGGCAAAGTCGTCATCCCAAGCCCCGGACGGTTTGATCTGAATCAAAGGCCGGGCAATCGACGGGCGGATACGCAGGCACTGATCCAGATCAGAATCGATCGCCGTGGCGGGCGTAGAACAGTACCGAATGCGTAGCTTCTTATCGCACCGCACGTGCACATCCGAGGGAGGATCGCACCATGCTCACTGTCAAAGACCACAACGAACGCGCCGCTGCCCTGTATGCCAGCATCAGTGGCAAACACTGGATCCAGGCACTCAAGGACGGCCGGCATGTCTTGATCCGCCCGCTCAGGGAGCAGGATCGCCAGCGCGAATACGACTTCATCATGCGCCTGTCACCGGAGTCCCGGCACATGCGCTTCCTGGCGCAGATCAATGAGCCGGGCGCGGCGCTGCTCGATAACTTGATGGACGTCGACTGCAAGACGCGCATGGCCTACATCGCGCTGGTCCATGACAACGGCGAGTTGATCGAGATCGGTGTCAGCCGCTATTGCGCGACCCAGGAACACGAATGCGAGTGTGCGGTGACGGTCGCCGACCCTTGGCAACACCTGGGACTGGGGACGTTGTTGATGGAGCACCTGATCGACACCGCGCGTAAAAACGGCTATCGCCAGATGTACTCCGTCGATGCGGCCAGCAATGCCCCAATGCGGGACTTGGCCCATAGCCTGGGTTTTGAAACCCACAGCGATCCCGACGACACCCGGCAGGTCATCCACCGGCTCTACCTTTGATCCCGGACGCGGCGCGAGGCCTTGGCATGGCCTCGCGCGGCGTTGCGCCAATCACGCTTGCGGCTTGATCGCCAATACGCTGCAGGGCGCCCGTTGCAGCAGCAACTCAGCGGTGGTGCCCAAGCGCTTGTCCAGGCCACGATGCGCCGTGGTGCCCATGACGATGACATCGATCTGGTGATCGGTGGCGAACGTGCAAATGCTGTTCAGCGGCGCCCCTTCGATGAAGTGGCACTGCTGCGGTGCGACCCCGTGCCGCTCGGCCAGGGACTCGAACACCTCGTGCTGTGCCTGGCCCAACGCTTCATAGAGCCCGGTGGCCAGGGGCAGCGCACCAATGCCCATATCCGAGGCGTAGACAGCCGTCCAATCGAAGGCGTGCAGCAATTCAACCTGGGCGTTGCATTGTTCCGCCAGTTTGACCGCGGCGTCGACGATCCGGTCGTTGAACACCAGGTCCTGCTCCTCGCTGCGCAGCACATCGACAATCGCCAGGACCCGCCGAGGCCGCGGGTTACGAGCGTCCGTAACCAGATGCACTGGCACCGGACAGTCGCGCAGCAAGCGCCAGTCCAGGGGTGTGAAAAACACCCGCTTCATTGCCGGTTCCGGCTGCGCGTCCTTGATGATCAACGCCATCGGCATCTCCTTGACGTATTGCTGCAAGGCTTGGAAGGCATCCTTGCTCCACACCACCTCGCAGGTCACCTCGACGCCGTGCCGGCGCGCCAGTTCGGCCTGTTGCCACAGCCAATGCCGATGGGTTTCCAGATAACCCTCACGCGCTTGCTTGACCTGCTCCGGGGCGAACAGGCCGGCCACCGAGAGCACCTCCAGGTAGTGGATCGCCACAATGTGCAGGGGCAAGTCCAACGCCAGGGCCAACTCGGTGGCGCGGTCGAACGCCGGCGTACGGATCATGGCGTCGGGCGCCAATAACAACAAACGTTGAGTCTGGGACATGGAACACCTCGGCACGTGGCGACAGCCACTTAAAGGATTGAGGTTTCCAGAATGGACGCCTGCCCGAGACAGGACTTGATCTTCATCAAGCAGCCATCATTCAGGCTGACAAACTCGGGAGCAACAGCCCCGCCCACATCGCCAGTGTGACCAGCACCTGGCCGGGAATCACATACCCGGCGAACCTTCGCCCGCCACTGAGCCAGGCTACGATGCATTTGCTCAGGGAGTTGCTGCTCAGCGCCATCAGCACCGGTACGGCGACGCCGTCGAAGGGCAACAACCCGCCCTTGGCCAGGGAAGCGATGGAGGCCGTCGAGGCATGGGCGTCGAGCAACCCGCTGAAAATCGCGGTGACGGTCACTCCGGCCTGGCCAAACGCATCGAGCATCGCCGACGAGAGGACGGTGATAGCGGCCATCGCCAGGACCATCGTCATCGCCAGTTTGAGGCTGAAGGCGCCGCTGTGCTTGATGGTTTCATCGGCCCGCGCCCTTGGCCGGGGAAACATCAGCACGCTGGCATAGAGCAATACCATCAGCATCCCGCACAATAGCGGCCCCCACATCCAACGCAGCAGCGCGGGGTCCACGGCTGCGAGAATCAGGCCCATTTGAACCACCGTCGCAAGGTTGGATAACACTGCCGCGGCGCTCACCACCTTGAGATTGATCGGGTCTTTGGCCGCGATGCCACCCATGGTCGCGACCGTCACTGTGGCGGAGGCGAATCCCGAGGCAATCGCACTGAGGGCGTAGCCGTAGCGGGTCCCCAGGGTTCGAACCGCGACATGCCCCAGCGCACCCACCGCCATCAGCATGACGGTGAGGGTGCACAGGTTGCGCAGGTTGATGGCGTCATAAGGCCCGAGGAATCGATCCGGTGCCAGCGGGAGCACGACCAGCGCGGCGATCAACAGCACCAGGCCATCGCGCATCTCGGTGGCCGTCAATTGGTTGCGGGCAAAGTGGTGCAACGCCTGGCGGCTGGCGAGCAGCCCGGCCATCACCACCCCAATCGAGGTCGCCAGGCCTGGGGCGCTCGCACAGAGCGCGCCCAGTGCCAATACTGCGAACAAGGCCACCTCGCTGGTGATCCCCGGATCCTTGTCGAGGTTTCGCCAATAGGCCACGGCGACCAATGCGCCCAGGGCGAGCGTCATGCCCCCCAGCAACAAGGGACCGCCCGCCTGGACCGCCAGGTAGCCGAGCACGGACGTGATGGCGAAGGTACGCAGGCCGGCGAAGTCGCGCCGGTCGCCCTCGCCTTTGCGCCGTTCGCGCTCAAGCCCCACCAGCAGGCCGATTCCCAGCGCGGCGGCGGCATTGGCGAAGGCCAGGCTTTCAGTCATGGTTACGGCTCTCTGGCACTGCCTGCGGTTGTCACTCAATCCAGCGGTCCGAGCCGGCTGCGCTCGTGCCCTGGGGCGACTGATCATGCTCAAACATAGCGCGATTGCCGCGCCGTTGCCGCCTTCGATGCAACGCTTTGAAGCGTGTTTGATGCAAATCAAGTTACCGGGCTCCATGACGCTCATGATCGATGACAGACACCACGCCGCGCGAAACGTCGCCCGGCGCCAACAGGTCCTTGCCCGGGAGGTTTGTCATGTCTACGCAATCACGATTGATGCTGGTTGTCTCGCCCCTGATGGAACACAGCCCGGCGTTCGACCGGGCTGCCGCACTGGCCAGGGCCGAAGGCGCGGCGCTGCATATTGTCGCGTTTGACTACCTCGAAGGCCTGGCCACGGCGGGCCTGGTCAACGAGCAGGCGCTGGAGCAGATGCGCCTGGGCTACATCGAGCGCCACCGGCAGTGGCTGGAAGAACAGGCCAGGCCCCTGCGCAACCTCGGCATCGAGGTCACGACAGAAGTGACGTGGGTCGAGCGCCCCTTGCAGGAAATCCTGGTCCACCTCAAGGAAGCGCCGATGGAAGCGCTGATCAAGTCGGTGGACCCTGAGTCGTGGTTTTCCCGACTGATGTTCACGCCGCTGGACGTGCATCTGCTGCGCGAATGCGAGGTCCCGCTGCACTTCGTCAACAAGGTCGCCCACGCCCGCCCGCGCAAGATCCTGGCCGCCATCGACCCGTTCCACCAGGACGGACGCTACGAAGGCCTCAATGATCGGATCCTGAGCGAAGCCAACAAGCTGGCCACCCGCTGCGACGCGACGCTGGAAGTCATCTACGCCTATGACCTTTCGTCCATTACCGCCGCTGAATACGGTTTTGGCAACGGTTCGATGTTCTTCTCCTCGACCCTGGCCCGCCAGCTCTACGAGTCCCAGGGCGCCGCCTTCGATGCACTGGCCGAACGCAATGGCATCGCCGCGGATCAGCGACGCATGATCATGGGTGACCCGGTCAAGGTGCTGGCGAGCTACGCCGCGTCCCATGACATTGATGTCATCGTCATGGGGCGCGTGCGCTACGGCAGCCTGGACAAGCTGATCGGCAGCACCGTCGAAGGCCTGCTGTACAAGATGCCCTGCAGCCTGTGGGTGATTGCGCCGCAGCAGATGGGCTGAAGGCAGCCCTGTACCGATGGCCTGTAGAACAACCGCTCCGTATCCACAGGAAACAAATGGGCAACCACTATTCCCGGATGACGCCTGAGCAGATGATGCAACAACAGCAAATGAGCCCACCAGCGCGCTAGGCCGGCCTCCAGTGCCCACTCACCTGCCGCGTCGGCAGGTGAGTTTACTTGCTTGCCCCTTGGGCCGAGGTGGGTACGCCGAACCTGTCACTGAGGGTGTTCGAGTCGAAACCTGCCAAACTGCCAGGGGCTGGCAGTCATTGGCAGTCCAGGCTCCGATGACGTTCAGGCCAGGCCTTGTTCTTTCAACCGCCTGTATAACGTGCGCTCACTCACGCCCAGGTGCCTGGCCAGTTCGCGGCGGGTGCCTTTGAAAGTGGCCACCCGCTGTTCCAGGTCCCTGCTATCGCGGGCAGGCGTCAAGGCTGGGGCGGACAACACCAAGGGGGGCGCGGGCAGATGCAAGGCGTGAATGACGCCGTCGTCGGCAAACAGCGCAGCTCTTTCCAGGACATTGCGCAGCTCGCGGATATTGCCCGGCCAGGCAAACCGCTGCAATTGCATCAGCGCCTCGGGATCGATGGTCAGCCGACGCTTACCGATCCCGGAACGTTGCAGGAATGAATCCACCAGCAAGCCGATGTCTTCAAGGCGATGCCGCAAGGGCGGTAAATGGATAGGGAAAACGCTGATGCGGTAGTACAAGTCCTGCCTGAACTCGCCCTTCTCCACCATCTTCTCCAAGGGCTTATGGGTCGCGGCCACCAGCCTGAAATCGGCGTGCTGGGTTTCTACACTGCCAACACGGCGATAGGTTCCAGACTCGATCAGTCGCAACAGTTTCACCTGCATGGCCAGGGGAACATCGCCTATCTCATCGAGAAACAGCGTACCGCCCTGGGCCGTCTCCACCAGGCCCACCTTGCGCGTGGTGGCGCCGGTAAATGCCCCCTTTTCGTGGCCGAACAGCTCGCTCTCAAACAACGTTTCGGTCAAGCCGGAGCAATCCACCACGACAAAAGGCCCGGCGGCCCGCTCACTGGTTTCATGGACGGCGCGGGCAAACAGCTCCTTGCCTGTGCCGGACTCTCCCAGCAACAGCACCGGCAACATCGAGGGCGCTACCCGCCGCAGTTCCAACAGCGCCTGATTAAAGGCCGGCGAACTGCCCACCAGCCCCTCATTACTGGGCCGTGCCGATGCGCTCCGCACCTGGGTAAGGCGCTCCACATAAGCGGTGATGACGCCGTGCTCATTCAGGATCGGACGCAATTCCACATCGACGTGTTCGGGCCCGCGCGGTGTGTGATGAATGTGCAAGACCCGATCCGGACTGCGCATCTCCCTGGCCTTTTTCATCGGGCAGTTCTCACCGGCCTGGTCACAAGGCACATCGTAGTGGTGGGAAACCCGATAACACTTATGGCCAATGAACGGCTTCTCGGCGCTGCCGAACTGACGCAGGTAAGCCGTATTCCCCGCCAGGATGTTGTAATCAGGATCGAGGACGATCATCGGCTGGGGCTCGTGCTCCAGAAACGAGACCAGGGACTGCACCTGGTCTGTACGTGGAAGCGGGTCTTGGGTAGACGGCAGGCGGTGTGTCATCGCGGCTCCAGTGAATTCATCCAGCACAGGTGGCACTGCCACTATGCCAACAAACACTGCCAATGGCAGTTTAATTGTCTGGACATCGGCCCGCGTCCTCGCGGAACTTATTAATTTAAATCAATAAAATCATAATGTTAGTCCTTTAAAACTACCCAGCACCCACCTGGCAGCATTATTGCTCTGTCTGTTCTTCAAGCGGTTCGATGAGAGCCCCGATGGAGACCGTTCATGACCGTAAAACCGTACGTCGAAGGATTTTTCGATCCTGAGACCCACACTGTCAGCTATCTGGTGCTGGACGAAGCGACTCGCCGGTGCGCGTTGATCGACAGCGTCCTGGATTACGATCCCAAATCAGGCCGTACCACAACCACCTCGGCCGACAAGCTGATGACCCGGGTGATCGAGCTGGGGGCGAAGGTCGAATGGATTCTTGAAACCCACGTCCATGCCGACCACCTCACCGCCGCCCCGTACCTGAAGGAAAAGCTCGGCGGCACGATAGGGATCGGCAGCCAGATTACCGCCGTGCAGGAAGTCTTTGGCACGCTGTTCAACACCGCTGGGCAGATGCCCCGCGATGGCAGTCAGTTCGACCACCTGTTCGTCAATGACGAGTCGTTCACAGTCGGAACGCTGCAATGCCGTGCGCTCCACACACCGGGCCACACGCCCGCCTGCATGACATATGTCATCAGCGACGGCAGGGAAACGGCTGCATTCGTTGGCGACACCTTGTTCATGCCCGACTACGGCACCGCACGGTGTGACTTCCCCGGTGGCAACGCGCATACCTTGTTCCGGTCCATCAACAAGGTCTTGAGCCTGCCGGCCAACACCCTGCTCTACACCTGTCACGATTACCAACCCGGTGGCCGCGAGGTGCAATTTTCCAGCACCGTCGCCGAGCAACGCGCCGACAATGTTCATGTCCGTAACGGCATCAGTGAAGAAGCATTCGTGGCAATGCGCACCCAGCGCGATGCCTCGCTGGACATGCCGACGCTCATCCTGCCATCGGTCCAGGTCAACATGCGGGCCGGGCATTTCCCGGAGCCGGAGTCGAACGGCACGTGCTACCTAAAAATCCCACTCAATCGGCTCTGAAGACCCGCCCCCTCTCATAAGAAAAACCGTCATCACGGAGACAGTCATGGACATCCGCCACCTTGCGTCCGGCCTCTCGATCTCGGGGCAGATTCAACCCGAGCAAATGAGTGAGATCAAAACCAGCGGCTTTCGCGCCATCATCTGCAACCGTCCTGATGGTGAAGGCAGCGATCAACCTTTGTTTGCCGACATCCAGCGCGCGGCACAAGCGATGGGCATCGAGGCGCACTACCTTGCCGCAGAGTCCGGCAAGGTGACCGATGAGCAAGGTGTTGCCTTCGGCAAATTGTTCGAGTCCTTGCCCAAGCCAGTGTTGGCGTATTGCCGCTCCGGCATGCGCTCGACGACGATGTGGGCACTGTCCCAGGCCGGCCAGCAGCCCTTGCCGCAGATTGTCGAAGCCGCCAGGAAAGCCGGTTTCGACATGAAAGGCGTCATTCGCAGAATTGCCAACGAGGGACGCACGCCTGTTGGCGTGGCCGAGGCCCGACATGCCGTGGTGATTGTCGGCGGCGGCGCGGCGGGCATCGCCACAGCCTCGAGCCTGTTGGCCCGCGAGCCAGGCCTGGACATTGCCATCATCGATCCGGCGGATGTGCATTATTACCAGCCCGGCTGGACCCTCGTCGGCGGTGGCGTGTTCGAGGCACAACAAACCGCCCACACGATGGGTGCGACCATTCCCCGGGGCGTGCATTGGATCAAGGCGGCTGTCGCGGCTTTCGAACCTGAAAACGACGCCATTATTCTCGATGGGTGCCGCGTGGTCCGCTACGAGCAGTTGATCGTATGCCCGGGCCTGAAACTGGACTGGCATGCCATTGAAGGCTTACCGCAGACACTGGGGCGCAACGGCGTCACCTCGAACTATCTGTACCACCTGGCCCCCTACACCTGGGAACAGGTGCAGCAATTGCGCAGTGGCCGGGCCATTTTCACGCAGCCCCCCACGCCGATCAAATGCGCCGGGGCCCCTCAAAAAGCGATGTACCTGTGCGCCGACCACTGGAAACGCCAAGGCGTACTCGGCGATATCGAGATCGACTTCTGCAGCGCCGGGGCTGTCCTGTTCGGTGTTCCCGACTACGTGCCGGCCTTGATGGAGTACGTCCGCGCCTATGAGATCGACCTGAATTTCGGCAGTACGCTGACCTCTGTCGATGGACCGGCACAAACGGCGACCTTCCGCTGCGTCAAGGCCGATGGCAGTACTCACCGGGTGACGCACGACTTCGATCTGCTGCATGTGGTGCCCCCTCAGATCGCGCCGGATTTTATCCGCGTAAGCCCGCTGGCCGATGGGGCGGGCTGGATCGATGTCGATCCCGACAGCTTGCGGCATAAAACCTGGGCGAATATTCACGCACTGGGCGATGCCACCAATACCAGCAACGCAAAAACCGCAGCGGCGGCGCGCAAGCAGGCGCCCGTGGTCGCCCATAATGTGCTGGCGGCCATGGGCAAGGCCAAGGGCAGCGCCCATTACGACGGCTACGGTTCCTGCCCGCTGACCGTGGAACGAGGCAAGGTCGTGCTCGCTGAATTCACCTACGGCGGCAAGCTTGCCCCCAGCTTCCCGTCCTGGTTGATCGACGGTACTCGGCCTTCGAGACTCGCCTGGCTCCTTAAAGAGCGAATTCTTCCGCCGCTGTATTGGAAAGCCATGCTCAAGGGCCGTGAGTGGCTGGCGAAACCTGAACTGGCGGACCTATGAAATCGAACCTCTGCTCCAGGAGACCGAGATGATTGCAGTCCTGGTACTGGGCTTTGCGGTGGGCGTGATCCTGGCGCTGACCGGTGCCGGCGGCGGCATACTCGCCGTCCCGTTCCTGGTTTTTGGCGTGGGCTTGAGCATGGCCGAGGCCGGGCCCATTGGTTTGCTGGCGGTGGGCCTGGCCGCCACCCTGGGCGCCGTGATGGGCCTGCGCAATGGCATCGTGCGCTACAAGGCGGCGCTGTTGACGGCCAGTGCGGGGGTCATCTGCTCGCCGCTGGGCCTTTGGCTGGCGCAGCGCACACCCAACCGTCCGCTGACGATCCTGTTTGCCTTGTTGCTGATGTACGTGGCGTTTCGGGCCTTGCAAAAATCACTGCCCGCTCGTGCCGGGGCAAAGGCATTCGCCGCGCGCAAACCGCCACCCTGTGTCCTGGACGAAAGTCGCGGCAAGCTGAACTGGACCGGCCCTTGTGCATGGGCGCTCACCGCTTCGGGCACGATCGCCGGGGTGCTTTCCGGACTGCTCGGCGTGGGCGGTGGTTTCGTCATGGTTCCGGCGCTCCAGCGGTACACCAATTTGACCACGCAGTCGGTGCTCGCCACGTCACTGACTGTCATCGCCTTGGTTTCCATGTCAGGGGTGCTGGCGAGTTCGGCGATGGGGCACCTGCAATGGCCAATAGCGCTACCCTTTTCCATGGGGGCCATCGTCGGCATGCTCGGCGGGCGCCTGGTCGCTGCGAGATTGCCGGAAGTCTACCTGCAAAGAGGCTTTGCCCTGGTGTCCACGCTGGTAGCGATCGCGCTGCTGGTAAAAGCCCTGGGTTGAGTTGCCTGGTGGAATTTCAATGATTGTGCATTGGAGAACGCTGATGAATCTCGACTGGCTCAACTTTACGCCGTGGTCATCCCTGGCCGGCGGCATGTTGATTGGCCTGGCGGCCAGCCTGTTCGTGGTCGCCAACGGCCGGATCGCCGGCATCAGCGGGCTGATCGGCAGCCTGCTGCAGCGAGGCAGCGAAGGGGTGGGCGAAAAGGCCCTGTTTCTCCTGGGCCTGCTCGTCGCGCCGCTGGTATGGGGCGTGTTTGCCACCTTGCCGCCGATCGAGTTCCAGAACGGCTGGCTTGGCCTCACTGTCGCGGGCCTGTTGGTGGGTGTCGGCACTCGTTACGGTTCGGGCTGCACCAGTGGCCATGGCGTGTGTGGCCTGTCGCGCCTTTCACCGCGCTCGATGGTCGCCACGGCGTGTTTCATGCTCAGCGGTTTCGCCACGGTATTTGTCCTGCGTCACGTGATGGGGGTTTGAACATGCGCAAACTGACGGCATTCATCGCCGGCCTGCTCTTTGGTTTCGGGCTGCTCCTGGCGGGCATGGCCAACCCGAAAAAGGTGTTGGGTTTCCTGGACCTGGCCGGCACCTGGGATCCGTCCCTGGCGTTGGTGATGATCGGAGCGATTGGCACCGCCATCGCCCCCCTGGCTTGGGCACGCCAACAGACTCATTCGCTGCTGGGCAGCCCCATGCAGTTGCCGGTCAAGCGAGAACTGGACCGACGCCTGATCGGTGGCAGCCTGGTGTTCGGCATCGGCTGGGGCATTGCCGGCATCTGTCCTGGCCCCGCCGTGGCCATCCTGCTGAGCGGACACTGGCAAGCCATTGTGTTCATGCTGGCCATGTTGGCGGGCATGTTGCTGTTCACCGTGCTGGAAACCCGGCGCAACCGCTGATCGTGAATTCACCGTTATGCCCCGCTCCCAGTCAGAAAGTAGATAAATCCGTGGCGAGGGAGCTTGCTCCCGCTTGAGTGCGAAGCGCTCACAAAAAAGGGCTGCTGCGCAGCCCAGCGGGAGCAAACTCCCTCGCCACAATGACTCACACAAGCCTTAAGTGAACAGCATTACTGGTGGTGGGCGGCAATCATTCAGGGGCGCCGATTCTGGCCCGGAAAAAAGTCATGGCGGCGGGAACGTCATTTAAAAGCGCCCTATTTCCAAGGTCGCGCACAGCCCACCCTTGGTGCGATTCTCCAGGCGTATGCGCCCCCCCAGACGATCCGCGATGGTGCGTACGATCGTCAGCCCCAACCCCGCCCCTTGGTCATTGCCGCGGCTGTAGAACCGCTCGAAGAGCCGCTCACGCTCGGCCTCGTCGATACCCGGCCCCTGGTCTTCAACTGACAGCTCGTAGTGATCGCCCTTCCTGGCCAGGCGTACGGTGATCGTGCCGTTGGCCGGCGAAAAATTGGCCGCATTGGTCACCAGGTTGTTCAAGGCGATATCGATGGCCACCGGGTCGATTCGAACCGGGCCGATGTCATCGCTGACATCCAGCACTGGCTCGAGCCCCTTGCTCAACAACCAAGGCGTCATTTGCACCAGGCTCGCCCGAACCGTGGCGGCCAGGTCGATGACCGCAGGCGTCGGCACACCTGCCTGCGGTTCGAGCCGCGCCATGGTGAGCAGTTGATTGACCAGACGCGTAGTGCGATCGACGCCGGCGATCAGGTGTTCCAGGGACTCGCGACGGCTTTGCTCGCTCCCCGCCTCCATCAGGTTCTGCGCATGCACCCGCAGCACGGCCAACGGCGTACGCATTTCATGGGCGGCGTCGGCAATGAAACGCCGCTCACGGCCCATCACCTCCTGGATCTGCGCCAAGACGCGGTTGAGGGCCGCCTGCATGGGCTCCAGCTCCGTAGGGAGCGGCATCATTTGCAGGGGCTCCAGTGAGCCGGGATGCCTGGCCCGCAACTTCGCCGCCATATCGACCAGGGGTTTGAGCCCCCAGCCGATGGCCAGCCAGATCACGGCCGCAAGCACCACGCTGCCGATCAGGTTGGGGACGACGGTGTGACGAACAATGCGGTCGACCAGGTCGGCACGCACGTCGTCACGCTCGCCCACCCAGATCTTCAAGCCGTATTGCGCGTCGTCGAGGACGAACGCCCGCCACTTACGGTTTTTCTGGTCCACGACCTCACTGAAGCCAGGCGCGCTCGGCGGTGAGGTGAACGACGGTGCGCTGGACGTATGCACCAACACCGAACCCTGTGAGTTCCAGACCTGGAAAGCGATCTTGCTTTCATAGGGATGACCGTCGACTTTGGGCGCTGCCTGCCCCAACGCCGAATTGAACGCCTGATACAGTTCGGCGTGCTCCTTGCTCGCCATCGGCATGCGCATCACGCCCTGCAATAGCCGGGCATTCTGCGCCAACTGGGCATCGTAGACCTCGGCGATTTCGTGGTTGCTGTCATGCAGGTTGAATACGGTGATGATCAACAAACCAAGGAACAGCAGGCCAAGAATCAACGTGAGGGTGCGACGCCGGATCGAACTCATCGACGCTCCTCCACCAGGTATCCGACCCCGCGAATGGTGCGGATCAGGTCGGTGGAGAATTTCTTGCGCAGGTGATGGATGTGCACTTCCAGCGTGTTGCTCTCGGCCTCCTCGCTCCAGCCGTAGAGCAGTTGCATCAGATGATCGCGAGTCATGACGCGACCCGGCGGCGAGAGCAGCTCATGGAGCAACTGATACTCCTTGGGCGTCAGGGCCACCGGCTTGCCTTGGTAACTGACTTGCTGGGTACCTGGGTTCAGGCTGATGCCGGCATGTTCGATCAACGCTTGGGCGCGGCCGGCGCTGCGACGCAACAGGGCCCGTAGCCGGGCCTTGAGTTCCGCCAGATCGAAGGGCTTGACCAGATAATCGTCGGCCCCGGCGTCCAACCCGGCGATGCGATCCTCGGTGGCATCGCGGGCAGTGAGGATCAGCACCGGCAGGTTGGAGCCACTGTCACGCAAGCGCCGCAACACTTGCAGGCCGTCCATGCGTGGCAGGCCCAGGTCGAGCACCGCCAGGTCGAATGTTTCACTGAGCAACGAATGCAAGGCGCTGCTGCCGTCCTGCACCCAGTCGACGGTATAACCTTCGCGACTCAGGGCCTGATGGATGCCCTCGCCCAGGGCCACGTCATCCTCGATCAGTAATAAACGCACATCCGCTCCTGTCAGTTCAGTTGCTTGTTCACATCCACCAGTAAGGCGTCGATCTCCTTGCGGCGCCCGGCATCAGCCGTTTCCCGACCCGGCCGCGGTGCTGCCTGCAAGGCTTTTTGCAACGCTGCCTTGGCTTCGCTATAGCGCTTCTGACGGTAGAGGTGATCGCCCCAAAAGTACAGGCTGTCGATGCCGTTCGGGTTGAGTTGCAACGCCTGCTTGAGCAATTGCTCGGCCTTGTCGGAGTCGCCGAAACCCAGGGGCCAGCCCGGCACCCGGTCGTAGAGTGCGCCGAGGCTGGTATAGGCCGAGCCTTGCAGGGCCTTGGGGTCCAGGGTCAGGGCTTTTTCCAGGTCGCCCTTGGCATCCTTGACCTTGCCCAAAGCACCGATCCCCCCCTTGGCACCGGCCCAACTGCTGTTGACGATGCCAGACCAGATCCACGCTTCGGCCACCGATTGGCGCTCCTGCTTGAACGCCGAGGCCTGGACGGCGAGTTTTTCGAACGCATCGGCGCGTTGGCCTTCGGGCACTTCATATTGAATATGGGCCCAACTCTGCTGGATGTCGCTGAGACGTTGCTGGTCGGCCGCCTCCAACGCCCAGACGCTTTGGCTCAGGGTGCCGATCAACAGGCAAGCGAGGATTTTTTTCATGGCTTGAGATGCTCGTTTTCGGGTTTGTGACTGAGACGGCGCACCAGTGGCAATTGCTTGCGCAGGCCACGGTCCACCAGGTTGGGCAGCAGGCTGTTGAGGCCGACGAAAAAGCGTTCGGGCCAGCCCAGATACAACTCGCGTCGGTCGCCGATAATCGCGTGGATCACCGCCGCCGCCACGGTTTGCGGGTCGTCGACGTTGGCCTTGAGGGCTTGGTTGAGCGCATCGGCCGCCGGACTGTTCATCGAGGTACGGGTGGCCCGGGGCGCTACGTAGAGCACCCCGACACGGGTATCGGCCAACTCCCGGCGCAAGGCTTCGGAAAAACCGCGCAAGGCAAACTTGCTGGCGCAGTAGCTGGCATAGCCCGGGTAGCCGATTGATCCATAGGTCGAGCCAACATTGACCACCATCGCACTGTCAGCCTGCTTGAGCAGTGGCAAGAGCAGTTTGGTCAGGCAGATCGGCGCGCTGATGTTCAGCGCCAGCATGGCGTTGATCTCGCTGTCGTCGAGTTGTTCGAGCATGGCGAAGTGGTTCACGCCGGCGGCATTGATCAGCAGGTTGATACCGCCCTGGGCCTCGGCGGCGACCAGCACTTTGCGCCGGTCGACGAGGAAGGTCAGGTCGGCTTCGACCCAGCTCAAGTGCTGCGGATAACGCTCCAGCAACGGCTGCAAGGCTTCGTGATGCCTGGCCACGGCCAGCACCCGAGCACCACTGGCGCACAGGGCGGCGGCGATGGCCTGGCCGATTCCGCCACTGGCGCCGGTCAGCACGACACGCGCATCACACAGGCGCATGTTCATGCTCCCCGTCACGCGGCAGGCCGCGGAACATGTCGGTGTACAACCGATACACCACCTTGGAGGCATGGATCACCGCAGCCTGGTCCGCCGGATCCTCCAGCCGGTTCATCAAGCCGCGATAGGTCTGCATATGCTCGATGTCGAGCGAACCATGGGAGCTGAGGTAGCTGAAGGCCGTGGGTGGCAATTCCAGGCGCTGACGAATGCTGTCGGCGGCATGGGTCGCCAGAGCGATACTGGTGCCTTCCAGCACATTGACCATGCCGAACAGGCCCACCGGGTTGCCTCGGGCGATCAAGTCGTAGAGGTAACTGACCATCAGCTCAATGGGCAACGACGGCTGACCGTTGCGCACCGCTTCCTTATCGCCACCGCACACGGCAATGTCATCCAGCACCCATTGCTCGTGGCCGTACTCTTCGTCGATGTATTCACACACGGCCTTGCGCAGCCATTCCAGATGCGCTGGCAGGCGCGCCCCGCAAGCCATCATCAGCGGTACGGTGTGGCGCACGTGGTAATACGCCTGGATCAGGAACCCCCGGTAACTGGCGAGGCTGACCTGGCCGTCGAGGGCGTCGCGGATGATTGGCAGATTGAACAGGGTCTGGCGCTCTTGCTGGGTGGCTTCTTGCAACGTGTCAAAAAAACTCATGATGGGGATTCCTCGGACAAGACAGATGAGGTGAGCCGCGCGCGGTAATGCTCGACGATGGCCTCCCGGCGTGGCCGGCCATTGGCGGTGAGCATGCCGTTGGCAGCGCTGAAGGGTTGGTCCAGGCGCGTCCAGCGATGGACCCGCGCGTAGTCGGGCAGCGTGTCGTTGGCCTTGGCCACGGCCAGCTCCAGCGTTTGATCCGTGCAGTCGGCCCGGGCGGGCCAGAGCAGTGCATGGTTGTGCGGCATGGCTTCGCCATAGACAAAGGCCTGGGCAATGTCACCGCCCTGGGTGAGTTCGGCTTCAACCCATTCGGGGTTCACGTTGCGACCGAAACTGGTCACGAACTGATGCTTCTTGCGACCGCGCAGGTAAAGGAAACCGTCTTCGTCGAACTCACCCAGGTCGCCGCTGGGCCACCACTCGCTGGCATGCGGTGGCTCACCCAGGTAACCGAGCAGCGTCGAACCCTTGATCAGGACTTCGCCGTCCTCGGCCAAGCGGATCTCCACATGGGGTAGCGGCCGGCCGACACTGCCGGCGCGATGAGCCTCTGGCCGATTGAGGCAGACCACCGAGGCGCATTCCGACAGCCCATAGCCTTCAAACACCGGCAGGCCAACACGCTGGGCCCGCTGCAACAAATCGTGGGACACCCGTGCCCCGCCAACGGCGGCGAATCGCACGATGTGCGGGTTGAACATCTTTTGTTCCGCAGCCATGACCAACATCAGCAGCAGCTGCGGAACCAGGATCAGGCTCTGCGCCCGACGCTCGGCCAGGCATCTCAGCAGCCGCGTCGGGTCGACCCCACTGGCGCCCTGGATGCCGAGGGTTTTCTGACTGGGCAGGCTCAGCATGGCACCGGCATACAACGCCGCGTAGCAGCCAAGGTTTTCCAGCAAAATCGCCAGGGGCAGTAACGTCAGGTGATGCCTGGCCTCGACCGGTTGGCTGGCCTGCTCCAGTTCGCGGGCCACCCGCAACAGGCTGTCGGCGCTCAGGCAGACGCCCTTCGGCGTGCCGGTGGTGCCAGAAGTGAACGTCAGCTTGGCGGTGCCTGCCGGCAGACGGCTCGGTCCGTCGAAGTGCCGTCGCCAGAACTCGCCACTGTGCTGGTATCCGGCAGCTTGCAGTTGCGCTTCGAACGCGGGCTCGGCAATCACTCGCTCGGCTTGGCTCTGTTCCAGGCAGTGCTGACGTTGAGCCTGGCTGAAAAACCCGGGCAGGATGACGCAGGTCAGCCCTTCGAACAGTGCGGCAAGGTCCCAGAGCATCGCTTCGATGCCGTTATCCAGCGCCAGGGCGACAACACTGATGTGTTCATCGCGCAAGCGTTGCTGGCGGTACACCACTTCGGAATAAAGTGTCGCGTAGTCGAGCTGCGAGCCGTCGCCCCACAGTGCCACGGCATGGCCCCTGCGCTCGGCATGACCACGCAGAGTGCGCTTGAAGCGTTCCATTTCAGGCGACATGGCTGGTTTCTCCGAGGTCCGTCGGCAGTCCCAGGCGATTGAACACGCCGGTATTGCGCAGATGAATGAAACCGGCGCGGATGTTTCCGACATGAACCCACGGCTGGCTCTCGTAGTAGCGGCCCCAGAGATGACGGTCCTCGCCGAGGCGCTGCGGGTCTGCCGGGCACAGCGTCACAGGCTTGAGGCCCAGGCGATGGAAGCTGTTGACCAGGCCGATGTTGCCAGTGAACGCAACCCACTCCAGGCCGCCCATGGCCAACAGATAAGTGATCGCTATGATGCTCAGCCGGGCGCTGCCCGTGTCGCTGGCGGCCAGGTTGCCAACCTCGACGATGCCAGCGCGGTCCACCGCACGATCGGCGGCGGCGCTGATCAAGGGCTCGATGGGGCTATCCAGATAATGTTCGAGGAACAGCGGCCCCTGGGCGGCCAGGCGCACGCCAGCGGCTGCGCAGAGCGTGCCATGGACATCGTCGAGCCCGAACAGCTCCGGCATGAAGTGACGAATATCGGCACCGTGGACCTGGCGAAAACGCTGCTGGATGAACGCCTCGAACTCAGCTCGCCGGGCTTGTCCCGGCAACGCCCGGTGCAAGTGCCGAACCGGCGGGCCGGCATCACCGAAGGCCAGCGGCAGGTGGATGTTCCAGTCGAAATCGGGCATGGGTCAACGTTCTCCCTCGGGCTATTGGGAGAAAGTATCGAGGCCGTTTCTTAACGAAGTCTGAAGGTGGCAAATTTTCGGCTCGTTCGAGACGCAGTCCGGTCAAACCTGACTGCCCCTGATCGCTATTCCGTAGTACAGTGCGCAAGTCCGATAAATATCCACTTTGAGATGACCTGAAGTCTCAGGAGCAGCTTCAATGGAACCGAACACCCCGCAATCCCTCTGCCGCGGCGCTGACAGCATGATCGAAATCACCGAAGCCTCCATTGGCCAATTGCGCGCTGCGCTGGAGTCGGGCCAGACGACCGCGGTGGCGCTTGTCCAGGCCTACCTCGCCAGGATCGATGCCTACGACGGCCCCGACACGCCCACAGCTCTCAACGCGGTGGTGGTGCGCAACCCCGATGCATTGAAAGAGGCCCAGGCCTGCGATGCCCGTCGGGCCAGCGGCCAGACCCTGGGGCCGCTTGACGGCATTCCCTATACGGCCAAGGACAGTTACCTGGTCAAGGGGCTCACTGCCGCTTCCGGCAGCCCGGCGTTCAAGGACCTGGTTGCTTATCGCGATGCGTTCACCATCGAACGGCTTCGCGCCGCCGGGGCGATCTGCCTGGGCAAGACGAACATGCCGCCCATGGCCAACGGCGGCATGCAGCGCGGGGTGTATGGCCGTGCCGAGAGCCCGTACAACGGCGACTACCTCACCGCGCCGTTTGCCTCCGGCTCCTCGAACGGTGCGGGCACGGCAACCGCCGCCAGTTTCGCGGCGTTCGGCCTTGCCGAAGAAACCTGGTCGAGCGGGCGCGGTCCAGCGTCGAACAATGGCTTGTGTGCGTATACGCCGTCGCGCGGGGTGATCTCGGTGCGTGGCAACTGGCCGTTGACGCCGACGATGGACGTCGTCGTGCCCTTCGCCAGGACCATGGCCGACCTGCTCGAAGTGCTGGACGTGGTGGTCGCCGAGGACCCGGACACCCGTGGCGACCTGTGGCGCCTGCAACCCTGGGTGCCGATTCCGAGCGTTGATTCAGTGCGTCCGGCCTCGTATCCGAGCCTTGCCAGCACCCCAAGTGCGCTGGCAGGCGTTCGGTTCGGCGTTCCTCGGATGTACATCAACGCCGACCCTGAGGCGGGCACGGCCCAAGCCCCCGGTATCGGCGGCCCGACGGGGCAGCGAATCATCACCCGCGCCTCGGTGATCGAGCTCTGGGAGCAAGCGCGCAAGGCGCTTGAGGCCTGTGGCGCCGAAGTGGTCGAGGTGGATTTCCCCCTGGTGTCCAACTGCGAGGGCGATCGTCCTGGCGCACCTACGGTATTCACCCGCGGCCTGGTTTCCAAAGAGTTCCTGCACCATGAATTGTGGGACCTGTCGGCCTGGGCATTCGATGACTTCCTGCGGGCCAACGGCGATCCGAAGTTGAATCGCCTGGCCGACGTCGACGGACCGAAGATCTTCCCCCACGACCCGGGCACCCTGCCCAACCGGGAGGATGATCTGGCGGCCGGCATGGATGAGTACGTGAAGATGGCCCAGCGGGGCATCACGCCGTGGGACCAGATCCCGACCCTGCCCGACGGCCTGCGTGGGCTTGAACAGACACGTCGAATCGATCTGGAGGACTGGATGGAGCGGCTGGGCCTGGACGCGGTGATCTTCCCGACCGTCGCCGACGTCGGGCCGGCGGATGCGGACGTCAACCCGGCATCTGCCGATATCGCCTGGAGCAATGGGGTCTGGGTCGCCAACGGCAACCTTGCCATCCGCCATCTGGGCGTGCCTACGGTCACCGTGCCGATGGGCATCATGGCGGATATCGGCATGCCCGTCGGGCTGACGTTCGCTGGCCGCGCCTATGACGATTCGACGTTATTGCGACTGGCCTCGGCGTTCGAATCGATCGGTTCAAAACGCCTGATCCCGCCACGGACGCCGCCGCTGTCGGCTTGATCGTCTAGCGGGCTCGGTCTTGACCACAAGTCGATCGCTCCCACGCTCCTGCGTGGGAAAGCCGCCAGGGACACTCCGCGTTCCGCTTCTGGCAGGTGACGCAGAGCGTCACGGGCTGCATTCCCACGCAGAGCGAGGGAACGATCAAGCGTGGCGGAGGAGCTTGCTCGTGCTGGGTTAGGCAGCAGCCCCTGCCCTGGCTCTATAATCGGAAATACTGTTGTATCGATCGTTCCCACGCTCCTGCGTGGGAATGCCGCCAGGGACGCTCCGCGTTCCGCTTCTGGCAGGTGACGCAGAGCGTCACGAGATGCATTCCCACGCAGAGCGCTCATCGTTCTACATAACTCTGTTTTCAAGTATTTTGGGAATTCGGAGAAATGGAGAACGATGATTGAATTGGGCACAGGACGAAATGAAAACCGCCGACTTGGGTGATGGCCGTTTAAATGCCAGGCTCGCCAGCTTTTTAGGACGCCTAGCCGATCATCCCGGCAACAGCATCCCGACCGCTTGTCGAGGGCTGGCAGAAACGACGGCGGCTTATCGATTTCTTGATAATGAGAAAGTCACGTTCCAGAAGGTGTTGCAGCCCCATCAGGACGCGACCCTGCAACGGATGCAATGCAGTCCCGTGGTGCTGTTGGCGCAAGATACGACCGAGATGGAC